>CAWUUY010000514.1:0-5832 GCA_963924885.1 uncultured Burkholderiales bacterium | reverse complement strand
GCTAGCGCGGGCGGCATCGTCGGCGCGGAAATTGTCGCCAACGCGCCGCCCGACGGCCAAACGCTGTATGTCACCGGAGTCAACACCCAGGTCAGCGCGCCGCTGTTGTTCAAGAAACTTTCGTTCGATCCGTTGCGGGATTTTGCGCCGATTTCGCTGATCACTAACTCCGGGCTGGTGGTGGCGGTGGTGCCGTCGATCAACGTCGGCAACCTCAAGGAATTCGTCGCCCTCGCCAAATCGCGCCCGCACGGCTTGCTCTACGCCTCGGCTTCGCCCGGCACCAGCAGCCATCTCACCGGCGAATTGTTCGCGCAAATGCTCGGCATCAACCTCGTGCATGTGCCGTACAAGGGCGCGGGCTTCACCATTACCGCGCTGCTCTCCGGCGAAGTGCAGGCGGCGTTTCTCTCGACTACCACCACCAATACGCAAATCAAATCCGGCAAGCTCAAGGCCATCGCGCTGCTGAACGACAAGCGTTTTCCCGGCGCACCGGACATCCCTACCGCGCTGGAGCAGGGTTTCAAGGGACTGGAATCCTACGTGTGGTTCGGCCTTTACGCGCCAGGCAAAACACCGCGCGCTATTATTGACAAGCTGAACCGCGAAATCGGCGTTATCCTCAAGTTGCAGGAAACCAAAGACGCGATGCTGGCGCAGGGCGCCGAGGTGGTGTACACCACGCCCGAAGAGTTCGACCGATTCCAGCGCGCCGAAATCGTGAAGTGGGGCAAGGTGATACGCGAGGCGAAATTGCAGGCGCATTGATCCGCGCGAAGCGTGGCGGCGAACGCGATACAATCGCCATAAATGTCCGGACCCGCCGCGCCGCCGCCTCTTTCCTCATCGTCCTCGCCGTCCTCGCCACCGGCGGAATCCAGCAAAAGTTTCGCCGCGCTGCGCAATCCGCAGTATCTCATCTACTTCATCACCACCGCGCTGGCGATGATGGCGGATAACATCGAGCACGTCATCAGCTACTGGGTGCTGTACGAAAAATTTCGCTCGCCCACGCTGGCGGGTGTCGCGATACTGACGCACTGGCTGCCGTTTTTATTGTTTTCGGTGTACTCCGGCGCGCTAGCCGATCGCTTTGATAACCGCCGCCTGATCCAGTTGGCGATGGCGCTGTACATGGTCGCCTCGCTCGGCTGGGCGGCTTTGTTCATGACCGACACCACCGAAGAGTGGCACGCGGTGGTGCTGCTCACCATTCACGGCATTGCAGGTGTGCTGTGGATACCGGCGAGCCAACTGTTGATACACGATATCGTCGGCGGCAAAAATCTGCAAAGCGCGGTGCGGCTAAACGCCACCAGCCGCCAGCTCGGCATCCTGATGGGACCGGCCATCGGCGGCGGATTGATGCTGCTGTTCGGCGCGGCGGTGGGGCTGATCGTCAACGTGCTGATTTATCTGCCGCTGGTGATATGGCTTTGCATCACAACGCTCGGCCAGCGTAAAGCACGCACCGCCGCCGAACAAAAACGCGACGCGGGCGCGGGCGGCCTCGCGGACACGCTCGCCACCATGCGCATGGCGCGCGGCAACCGCATCCTCTTCAGCATGATCGCGCTGGCCGGGGTATCGTCATTTTTTGTCGGCAACGCATTTCAGGCGCAGATGCCGGAATTCGCGCACGATCTGGGCACGGAAAAAGCCGAGTTCTCGTACAGCGTGCTGCTCGCCGCCAATGCGGGCGGCGCGTTTGTCGGCGGCATGATTCTCGAAGCGCGCGGGCTGCTGCAGGCCAACGCGCGCACCGCCATCGTACTCACGATTCTTTGGTGCATCGCCATCGCCGGCTTTGCGATGACCGACAACTACCCGCTGGCGGCGGTACTGATGTTTATCGCGGGATTCCTGCAACTCGCTTACAACTCGATGGCGCAAACGCTGGTGCAGGTGCATGCGCCGCCTAACCTGCGCGGTCGCATGATCGGCCTCTACAACATGTCGAACAATGGGCTCCGCGCTTTCAGCGGCATCACCGTCGGCCTGCTGGGCGCGGTGATCGGCATTCACTGGTCGCTGGCGTTAAGCGCGCTGGTGCTGCTGATGATCGCGGTGGTGCTGCTGGCGTTTGCGATGCGCACCGAATAGGCGATGCTATCGTAAGTATATGTTTTTATTACGTTTTTATAAAACTCGGCTATTACTGAATATGCACCGGTAGTCCACGCGTATTCGGCGCTTGTTCGCTGTCAGGCCGTGCCTACACTTTTCCCGTCACACCACTCAACCGACGGGAGGCTACGATGTTCGACGACTGGCAATTATCCGCGCAACACGCAGAAGTCCTCATCAAGGCAGGTGACATCAGCGCGGCGATACGCCATGCCGATGATGCGCATGACACGCATGACACGAATTGGGAACTGAACGACGATCTGCCCGCGCTGGAACCGTTTGATCCATTCGCCGACGATCCGGAGTAACACGCCGCATCGGATTCCTCGCGTTCCCGCGCGCGACGCGGCGACAGTGCTACCATTGCCCGAATGGGCACTGGAGAAATCCCGATGCGAGTCTTTTCATGTGTGGGCCACGCGCTCTGTGTGGCATCTGTTGTGTGGGTAACTAGCGCTCACGCCCAGCAAAAATTTCCCGCGAAACCCGTACGCATTGTCGCGTCGACCACCGCTGGCAGCCAGCCCGATGGTCTGTCGCGATTTATCGCGCAGAAGCTGAGCGAGACGTGGGGACAGCCGGTGATCGTGGACAACCGGGCCGGTGGCAGCGGCACGATCGCCGCGAGCCTGGTCGCCAAGGTCGCGCCGGACGGACACACGCTGCTCTACGTGCTGCCCAATTTCGTCATCAGCACGGGGATGCTGACCAGCCTGCCTTACGATCCCGCCAAGGATTTCAGCGGTATCGCGCAAATCGGCGTCAGCACCAATATCCTGGTGGCCTCGCCCGCGCTGGGCATCAAGGGCGTGAAGGACTTCACCGCGCTGGCGCAGGCGCAGCCTGGCAAGATGATTTTTTCCACCAGCGCGGCGGGCAGCGCCGCGCACCTCTCCGGTATCCGCTTCAATATGGCCGCCGGACTCAAGGTGATACACGTCGCGTTCAAGGGCGGGCCGGATTCGATGATCGAAGTGCTGGGCGGACGTGCTCACTATCACCTCGGCACGCTGGGCGTGACGCTGCCGTTCATCAAGGAAGGCAAACTCATCGCGCTGGCGGTGACCACGCAGCGCACATCGGTGTTGCCCGATGTGCCGTCGCTAGGAGAAATTTATGCCGAGTTCCAGCGGCCCGATACCTCGCACGGCTTGCTGGCGCCCGCCGGCACGCCGCGCGCGCTGCTCGATCAGATCAGCAAGGAAACCCTGCGCATCGTGGCGTCGCCCGAAATGAAAGAGCGCATGCAGGCCATCGGCTTTGTCGGCGCGCCAGCCAATGCCGAGGAATACCAGAAAATATTGCAGGCGCAAATTGAGTCGATGTCGCGGCTGGTGCGCGATGCAGGGTTGAAGGGCAAGGCGGTGCCGTGACCACGCATTGCCAATAAAGGCCATCCTCATGTTCGCGCCATTACCAGCACCTGTATTGTTGCGGTTATCGCTGACGGCATGCGTGTTCGCCGCCACCGTGTTCATTGCGGGTATGGCCCATGCGCAACAGAAATTCCCCACCAAGCCGGTGCGCATCGTCACGGTGGGCGCGGGCAGCCAGAACGATCTGCTCGCGCGCATGATCGGCCCCAAACTCAGCGAGAGCTGGGGCCAACCCATCGTGGTTGAAAATCGCACCGGCGCGGGCGGCGCGCTGGCGGCTTCTGTGGTGGCCAAAGCCACCCCCGATGGTTACACGCTGCTGATGCTGTCAAATCAATTCGCCATCGGCGCGGCGTTGCATCCCAACCTGCCATACGACGCGGTAAGAGATTTTGCCGGCGTCACGCAAATCGGCGTGGCCACCGTGGTGCTGGTGGTGCCGCCGACACTGGGCGTGAAATCGGTCAAGGAGTTGATTGCGCTAGCGCGCGCCAAGCCGCTGGTGTTCAGTTCATCGGGCGCGGGCAGCGGCACGCACATGAACGGTGAAATGTTCCGCGTGGCCGCCGGCGTCAAGGCGGTGCATGTGGGTTTCCGCAGTTCCTCCGAGGCCAGCGTCGAGGTCGCCGCCGGCCGCGTGCAATACAGCGTGCTGCCGCTGGGGCCGGTACTGCCGTTCATCAGGGACAATCGTGTGGTGGCGCTGGCGGTGGCGAATCAGCGCTCGCCGCTGTTGCCCGATGTGCCGGCCATGACGGAAGTGCTGCCGAATTACGAACGCGGCGGTTCGTTCGGCCTGCTGGCGCCGGCGGGCACGCCGCGCGCGGTGCGCCATCAGATCAGCAGGGAGGTCGCCCGCGTGCTTGATCTGCCCGACATCAAGGCGCAACTGCAAGGCATGGGCTTCGCGCCATCGTCGTCCACGCCCGAGGAATTTGAGAAAATAGTGCGCGCGGATATCCAGATATTCATCAAAATGGCACGGCTCGCGGGACTGCGGGCGAAGTAAGTTCAGCAACAATTCGGAGACAGCATGAATTTGGAGCAGGCTTTTACCGGCATCAAGGTGCTGGCGGTGGCCCGCGTGGTCGCGGCGCCTTTCGCGGCGTATCAACTGGCGATGCACGGCGCGGACGTAATCCGCATCGAACACCCCGAACTCGGTGATTCAGCGCGCACCTCCGGCTATCCGCCCACGCCGTTTCAGGCGGCGAAGATGGGGCATAACTTTGTTGCCTACAACGCCAACACGCGCTCGGTGTCGCTGTACATCAATACGCCCGCCGGGCAGGAAGTTTTTCACCGTCTGGCAAAAGACGCCGACGTGGTGATCGAGAATTTGAAGGGTGGCACCATGGCGCGTTACGGTATCGGTTACGACGATCTAAAAAAAATCAATCCGGGGATTATTTTTTGCTCGGTTACCGGCTACGGGCAAACGGGGCCTAAAAAAAGCGACGCCGCCATCGACGGCGTGGTGCAGGCGGTCAGCGGCATGATGAGCATCACCGGCACGCCGGAAAGCGGGCCGCTGAAAACCGGCTCGACCATCGTGGATTACACCACCGGCTACGCGGCGGCGCTCGCCATTGTTACCGCGCTCTATCAACGCAGCCGCACCGGCGTGGGCCAGGCCATCGACGTGGCCATGCTAGAAACGGCCATCACCATGATGGGCGGCGAAGTGCAGCGCGCCATCAACGACAACGAAACCGCGCCGCTGGTGGGCAATGCGTCAGGCAAGGGCGGCTACGTCAGCGACACTTATCGCTGCAAGGAAGGCTACCTGTCGATAGCCGCCGGCGCGCCCAACCGCCGCGAGAAACTCTGGCAGGCGATGAACGCCACCGATATCCCGCAAGACCCGCGCTTTTGCAACGACGCCGTGGTCGCGAAGAATCTCAAGGCACTCAACGAGGAAATCACCCGCAGGCTGTCCACCAAGACCGCGGCGGAGTGGGAGCTTGTTTTGAATAAAGCAGGCATCGCGGCCATGGAAGTGCTGCCGCTCGCGCGCGCGGTGCATCATCCGCAGTTGGAACACCGGAAGTTTTTTCACCGGTTTGAGGATACGGGGGGCACGGGCTTGCCGCCGTTTTCAGTGCCTACCGCGCCGTATCGTTTGTCGGCAAGTCCGGCGACGATACATTCTCTACCGCCGCGATTGGGGGAGCATACGGATGCGGTTTTGGCGGAGTGTGGATATACCCCGGAAGAAATTTCACGGTTGCATGCCGACAAGATTGTGTAGGGGCAAATAGTGAAATGGATCATTGGCATCGGTAAAACCCTTCTGACCATCACGGTCGGCGTCATTGCCGGC
>CAWUUY010000513.1:0-5383 GCA_963924885.1 uncultured Burkholderiales bacterium | reverse complement strand
CCCGCACCGCTCCCGCGCCGCGCAGAAACTCAAACGGAAACGGTATCCAGGTGCGCCAAGCAGCGATGTCGGCGTAATCGAGTTGCACAAAAAAGCGCCCGCTCCAGCTGGCCAGATCACTCAGCGAATTGCCTTCCAGATCGCCGCGCAAATCGATGGGACTTGCCAATGCCGCCAGCGGAATCGCCTTTAAACCAAAACGATGATGGCGCCCGCGATTGACCAGATGCAACTGCACTTGCTTGAGCGTCAGCGGCGGCGCGCCCCGCAGCTCGTCGGTCCATTCGATGGCTGCGTTATGAATCTCGATATCGCGCTGCGCCAGTAGCCAGCGGGAAAACCCGCCCTCGCCGCTATCGCCAGACATTTCAATGCCGGCAACTGAAAACACGCCCTTTTTGTCACGACGGATATCCAGTGAGGTTTCGTAAAAATCCAGCGAATGAAAACGCGCGCTCCACGTGGGCACCGACATCCACGACAAGGTGCTGTCCACCCGCTGCAGCGTCAGTGCGGGCCGGCCCGCCTTGTCGTGCAATACCACGCTGCCAAGCTTGAGTTGCGGACGCAAGCCGTCCCAACTGGCCTCGATGCTGCCGATGGTCACCCGCTGGCCGACCGCTTTGCTCACCAACTGCGCAATCGATTCGCGATGGCTCTCGATATTGGGCAGCAACCCGTAACGCAAGGTAAGCACCGTTGCCGCCAGGATCAGCAGCAATGCGACCGTGATCCACACGAGCTTGCTCCAAGCCCATGCTGTCAACCGCCGCAAGCCGCCCATAAAGGTAATGGTCTGTGCCGTCACTCGATGCCTGTTAAACTGTCCCAATGAAAAATAAAAATAACAATTAAAACAGATACTTAGACAATGTTTATTAGCTTACCATTCTACTGTGTTTTATCAGGCCATGGAACCCGCCAAACGTTCCCTCACCGATCCCTGCGGGTCTGCTGGATCCATTAACGTGCCGGCCATGACTTCCGTGGACGAGGCTATCGACCATGCGCGGCGCTTCAGCCGCTATCTCGAACGCAGTTTGACGGCGCAACCCCAACTGCTCGACAGCGTGGATCTTCTTTCGCCGGTAAAAGTTGCATGGCCCGCGAATGCCGATGCTCCGCCCAGCCGCGAGCACATGCGGCAGCGCTTGCGGCGCCTGCGCCAGCAGACCCTGGCAACGCTGATCGTGCGCGACCTGGCCGGCTGGGCCGATCTGGCCGAGGTCACGCAAACGATGACCCGGCTCGCCGCATGCACGATCAGCGCCGCGCTGGAATGGGTGCATCGTGATCTGTCGCAAACCCTCGGCACGCCGCGCAGCCCCACCGGCCTGGCGCAGCAACTGCACGTGATCGGCATGGGCAAGCTCGGCGGCGGCGAACTGAACGTCTCGTCGGACATTGATCTGGTGTTTATCTACCCCGAAGAGGGCGACACCGACGGCGCGCGTTCGCTGAGCAATCACGAATACTTCTCGCGCGCCGGACGCGCGCTGATCGGCCTGCTGGCAGAGCTGACCGAGGACGGCTATGTATTCCGCGTCGATATGAGGTTGCGGCCCTACGGCGACAGCGGGCCGCTGGTGGCGAGTTTCGACATGCTGGAAAATTATCTGGTCACGCAAGGACGCGAATGGGAGCGCTACGCGTGGATCAAGGGCCGCGTGCTCACCGGCGATCAGGGCAATGAACTGATGGCGCTGGTGCGGCCCTTCGTGTTTCGCCGCCACCTCGATTACAGCGCCTTCGCCTCGATGCGCGAATTACACGGCCAGATACGCAGCGAAGTCAAACGCCGCGACATGGCCGGCAACATCAAGCTCGGCCGCGGCGGCATCCGCGAAATCGAATTCATCGCGCAGGTGTATCAATTGATCCGCGGCGGCCACGATGCCGCGCTGCGGCGGCAGCCCACGCTGGAAGTTCTCGCGCTGCTCGCCGAACGCGGCCTGTTGCCGGCAACCGTCACTGCGGAATTAACGCAAGTCTATGTTTTTCTTAGAAATCTGGAACATCGCCTGCAATACCTCGATGACCAGCAAACGCACTCGCTGCCGGCCCACTTCGACGATCAGGCGCGTATCGCGCACAGCATGGGCTGCGCGGACTACGGCGCATTCATGGCGGTGCTGACGGCACATCTCGACTCGGTGGCGCGGCACTTTGAAGCCATTTTCATCGAAGCGCCCGCCGAACAGCATGCCCTTGCGCCCCTGTGGACCAGCAGCAGCGATGCGCCGCATGCCGTCGCGCAACTCACTGCGCTCGGCTATCAGCGCGCGGTTGAATTGCAGGCGCGCATCGCCAACCTGCGCCAATCCGCGCGCTATCGCCAGATGCCCGCCGGCAGTCAGTTGCGCTTTGACCGGCTGATACCGCTCGCCATCGAAAGCGCGGCTGCGGGCGCTCACGCGGACGCGGATGTCACGCTGGAACGCCTGCTGACGTTTCTGGAAGGCGTGAGCCGCCGCGAATCGTATCTCGCCCTGCTGGAAGAATATCCGCAGGCGCGCGAACAACTCACCGCACTGATGCGCGCGAGCCCGTGGGTGGCGCAGTACCTGACGCAATTCCCCATTCTGCTGGATGAATTGCTTGATGCGCGCTCGCTGCACACGCCGCCGGACTGGCCGGTACACGCCGGCCTGTTAAGCGCCGCCATGAACGACGCCGAGGGCGATACCGAACAGCAGATGGATGTGCTGCGCCATTTCAAGCACGCGCAGACCATGCGGCTGGTGGCGCAGGATCTCGCCGGCGCGTTGCCGCTGGAAACCCTGAGCGACCATCTCTCCGACCTTGCCTGCGCGGTGCTGGCCGAAATCGTGCGGCGCGCATGGCAGGATGTGCGGCATCGCCACCGCCCCGCGCCCGCATTCGCGGTCATCGGCTACGGCAAGCTCGGCGGCAAGGAACTCGGCTACGCCTCCGATCTGGATCTGGTGTATCTATTCGATGACGACGCGCCCGGCGCCATTGAAAATTACTCGCGGCTCGCGCAACGTATCGGCACCTGGCTCAACAGCATGACGGCCGCCGGGCAGCTTTACGACACCGATCTGCGTTTGCGCCCCGACGGCGACAGTGGCCTGCTGGTCAGTTCGATACAACGTTTTCGCGAGTACCAGGGTAGCCGCGCTTGGGTGTGGGAGCATCAGGCGCTGACGCGCGCGCGCTTTGTCGCCGGAGACGCCGCCATCGGCGCCGCCTTCGAGGCGCTGCGCCGAGACATCCTGTGCCGTCCGCGCGAACTGGCGGCGCTGCGCCATGACATCGTGGCCATGCGCGACAAAATGCACGCGGCCCATCCCAACCACGGCGAGCTGTTTGACGTGAAGCATGACCGAGGCGGCATTGTCGATGTGGAGTTCATGGTGCAGTATCTGGTGCTGGGGCACGCGCACCGCCACGAAGCGCTCACCGGCAACATCGGCAATCTTGCGCTGCTCAAACTGGCCGCGGCGCTGGGGCTCATCGACGGCGCCAGCGCCGATGCCGCGCACGCGGCCTATCGTGCGTTCCGGCGCCTGCAGCACACGCTGCGTCTGCAAGGGGAGGGTTACGCGCGCGTGCCCGGGCCGTCGGTCACCGCTCACGCCACCGCAGTGCGCGCCTTGTGGAAAACCGTGATGGAAACCGCCTGACAGCCTGTCACGCGCGGCGGCGCACCAGCCAATAGGCCGTGATCTTGCCCTTGCCGCGCAGATCCAGCGTTGCCGGGCCCTCGAATTCATACAGCGTGTGCATGCGCTGATAGGTCGCCACATCCACCAGCACCGTTCCCCCATCGGCCTCGTCGGTGACGCGGCTAGCCATGTTGACCGTGTCACCCCACAAATCGTAGATGAATTTCTTGATACCAATCACGCCCCCCACCACGGGGCCGGTACTGATGCCTATATGCAACTGTAAACGTGTGGCGCCCACCGGCGGCAGCGTTTCCATATAAGCCAGCATCTCGAGCGACATGTCCAGCATGGCGCTGGTGTGACTCGAGTCGTCGGTGGCGTGGCCGCCGCGTTCGGCGCCGACACCGACGCCCAGCCCGCCCGCCACCATGTAGGCATCGCCGATGGTCTTTATTTTTTCCAGGCCATGCCGCTCGGCCAGCCCATCAAAATGCGAGAACACGCGGTTGAGCGACTCCACCATCACGATGGGCGGCTGTTCGCCCGACAGCCGGGTGAAATCCTTGATATCGGCGAACATCACTGTGACGTTGACGAATCCATCGGCTATCGTGGCATCACTCGCCTTGAGCCGTTCCGCGATCGTTGCCGGCAGTATGTTCAGTAGCAGGCGTTCAGACTTTTCCTGCTCGGCCCGCAACAGCACGTGTTGCTCGTTCAGCGCAGCCTGCAACTTTTCTCGCTGATCCATGAAATACGTCACCAGCATGTATATGATCGACGACATCGCCACAAAATTCAGGGCAAAGAACACCGCGATCGACTGCATGGTAACGTCCTTCGGCAACACGCTCGCAAAATAAAAATCAAACACGCCCGAAACGACGGTCAAAGAAAGATAGGCGGCAAACCACGGCATCGATTCACGCGCGTTGTACACCAGTATGGCGCCCACAACATCACGCCCGAGGAACTCACGTAACTGCCAATACTCCACTGCATCACAAATGGCACGAACAAGAACAGGCTTAGCTGAATCAGCCGAAACACATTGAAATTGAGCGTCCACAGGTAGAGTGCCAGCGACACCGCCGTGGCCAGGATGCGGACAAAAGGCACTGTCGCTGAAAACTTGATGCCCATTGCGTGATAGATCACCAGCCAAAGCATCGAACCCAGCCCCATCGCGGCGCTGGCGAATATCAGCAAGGTCTTGCGCAGCCGATCCTCCTCGCTGTCCGTGACAGCAATGGCGCGATTGCCAAGGCTGTTCAGTCGCTCACGAAGTGCTTGCATCACCCGCCTCCCTTGCCATTAAAGTAATGGAGCCGCCGCATTCTAATACGCCGCGCGAGTTCGCCACAATGTAATGCCTGGAAGTTGCCGTCCACCGACGGCAAATGCGTTAAAATATTGGTTCTCACTGAATTCTTGATGGAGCATTCCATGTCGATGGCGGACCGTGACGGATTTATCTGGCAAGACGGCAAACTCGTGCCCTGGCGTGACGCGACCACGCATGTACTCACGCATTCGCTGCACTATGGGCTGGCGGTATTCGAGGGCGTGCGCGCCTACAACACGGTCAAGGGCACGGCGATCTTTCGCCTGAAAGAGCACACCCAGCGGCTGCTCAACTCCGCGCACATCTATATGATGAAAATCCCCTATTCCATCGAGCAGTTGATGGAAGCGCAAAAAGAAGTGGTGCGCGTCAACAAGCTCGAATCCTGCTACCTGCGCCCGATAGC
>CAWUUY010000512.1:0-22316 GCA_963924885.1 uncultured Burkholderiales bacterium | reverse complement strand
TATGCCACGATGGGCGAACTGATGATTGGTCTGACCAAATATTTCCCGTTTTACAACACCGGGCGCCTGCATCAGTCGCTGGATCAAGAGACGCCAGCCGTCGTGTATCAAACTGCTGTTGGCGGCGGTGCCCTGATCGTGGATAAATTCGGCGGCACGGCAAACCAAAAATCTGTTTCGCTATGCGACGGCGCTACGCAAGTAACCGCAGAAGCAAAATCAGAATCGACCACAAAAACCAGGGTAAGGGCAAAACCGGGGCAGCGCCGTGCAGCTGCAAGTGAAATCGAACGTGTAACTTAAACTCGCTGCTTTATTGTCTTGACTCCGGGGTCCACTTTAATATCCAGTTGCTGCACGCCGAGCGGGCGCAGCGCGTCTATCACCGCATCGACGAGGACGGTATCGACGCGGCGCAGCCGGATTAGCCCACGCACTTGACGCCGAGACTCACGTTGCTGGTGGTGGGATGTTCCTCGCCGCGCAATTCGCGCAGCAAGCCGGCGCGCGGCATTATGTAATCCATGAAGCTCGCACTGGGCGGCTGTCCCGATTCGCGGTCGTAGACGATCTGATCTCCGAATACCTGGCCCGCGCCCTGCACCACGCCGCCGTGCAACTGGCCTTCTACGATGGCGTGGTTGATAACGACACCGCAATCATCAACGGCGCAGTACGACACGATTTCCGGCGCGCCGGTTTCTTTATCTACCTCGACTTCGGTGATGTAGCAGCCGTTGGGGAAAGGTGGAGCCGAATTTTCCGTCGGCCTTGAGGTTGGGGGTCATGACTTACACGAGTTCGATGCGAAGCGAACGGCCCACTGCCATCGCTGCGCGGCGCAAGGTATCGAGCGTCACCGACTGAATCGAAGGATCAAACAGCCGATCGAGTTGGCGGCGGCTGGTCTTCATCCGCGCAGCCATGGCGCTCTTGGTGAGACACTGCTCCTTCATCGCGGCGGCGAGCTGCTCGGCAATCATCTCCTTGATCGCGTGATCCTCACACGCTTCGAGCATGCCTTGCTCCGCGAGAAAGTCATCAAAAGTTTCCTTGCTCACGCTGCCTTTTTTTTGTCGTGCCATCACACTACCTCTCGATTGCGTTTCAGTGCCAGTGCTATATCAGCTTGCGGCGTCTTCCGCGATTTCTTGATGAAGTCGTGAAGCAGAATCATGTGGCCATCGCCCATGCAGAAAATCACCCGCGCAATCCGGTTACTGTCGAGGCTGCTGCAGACTTCCCATAAACCGTGGTTGAGCGGTGCACAATGAGGACGTCCGAGCGGCCATCCGAATTCAACTTTCTGTATGTCCTTGCCGATTGTGTGACGGTCGGTAGCGGACATTTCCAAAATCCATTCACGAACGGGCCAACCGCCCGCCGGTGTTACATAGAATCGCGCAGGTAACTTTTTCGTGCGGTCGATCATTGAAAATAGTGTGCCAAAATTGGCGCACTATTACAAGGCTTATATGAGGCAGAGATCGGGAACCAGGCTCACAAGGCCACTTTTATCATAACTATTTGTTTTTAAATATATTTTTATGGCTTCGCTTGCTTAACGTCCTGCATCGCATGCCAAAGTTTCGAAGGCGTCAGCGGCATATCAAGCTGCTGCACGCCGAGCGGGCGCAGTGCGTCTATCACCGCATCGACGAGTGAAGGTATCGACGCCGTGCAGCCGGATTCACCCACGCCCTTGACGCCGAGCGGGCTCACCTTGCTGGTGGTGGGATGCTCTTCCCCGCGCAATTCTCGCAGCAAGCCGGCGCGCGGCATGATGTAATCCATGAAGCTCGCGGAGAGCGGCTGGCCCGATTTGCGGTCGTAGACGATGTGTTCGCCGAACACTTGCCCCGCACCCTGCACCACGCCGCCGTGCAGTTGGCCTTCGACGATGGCGTGGTTAATAACGACGCCGCAGTCATCCACCGCGCAGTACGACACGATTTCCGGCGCGCCAGTTTCTTTATCCACCTCAACTTCGGTGATATGGCAGCCGTTGGGAAAGGTGGAGCCGAATTTTCCATCGGCCTTGAGGGTTAGCGTTTTGGTTTTTGCCAGATCCGCGAGCTTGATGACGCGCGGTGATTCGGTGGTGCGGAATTCGCCTTTGGCGTATTGCATCTGCGACGGCTCCACCTTGAGTTCCAGTGCGGCCAGCGATTTGCCTTCTTCGATCAGCTTTTGCGCCGCGAGGTAACACACGCTGCCCGCGCCCACCATGGTGCGCGAGCCGCCGGTGCCGTTGCCTTGCAGCGTGGTGCCCGGCACACATTGCACCACTTTGACGTTTTCCATCGCGATGCCGAGCGCATCGGATACGATCATCGCCATGGTCGTCTCGTGGCCATGGCCCTGCGTCTTGGCCACGGTGTAAACAGTGATCGTGCCGCTCGCCTCAAGTGTCAATTCGATTTCGTCAATAAAGTTGCCCGCACCCGTGGGCTCGATCACCACCGCGATGCCGATACCGCGCAGCTTGCCCGCCGCCGCCGATTGCGCGCGACGCGCGGCAAAGCCTTTCCAATCCGCGAAATGCAGCGCTTGCTCCAGCAAGCCCGGCAAATCGGCATTTTCATAGACGGAACCGGTCGGTGTTTTGTACGGGTACGCGTCGTTCGGAATGAAGTTGCGCCGCCGCAACTCTGCCGCATCGATCCCCAACTCAACCGCAGCCTGGCTCACCATGCGCTCGACCGCGTAGGCGACATCCGGACGCCCCGCGCCGCGGTACGCGCCCACCGGCGTGGTGTTGGTGAGCGGCACGCGATAATTCGCATACAGCGCGGGTATGCAATACACCCCCGTCATGCAGGTGGTGGTATTGCGGATGTGCCCCTGCGGCCCCGGTGCGAGGTACGCGCCGAAGTCGCTGATCCAGTCGAAACGCAGCGCAAGGAATTTGCCGTCGCGGTCCATTGCCAGTTGGCCGTCGATGAGCGTGCTGCGTCCGTGGTTGTCCGCGAGAAATGCTTCTACGCGCGTTGCGATCCACTTCACCGCCCTGCCGCTGGTCTTGGCCGCCATCATCAGCGCCACATACTCGGGATACGCCGGCGAGCGCTGGCCAAAGCCGCCGCCGACATCGCGCACGTCGAGTATCAGTTTGTCTTCCGGCACTTTCGAATACACCGACAATGCCTTGCGGATGGTGGTCACGCCCTGCATGGGCAAATTGAAGCGATAGACACCGGTGGCCGCGTCGTATTGCACCAAGGCCGCGCGCGGCTCCATCGGACTGGGTGACACGCGCGTGGACAACACCTTGAGCCGCGTGACGTGCGCCGCACCCTTGATCGCGGCTGTAACAGCCGCCTCGTCGCCGGCCTCGGCTTCGAATACCAGATTGCCCGGCACCGCCTCATCCAGTTGCGGCGCGCCCGGCGCCAGCGCGTCTTCGCCGATAACGATTGCCGGCAGCTCGCGGTACTCGATCTCCACCAGCTCCGCTGCATCGGCCGCCGCGGCGGCGCTTTCCGCCACCACCAGCACCACCGCCTCGCCGACGAAGCGCACTTTGCGGTGCGCCAACACCGGCCGGTCCAGCACCCGCGGTTTCATGCCGTTGCGTCCGGGGAAAGCCGCCAACGCATTCTGCGCTTTGACGTAACCCTCGCGCACGGCGTCTTCGCCGTTGAACACGTGCGTGACACCGGGGTGCGCCAGCGCGCGCCGGGTATTCACCGAGATAATTTCCGCGTGCGCATGATCCGAGCGCACGAAGTGTCCATACAGTTGCCCCAGCGCATTCCAGTCAGCGGCAAATTTGCCCGCTCCGGTGATAAGGCGGAAGTCTTCCACCCTTTTGCCGTCGTGGTGGTGACCATGATGAGGGTCGTGCTGCGCTTGGCTGTCGTGTGTGCTCATGGCGTGGCGATCCTTTGAACAAAACAGGTATAGCGGATGGTAAACCGGGCGGGCGCGGGGCGCCAGTTTTCGCCAGGACGGAGTAGCATGTGCAGACACTGACCAGAGGAAATTACCATGACCATCCGCAATCCGAACGACAACGAAACCCGCGAGATAGACCTCGATGAAGTCGCCACGCTGATCGAGTCCCTTGAACGCGATTTGCAAAAAATCAAGGGTAACCCGCAGGACGTTAAACGCCTTCGGGATGAGGTGGAAACACTCAAAAATCTGCTCCAGTCCCCGGTACGCCGGCATCACTGGGTAAGAGATGCGCTGCACGGCATACATGAAAGTTTCGACGACGCGCTTGACACCGCCGTGGCCGGGGGCGTGCAGGCCAGCCGCTACATAGCGGAGATCGGGCGGATATTGGGAATGTGACAGGAAACCATTACTGCCGAAAGCAGGACGAGCGCGAAAAACAGCAACCCGGCAAGGAAATCCTTGTTGTTGCGCAGCGCCGCCGTCATGCGTGGAATAGGAATTTAAGCACTCCTCTTCACCCGCTGAAAGCGGACTGTTTTCTCGCATCGGCGAGTAATCAATCGCGCGAAATATCGGCAAAAATCCCGGGAAATTCACGGCATTACCTCACGCCCCACCCCTCCCGGCTACCGTTTCCAGGACAATGCAACATCCCAACGGAGCGCCCCATGAACAAGATCAAGCAAAAGCTCGCCGCCGGCGAAGTGGTGACGATGTTCAATCCGGATTTCACCTCGCCGCGCCTGGTGGAGTATCTGGGCGGGCTCGGCCTTGATGTGGTGTGGATCGACGCCGAACGCATGAGTTACGATTTCGAGCGCATCGAGGAGATGACGCGTGCGGCGCGGCTGGCGGGCATTGCCTCGGTGGCGCGCCCGTGGATGAACGACGCGGGGCTGATTACGCGCTATTTCGACTGCGGCGTGGACGGCATCATGATTCCGCACATCGAGGATGGCGCCACCGCCCGCCGGATGGTCGATATCGTGCGCTATGCACGGCCCATGGATTACGCCGACAAAATCATCATCATCATGGTCGAGACGCCTGCCGCGATTGAAAAAATCGACGAGATCACTGCAGTACCCGGCGTCGATGTGATCAACATCGGTGTAAACGACGTGGCGCTGGCACTGGGCTATCCCGGCCAGCCGGAACACCCGGAAGTGACCGCACTGCTCGAAAAAGCCATCGCGCGGGTTATCAAGGGCGGCAAGACCGCAGGACTGAATGTGCTCGTCAACTGGGAGCAACGCATGCCGTGGCTACTGTCGCACGGCGTGCGCTGGTTGAACGTGCGCACCAACAATATTATTGCGCGCGGTGCGCGGCAATATACGGATTTACTCAAACAGCACCGCCCCTGAATATCGTAACTTCGCTAACCCCAGATCGCTCATGATTGCCTTGGTCTGGTTGTAATCGTTCTCCAGGTATTTCGTGAATTCGCGGCTGCGCAGGAAATTGCCGTCCCAGGATTGCGCCTCAAGGCTTTTGCGCCAATCGTCGACCGCGACAACCTTGCCGAAAATATCCTCCCAGTATGCAACCTGCGCCGCGCTCAACCCTTTCGCGCCGATGGTAATGATGCGCGCGTTGCCCGCCTTGACATGCGGCGCCACCGACGTGATGGCGGAGGCGGCCATGTTGAGGTGCCCGCCCAGCATTGCCGCGATGCCTTCGGTATTCGACTTGAACACCACTACCTTGAGTTTTTTCGGGTCTACACCGGCTACCTTGGCAAGCAAGGTATACGTCAGGTGATTGGTGACGCCGAGATTGCTGACGCCCACCGACCAGGCTTCAGGGTTTTTGCAAATTACCTCGACCAGATCACGCGCGGTTTTAATGGGCGAATCCGCGCGCACCGTGAACACGGCGTACTCGTTGAGCAGCAGCGCCACCGGCGTGAAATCCGTGTAGTGCTGCGTCGAAACGCCCGTCACATGGTTCACGATCAGGGTCGGGTTGCCAAGATCGAAGTAATGCGCGTCGCCCGCGTGCTGGTTGAGATAGGTGCGCACCAGCGTCTGATTGTCGCCCACCTCGTTTAGCACATTGATCGGCACCGGCAGAAGTTTCTGCTCCTGGACAATGCGCTGCAGGTGGCGCCCCATGGTGTCGGCGCTGCCCCCGGCGCCGGAACCCACCAGCAGTTCCACCGCTTTATCCGGCTTCCACGAATGCGCTTGCGCGAATGGCACACTCAGCAGGACATCTGCACTCGCCACGCACACCCACCATACCCACGCGCCGATAGTCACGCTGGGAAATTTCGCGCTCATGCGGGCAGTCATAGGCTCACTCCCAACATTTGGGGCAGGTGCCTCGTCACTCCGGTTTGATGGCCGCTGGCCCTGCGATCTTGCGGAACTTCGCAATAGTAAACCTTTGCCGAATGCTCAAATCCCCGCTCGAACCAGCGATGTCGGCGCCCGCTTCGGTGCAGTTGGGCACCTCGGGCTGTTGCGCCGAGCAGCTGGCGCCGCTACTCATCAGTGGCCTGATGCGTCCTGCAACGTCGATGGAGCCGCCCGGCGCGAACGGAATCAATGCGCTACAAATATCTTAAGTATATATTTTTAAACAGATTTATTGCGTCCGTATATTCGCCACTTTTGCCACGTTCGCCCACTTCGACATCTCCACCGGCAAAAATTTGCGCACTTCATCGGGCGTGCGGAAATCCGCGTCGACGCCTTCCGCCCCAAAGCGCTTTAGCGTCTCGGGCAGTTTCAGGTAACTCGCGATTTCCGTGTTGAGCTTGGTGATGATGCCGGGCGCGGTGCCGGCGGGCGCGGCCACCGCCCACCAGTTATTCGCTTCGTAGCCGGGAATACCGGCTTCAGCAATCGTGGGCAGATCCGGTGTGGCCAGAGCGCGTTTTGCGCCGGACGTGCCGAGCGCGCGAAGCTTGCCGCCCTTCAAATGCGGAATCGTCTGAATCAGCGCGCCCAGATTAATCTGCGCCTGCCCGGCCATCGTATCCACCAGCGCGGGAAACCCGCCCTTGTAAATCACCACGATCAGTTTCATACCGGACATATGGTGAAACAATTCCGAGCTGAAATGCGCGTAGCCGCCGGATGACGCCATCACCAGTTTGCCGGGATTGGCCTTGCCGTGCGCGATCAATTCCTTCACCGAACTCACCGGCATCGACGCATGCACCGACAACACGCTCGGCCCCAGTCCCAGTGTGCCCGCCCACGCGAACGAGTTGATCGGATCATACGGAAGCTTACGCGTACCGCCATTCACCGCATGCGCCGCCGACGCCACCAGCAAGGTGTAGCCGTCGGGCGCGGAGCGCGCGACGATCTCGGTGCCGATGATGCCGTCGGCGCCGGGGCGGTTATCCAGCACCACCTGGCGTCCCATGCGTTCCGTGAAGTACTGCGCAAGATAGCGTCCCATGATGTCATTGCTGCCGCCGGGAGCGAACGGCACGATCATGCGGATGGGCCGCGCGGGATAATCACCCGCAGTTTGCGCATGGGCGCTGGGCACGTGCGCAAAAACCGCCAGCGAGATGCCCAAAACAATGGCGGCGGCGACGGCGGCGACCGCAGGAAATTTCATTGCATGCACGCGATGGCTCCTCACGAATAAACACAACTTTAATATAACAGACTTGTGAGGCCGGAATTTTCTGATAACCTTCCGTCTTATCGTCACAACCCCCTATGAGGCAACTATGGCACTCCAATCCGAAGAACGCGGCGCTGAAGCCAAAATGGACGCGGACAATCTCTACCGCGAAGAAATCATCACCGACCGCAAAGTCGGCACACTGCGCATGATGACGCCGATCAAAACCGACGGCATGGTGGACGCATCGCGCCCCGCGCTCTACATCGGCGAAGCGCAGATCATGACCCAGGCCGGCCCGCTGCCGATCAATTTTGAGATCGAAGGCAAGAACCTCGCCGAGGTCGTGGCCAATTTTGGCGACGCGGCAAAAGAAGGCGTCGAACGCACCGTGCGCGAATTGCAGGAACTGCGCCGCCAGCAGCAATCGTCTATCGTGGTGCCTGGCGCGGGCGGCATGGGGGGAATGGGTGGCATGGGTGGCATGGGTGGCATGGGTGGCGGCAAATTGCAGTTGCCGTGATTTTTTAAGGATCAAGGGCGCACTTGCAGCGAAGTAGAAGGATGAAAACCCCTTGCGCGTGGAGTAATGCAATGACTTTTGTTCTTCTGCGTTCCGGCTTGCTTGCATTAGGGCTAACTGTCTCGAATGCTGCGCTGGCACAAAAAGCGGCTTCTGATTATCCGAACAAGCCGATCCGTTTTGTCGTGCCGTTTGTCGCGGGCGGGCCGATGGATGTGATCGGGCGGCTGGTGGGGCAAAAGCTGCTCGCGTCGTGGGGGCAAAACGTCATCATCGACAATCGCGCGGGCGCGGGCGGCATCATTGGCACCGAGGCCGTGGCCAAGGCGCCGCCTGACGGTTACACCGTGTTGCACACCTCCAGCGCGCACTCCCTGCTGCCGGCGTTCAACAAGCTGCCGTACGATCCGGTGCGTGATTTCGCCGCCATCTCCACCGCGACACGCACCGTGGGTTATGTGCTGGCGGTGCATCCGTCGATTCCGGTTAACACCATGGGCGAACTGATCGCGCTGGCGAAAAAAAGCCCGGGGCGGTTGAATTACGGCAACTCTGGTTTTGGCGGCGTGCTGCACGTGGGCATGGAAATGTTCAACGCAACGACCGGCATCAAAATGACCACGGTGCAATACAAGGGTATCGGCCAGCTCGTCACCGATCTTGCCGGCGGACACATTGATCTCGCGTTTCTCACCTCATCCAACGCGGTCGGTCTGGCCAAGTCCGGCAAAATCCGCTCGCTCGCCATCAGCGGCGCCAAGCGCTGGAAGCAATTACCCGATGTGCCCACCGTGATCGAAGCCGGCGTGAAGGATTTTGAATACTACGCTTGGTTCGGCTTCTGGTATCCGGCAAACACGCCGGTCGAATACATCAACAAATTCCACGGCGAACTCGCCAAGGCCGTCGCCACGCCCGATGTGCAGGCGCGCTTTGATGAACTGGGTTTCGACGCGCACATCCTCTCACCCGCCGAGTTTACGAAGCTGGTTCAGACCGACATCGACAAAACCAAAAAGCTCGCAGCACGGTTGGGTTCGGCACCGCATTGAGGGTGGTGCGCGCCGCGCCATGAAAATCGGCATTGACCTCGGCGGCACCAAAACCGAAATCGCTGCGTTCGATGAATCCGGCGCGCAAGTGCTGCGGCATCGCGACCCTACGCCTTCCGGCGATTACGCCGCCACGCTGGCGCTGATTGCCCGACTCATTGGTGATGCGGAACGCACACTCAAAACCACCGCTACCATCGGCATCGGCACGCCCGGCGCGCTGTCGCCTGTAACCGGCCTGATGCGCAACTCGAACTCCACCTGCCTCAATCAGCAGTCCTTCAAGATCGATGTGCAAAACAAGCTGGGCCGCGAAGTGCGGATCGCCAATGACGCCAATTGCTTTGCGTTATCCGAAGCTGTCGATGGCGCGGCAGCGGGCGCGGCTTCGGTGTTCGGCGTGATCCTCGGCACGGGCGTCGGCGGCGGCATCGTGATTCACGGCACACTCATCGACGGCCCCAATGCGATCACCGGCGAATGGGGCCACAACCCGCTGCCATGGCCGGAAGACGACGAGCACCCCGGCGCGTCGTGTTACTGCGGCCAGCGCGGCTGCATCGAAACGTTTTTATCCGGGCCGGGGCTGGCGCGCGACTACGCACTGTCTACCCATGCATCGATCAGTGCAGAAGAAATCGTGGCACGCAGCGCAAACGAAACCGCCGCCGAACAAGCGCTGGCACGCTACGAAAACCGCCTCGCTCGCGCGCTGGCCTCGATCATCAATGTGCTAGACCCCGAAGTGATGGTGCTGGGCGGCGGCCTGTCCAACGTGGATCGTCTCTACACAAACATTCCCAAACTGTGGAGCAAATGGGTATTCTCCGACACCGTGCGCACGCGTCTCGTGCGCAACCAACACGGCGACTCCAGCGGCGTACGCGGCGCGGCGTGGCTGTGGGAGTAGACCTAAGCGTATGGACACTGAAAAAAAACTCATTGCAAACAAAGAGTTACGTTGCGGTATCGTACCGGTGCGTTTTGCCTGGGGCGACTGGCAATTATTGCTGCTGCGCAGCGGCGCTATCTGGGATTTCCCTGCCGGTGTCGTCAACATTCATGAAGACTTGCTGGAAGCCGCGAAGCGCGAAACCCTCGCCGCCACGGCGCTCACCGATTTGGAGTTTGCCTTCGGCGAAGACGGCAAAGAGACCGTGCCCTACGCGGGCAACAAGGTGGATCGTTATTACGTCGCCGAAACGCGCACTGAAAAAATCGACCTCCCCATCGCAAAAAAACTCGGCAAACCCGCGCACGATGAATGGCGCTGGGTCACCTGCGATGAAGCCGAAGAATTTTTGCCACCGCGGTTGACCCATGTGCTGGCGTGGGTGCGGGCGAGGATCGAGGAGTAAGGAGAATGAACCTCAAGCGCACCGCGGAACGCCCCGCTTGAGCAAGCCCTTAGCGTTAACCTTTGCGGCGTCAGGACGAGTTTTCGACGGAGTGGGTTGGCAAATTTTTCATTTCAACGATTCTCGCGCGCCACCACTGAAGATCGCCATCTTCTCGCTTCAGTTGCGTGGCTAAAGCCAGCAGTGCGCCGGGTGAGTCTTTACTCATTAGCCGAAGCAATCTTGCGTTCATTCTGACCATCAGATCCTCGACTTGCAACGCAGTCAAATCGCTGGCTCGTTCGAAATACACCTCATTGTCTTGTCTCAGTATCGATGCATGGGGCGGGTGTAGAGGCTCGGCAGACGCCAGTTTTTCCCACGCGGGAACGAATTCGTTTCCGGCATCAATCTCATACACGCCCTCTTTGAAGCATCGATACGAATGTGCTTTTGTTTCTTCAACGGTTTTCATGGGAATACGCCTCTGGATTGAAACGGGGTGGTCATACATTGCGTCTGAGAAAAGAATATGAACCGCGATATACCCTCAGTTGCCACTTTAAAGTGGGCAATTTAGCGCTCTATTGAGATAAATTACCTTTATTAGATAATAGGGCCATCATGTTATGTGCGGTGCCACGAAATAGAATGGAGTGTCATGCTGAATTCTGGCTTGACGGCATAGGCTGGTGGATAATCGCCTATCCATAACGGAGAGTTTTTCCAAAGCCTTGAACAAAGGCTTGAAGCAAAAATTCGGCAAAATTCCCTCATCTACTGAATTGGCAAACCAGTTCAACCTGCGGGCCTATGGCACCAAGACGGTGACACGAGAAACCGCCCGAAAATGGAAGTGCGGTTTGGCCCTTCCCAAAGCGGGCAGTTTGCAGGTGCTGATTGAGTGGTTATCGTTGAACACGATCGATATTTTTTCCAGCGGCCCGTTGGATATTCTGCACAGCGCCGTGGATTTAGTCAGCGCCTCCTACAATCTGCAAAAATCCGAACACCTGGCGCAAGCCGCACTCAACGAAATATCGCCGCGTATCGCCATACTGGATAACATCGGCGTGATTATTCTGGTCAACAATGCCTGGCGTTCCCACGCAGCGACCGATTCTGATCTGCACCATCAACAGTCGTGTTGTGAAGGGGTCAACTATCTTGATGTATGCGATAGCGCGCGTGGCCGTGATTCTGAATACGCCGTGCGAATGGTCGCCGGCATACGCGCCGTGATGCGCGGCGAGCGTATCGAATACGCGCTGAAGTATTCTTGCGATAGCGCAGGCAAAAAACACTGGTTTATCGGCAGAGCCATCTGCTTCGCCAGTCAAGGCGATGTCTGCACCGTGATTAGCCATGAAGCGATCACCGAACGCCGATATTCCAAGGACAGCATTTGACGCATCGTTCAATCAGCCTGCGCTGCCAATGCCGAAAAACCCCTCTCAGGCTCACTGGTGGCCAGCGAGGAAAGCGGCGATGGCAAGGCATTGCACAAACGCCGCCGCCAGAAATAGCGCTGGCGCGTCACCGGATACCGTCTGTGTCGCGGGCGGGACAAACGCCCGGATCAATCCAAAAAAAACGGCGCGATGGCGTAACCCCCTTGCGCGATGGCCACGATAAGCGCCGCCACGCGCGGCACATCGTCCTTAACAATTTCGACTTGTGCGATCAACGGCGGCAACGAGGTGGCGTTGCCGAAGCCGACCCCAAACAACATAACGCCGGTCAGCAACAGCGGTGTGTTCGTGCCACCGGCAACCATGAGCAAGATGGATCCGGCAATCTGCGCGCCATAACCGCCACAGGCCACTAACCGCAGGTCGGCCCGCAGCGGCATCAGCCAGCCGAGCAGCGTACGGCCGGCAATCGCCATCACGGTTACCATTGCCATGGCGAGCCCCGCTTGCTGCGCACCAAGCGCCGGCACCAGCAATGAGTAGAAATGTGCAATCAGACCGATCTGCGCGAACAGCCCCAACGCCATGCCCGCGCACAACGTGACAAACCTGCGATCGCGCCACAACAACGCGCCGGGCAAGGGCCGCGACGATGGCGAGGTAACGGAGATGGCCATGGCGCCCGGCTCATCACTATCTCCGCGCAACCCCAAGCCTTCGGGTGTTCGCGAAAACACGCGGTCGGCCAGTACCCACAGCGTAAGGCCCATGACGACGGCAATCACTGAAGCCGCCAGAGGGAATCCCAGTCCATGGATGGCGGCCACCCACAGCGGCGAAAAGACGATGCCGCCGACACTGCCGCCGTTGTAGGCCATGCCCAGCGCAGCCAGACGGGCACGCACGAACCACGGCGAAACGATGGCATTGAGCGCCGCGGCACTCATGGTCCCCCACCCGGCCCCGCTCAGCGCGGCGGCGACGAAAAGATGCCACGGCGAACTCGCCGTAGCCCAACCGATAATGCCGGCGGCCATCGACAGCGCTCCCGCCTTGGTGATAACGGCCACACGCCAACGGCGATGCAATGCCGGCAAGTTCGCCCCGGTCACTGCACCAGCAAGAAAATGAACACTGATGGCCGCGGCGATGAGCAGCAGTGGCCAGCCGCGCGTTTCGTGGATGACACTCAAAAAAATCGGTGGTCCGTAAAACCCCAATCCCCAACCGAAAGCGGCCAGCACGAACGCGGCGTGAACCACCCGCCAACCGTAGAATCTGTCTGTCCCCTTTCCCTTGGTACGCGTCACCGGCCGATCCTCACAATTCCGCACAGGGAGGCACTATGCACTCCATCGGCGAAAAGTGCTTCGGCGCAGACCGAAGCATCACCACGGCGAACAGCGTAAGCTGATGCCGTCACAACAAACGTTGCAACACGAGTGCCCATGGCCAGTAACGCCCGATTTGCCGAAGTTGCTTCGCTCGCCGGCGACCCCGCGCGTGCCAGGATGTTGCACGCGCTGATAGACCGGCGCGCGCTGACGGCTTCCGAACTGGCGCGCGTCGCCGGCGTTACCCCGCAGACCGCGAGCGGGCATCTCGCCAAAATGGCCGCCGCCGGTCTTTTGCAAGTAGAGAAACAGGGCCGGCATCGCTATCACCGGCTGGCCACACCGGCAGTCCCGCAGATGATCGAAAGCATCATGCAAGTGGCGTCAGGCGTAGAGGCCATGCGGCCTGCGCCGGCGACCGGCCCTCGCGATGCCGCCTTGCGGGCGGCGCGAACCTGTTACGACCACCTCGCCGGCCAACTCGGTGTCGCGCTCGCCGATGCGCTCGTCGCTGGCGGTTATGTGGAGTTGGCACACGATGCGGGGCTGGTAACCGGCAACGGAATGGCGCTGTTTGAGCGACTGGACATGGATGTCGCGTCCCTGATGCCCCGTGGCGGCAAATCCACCCGCATGCTGTGTCGTCCGTGCCTGGACTGGAGCGAACGGCGACCGCATCTGGCGGGCGCCATCGGTGCCGCACTGTGCGCCCGCAGCTTCGACGAAGGCTGGATACGCCGCATCGCGGGTACGCGTGCTGTCACTTTGACGCCGAAGGGACAGCGCTTCTATCGAGACACTCTCGGTATGCGGTAACGTGTTTCGCGTGGCTAGCAGCCTGTTGGACTTAACGAAAAAGCTTCGCACGATTCGACAGGTGCTGCGCGCAATGAATTTCCACACGTCCGTTTGCTCGCTGTTTAATGCAGCGCACACCGGACATTCTGATACGTTTGAGCACCTTTGTCGGATACTTTTGCATTGAAAAATTCATCCTTTCTTGGCCGGTTCAGGCTAAGTCCCGCAGGCTGCTAGCGCTTGCGTGCTGTGTGGTATCGAAAGGCGAGATTGAATATTGCGCCCGCGTTGGTAGGTTGGGCTGGCAAGCCCAACACGAGCGGTGCATCGCGCGAGTGTTGGGCTTATCAGCCCAACCTACAACAACCACAACGACCGCGCGCGATCACTCCGCCTTAACCCCCGAAGCCTTGATCACCCGAGCCCACCGTTCGTAATCCTTCTTCAAAAATTTCAGATACTCACCGGGCGTGTCGCCCACGGTGTTCGCGCCCAGAGCCTTCAACCGCGTGACAGTGTCGGGTTTGGCCAGGGACTTGCGCATTTCGTCAGCGAGGCGATTGACGATGGCGGCGGGCGTGCCCGCTGGCGCGAGCAGTCCCACCCACGGCGCGGTTTCTTCAAAGCCCGGAAATCCGGCTTCACCCATAGTCGGCGTATCAGGAAAATCCGCGTGGCGTTTGGCCGTGCCCACCGCCAGCACGCGCAAACGTTTGCCCGCGACCTGATCGGCGATACCGATGATCGGGTAGAACATGAAGGTGACCTGCCCCGCCATCACATCGGTCAACGCGGGCCCATTGCCGCGAAACGGAATGGTGGTCATTTTCGTGCCGCTTAAATTTTCGAGCAGCGCGCCGGCCAGATGGCCGGAGCCGCCGTGCCCCGGCGCGCCGTACGTAATCACACCGGGCTTGGCCTTGGCCGCGGCCAGCAACTCCGGCAGCGAGTTGATTTTGGTCGCAGGGCTGGTGACCACCACCATCGGCAACGTCGCCGCCAGACTGATCGGCACGAAATCCTTGAACGGATCGTAGCGCGCCTTTTCCTGCAACAAAATCGAATTCACCAGCAGCGACAACGACGAGAACAGCAGCGTGTAGCCGTCGGGTGTGGCGCGCGCCACCAGTTCGGTGGCGATCTGCGCGTTGGCGCCCGCGCGGTTTTCCACCACCACGGTTTGACCGAGTGCGGCGCCCATGTCCTGCCCGGTGATGCGCGCGATCACATCAGTGGGGCCGCCGGCGGCGAAGCCGACGACAAAGCGTATCGGGCGGGTGGGGTACGAGTTTGCGTTGGTTTGCGCGTTGCTCGTTACACTACCGAACAAGATGACGGCTACCGCCGTGTTCAAGAAACTTTTCATTTTCAGGCCTTCGTTTTAGCGTTTCATCATTACGTGTATCGTCCCTGCAAATCAATACCCCCACTGTCATTCCCACGAAGGCGGGAATCCATAACACAGTGCCACATGAGACATTGCATGGATTCCCGCCTTCGCGGGAATGACAGGAGAGGGCGTATCTTACTGCGCGAAATTCTCGCCAAACGCTGATGCCATCACCTGACAGCGTTTAATCAAACGATGTTCGTGCGGCGCGTAATCGGCAACGGCGTTGTGGATGGTGCCGATGTCTTCCCAGAACATGAGGTCGCCCTCTTCCCACGTGTGCGCGTAACGATACGCGGGCTGGGTCTGGTGCTCGAACAAAAACGCGAGGATATCGTCGGATTCCTTTTCCGGCAGTTCGTTGATGCGCATGGCGTAGCCGGGGTTGGCGTACAACACGCGGCGACCCGTCAGCGGGTGCATTAAAAATATCGGATGCGACACCGGCGGCTTGGCTTTGCGTTGCGCGTCGGTCAACGGCGGGCGCGAGCTGCCTTTTTCACGCCGCATCATCTCCCAGAATTTATTGAAGTCGTGCAACACGGTTTTGCCGTCGAGTTTTTGCTTTAATTCATCCGGCAGGCCATCGTAGGCGGCGTGCATGCTGCAAAACTCGGTGTTGCCCAGCGTTTGGCCATGGCGGCGCGGAATCTTGATGCCGTAAAGCACATTGGCAAAGGCGATAGTTTTGCTGTACGACATATCCGTGTGCCAGCTTTGCCCGGCGTCCGACAAGCCGATGGGTTTGCCGTTTTCAAGCATGTTCGACAAAATCATGATCTGCGGCAGGCCCGGCTCCTGATACGAATTGGCGACGTTGATTTCCAGCTTGCCGAAACGCGCGCTGAAATCCACCAACTGTTGCGGTGTGAGTTGCTGCTTGGGAAAGCGCAGCACGCCGTATTCACCCAGCGCGCCGCGCACCGCGTTGAAATCCGCCTCGCTCAAGGTCTGCGCGAGATTCAGCCCAGCGATAGTCGCGCCGAGAATTTTGCCGCTGGGAATAACCTCGACCATATCAGGCATCACTCCGCCTTGATGCCCGCGGCCTGAATGATCTTGCCCAGCCGATCCACGTCACTCAGGAACACGCGGCGAAATTCCTCCGGCGAGTTGGCGATGACGATACCGCCTTGCGTGACAAAGGTCTTGGTGACCTCCGGCTGCTTGAGGATGCCGGTGATCTCGCGATGCAGTCTTTCGACGATGGGCTTGGGCGTTTTCGCCGGCAGCAAAAACCCGTACCAGATGCTCGCCTCGTAGCCCGGCACGCCGGATTCGGACACCGTGGGCCAATCCGGCGCGGCGGGCAGGCGCTGGTCGCTGGTGACCGCCAGCACGCGCAACCGGCCACCTTTGATGTGCGGCTCGCCGGAGAACAGATTGGTAAAACTCATCTGCACTTCATTGCCGATCAGCGCGGTCAACGCGGGTGCAACGCCTTTGTAGACGATATGCGCGACATCGATTTTCGCCATCGATTTCAGCATCTCGCCGGCGATATGCGGCGGGCCGCCGGGGCCGGAGGAGCCGTAGTTCATCTTGCCGGGGTTGGCGCGCGCGTGTGCGATAAATTCCTGCATCGACTTCGCCGGCACCGAGGGATGCACCACCACCACCAGCGGCGACAGCGTCGCCTGCGTCACGAATTCAAAATCGCGGCGGATATCAAACGGCAGGTTCTTGAACATCCACGGATAACCCGCGTGATTGCTGGTGCAGACCAGCGCGGTGTAGCCGTCGGGCGCGGCGCGCGCAGTCAGCTCGGTGGCGACGATGCCGCTGGCAGCCGGGCGGTTATCCACCACCACGGTTTGCCCCACGCGATCCATCAGTCGCGGCGTAATCACCCGCGCCATTAGATCGGCGCCGCCGCCAGGCGCGAACGGCACCAAGATGCGTATCGGCTTGGTGGGGTAAGTGGCATTGGCAGGCACCGCCTGCCCTTGCGCGCCCGCGGCCACCGCAAGCAGGGTGGCCGCGGCCAACATCCGCTGGATTGTGTGATTTTTCATAACCTTTCTCCCCCGGACTATTTGAATGACCGTATTGTGCCAAAATACGCGGAGCGTCGCCGGATAACGTGCTGGTGCGTTATATCGGGACGATCACACCTGAGGAGAACCCGCAATGACACGCCCTACCGTACGTCGTATCGCGCGCGCATTGACCTGCGCCACTACCTTGCTGCTTGCTGCCAACGCGCATGCCCAGCAGCAGGAATACCCTATCCGCCCAATCCGCGTGGTAATTCCCTGGCCGCCGGGACAGGCCACCGATCTCGCCGCGCGCGTGATCGGGCAAAAGCTGAATGAAATCGCCGGCTGGACATTGGTGATGGACAACCGCCCCGGCGCCGGTGGCCAGATCGGCACTGACATCGCGTCCAAAGCCACGCCCGACGGCTACACGCTGCTGGCGGCTTCCAGCGGCCCGGTCACCGTGGCGCCGCTGCTGCAAAAGACGCCCTATGATTCGCAGCGCGATCTGATTCCGGTTGCGATCGCGGGCTTGTCGCCGTACATCCTGGTCGCCGCGCCTTCGTTTCCCGCCAAGGACATGAAAGAATTCCTGGCCGTGGTGAAAGGCAGCCCCGGCAAGTTCACCTACGCCTCGTCGGGCACCGGTGCCGCCGCGCATCTGGCGGTGGAATACTTCAACGGCGTCGCCGGCATCAAGGCCACGCACGTGCCGTACCGGGGGAGCATCCCCGCGCTCACCGACATCGTCGGCGGCCAAGTCACCTATATGACCGAAACCGTGGCGGCCACCATGCCGTTCATCCGCCAAGGCCGATTAAAGGGATACGGCATTTCTGTCAGCAAGCCCAGCTCGCTGGCGCCCGGCATTCCCACCATCGCCGAGGCCGCGAATATGCCCGGCTTCGACTTCGCGGCATGGATCGGCCTGATGGTGGCGACCGGCACGCCCAAACACCTGATCGACAGGATCAATGCCGGCGTAGACAAGGCCATGCAGGCGCCGGACACGCGCGAAAAAATTTCCAACGCCGGCCTCGACCCGCAATACCACCGCGCCGATCAGATGGGAGCATATCTGAAACGGCAAAGCACCCAGGTGGCGGAGATCATCAAGCGCACCGGAATCAAGATCGAATAGCGACCGATGGTTCGCCCCAACAAAAACGGCGCATCGTGAATGCGCCGTTTTTGTAAGTATTTGTTTTTATTGATTATTTTTTAGACGCGCCCACGGGCTTGTAAGCACCGCTTTCATCCACGCGAAACTCGCCGCGCTTGACGTTTTTCACGCTGCCGCGTGTGAGCCATTCCACGGATGTTTCATGCAGCACGCGGCGCTGCTTTTCCCACACCATGAAGTGCGATGCGCACTCGACGTCGATAAATACTTTGTCTTTTGAACTGATCTGCTCAAACACGACGCGGCGTTCTTTCAGCCGGTCGTACTCGCCCACCACGATCAGCGTCGGCGTCACCACTTTTGCGGCGAGTTCTTTGGTCCAGCCAAAGCCGGTGGCAATGCGCCCTCGCATCACGCCGATACCTTCCGGCCCCCAGGTCGATCCGATCTTGTCCCACTTCATGATCTCGGCCCACACCGCGTCGCGCGTGCCGGGTTCGACCTGCCCGGCGCAGCGCACGTCGGGATCCCAACGCAGCCGCTCGAAATCATCACGTGTCTGCAAACTCATCGGCGCGCCTGCCGCAGGCTTGTCGGGGGTCGGCCCATCGATGGTGGGGCTCGGCGCATACAACATCGCGCGTTCGATTTTTTCCGGGTATTGCGAGATATAACCGCCCACGCGCGGCCCGCCCGCCGACCAGCCGATGATGTGGATGCGCCGCGTGCGGTTGATCTTGCGCAAGTGATCCACCACCGCGTCGATTTCCTTCCAGTCGTCTCGAATGGTGTTCAACTGATGCGGATAAGCGGGTGGACAAGCGCTTTGCAATGGCCGCCCCATGATGATGGCCTGCTGCTTGGGATCGACATTGCACGGATCATCCATCATCGGCTTGGGCGATCCGCCGTAACCGGTCAAATCCATGGTGTAGGTGTTGAACCCGGCGCGCGCCAGATGCGCCATCCAGTTGTAATCCTTGTACTCCAGATCGAAATCAGGCACGCCGGGCACCGTGGCGCCGTGAACGAATAACACCACCGGCGTAGCGCGTCCTTTTCTCATGGCGAGCACTCGTTGCCGCACAAACAGGCCGACTTTTTGTCCTTCGTTCGCCGGCACGGTGGACACGTGATCGACAAAAAAATCCTGCGTGTAAAACTCGGCCTTGCCTTTATCCGCGCCGCCGGTGGCGCCGATCGCCATCATCGGCAGCCATCCCAGCAACACACACAATCCCGCGTACAGTTTTGCCATTATTTTCTCCCTGACATCACGGCTTATGCCGTGGCCTTCGCCGCAGCGGCAGTCGGGCGCGTCGCCGAAGGCACAGTGGCGCGCGTGAGTTCATGGATGTTCGCCAATTGCCCGCAACGCTCGGCGGTTTCAAACAGCTTTTTCGCGCCCGCGCTGCCCAGCACGCGCCCGGCGCAATCGAGGAACTTCTCCTCGCGGTCCGCCGGCGTCATCGGCCAGGCGGGCGAACCCGGCACGCGGTCGATGTGCAGCTTGAAGGTGCCGCGCGTGGTTTCGATTTCGATATCGTTGTAACCCGTGGTGCCGGAGAAGGTTTTCTCGTGCGGTATACGAAACCGCTCGACCTTGGGCATCAGCGCGCGTATCGCCGGACGCTGCACCATCGCATCGGTGAAGGTTTCCATCGTCAGCTTGCCGTCGAGCAGCACCGCCGCCGCGTTGTATTCCATGCTGAACTTGCCTTCCAGTCCGGTGTGCGGATCAAAATGAATCAACGGCGTATCCGCGCCTGGCAAAAAGCCGATGCGCACCTTGGTGACTTCTTCTTTTTTGATGTTGTGCTGCTGAATCATCTCGAACATGCCGCCCACCGGCCGATGGTTGCAATAACAGCACGGAAAGCGTTTGACGTAGATGCCGGGGGAGAGCATTTCCCAGGGCTTGCCGAGATTCGGCAAGGTAGTTTCCAGCGGCACGGCGTCCGCGCCCGCATGGGTGCTGAAAAAATTATTCTTGCCATCAAAAATATGATCGTCGGCGGTGAATCCGTTTTTCGCCATCCACGCCGCCACCACGCCGCTACGTGCCGCATGGCCGGCGTGAAACGGTTTGGTCATAGTGCCGAAGTTGCGGATCAGGCCCGACGACTCTGACGCGGCGATGCCCCATGCGGTTTGCAGTTGCGCGGCGGTCAGTCCCCATAAACGCGCGGCCACGGCGGTGGCGGTGAACACGCCCACCGTCGCGGTGCTGTGCCAGCCTTTCATGTAGTGCCCCGCGCCCAGCGCCGGGCCGAGCTTGCCGCCGACCTCAAGACCGATGGCTATCGCCGCCAGCACGGCCTTGCCTGTCGTACCGTTGGCGCCGGCCACCTCGCCCACCGCGAGGCCCGCGCCGAGCATCGGCGCCGTCGGATGCCCGCGCAGATTGGTCAGTGAATCATCGAAATCCAGCGCATGCGCCGCAAGACTGTTGACAAACGCCGCTTCTGCGGGCGACGTGGCCAACTGCGTGCCGACCACGATGGCCTGCGCGCGCGCGCCGGTTTCCATCACCCAGCGTTGCGCGATCTCGGCGCATTCATCGAGGGTGCCGGCCAGCGCGCAGCCCAATGTATCGACCAGCGCATCGCGCGAAAGGTCGAGCACGTCGGCAGGCACATCGCCTTCACGCGTGTGGATGACAAATTCCGCCAGTTGTTTCGTCAGCATGATGAATGTCCTTTCGTTATTTTGTTAAGCCGTTCCATCGTCAGTAAGAAGTCAGTCCGCCGTCCAGCATCATCGTTTGCCCAGTAATATACGCCGCCTCGGGGCCGGCGAGGTAGCTCACCATCGCGGCTACTTCCTCCATCTCGCATAGTCGGGCCAGCGGCACGCGCGCGATCATGGCGGAAAACCCTTTGGGATCCGCGCCAAAGAACGCGACGCGCGACGGCGTGGCCACCGTACCCGGCGCCACCGCATTCACGCGGATGCGATGCTCGGCCCATTCAATCGCCAGCATGCGCGTCATGTGCGAAATACCAGCCTTGGAAATACCGTAGGCCGAACGTTGCGCAAAGCCGACCAGGCCGTGCGTCGAGCTCAAATTGACGATGCAGCCCGCGCGCTGCTGCGCGATGAGATGTCGCCCCATCTCCCGGCACATGAAAAACGTGCCGGTGAGGTTGATATCCATCACCGTCTGCCATTCCTCGCGCGTGGTATCGACCGCGAGCGAGCGCGTGGTGACGCCGGCGTTGTTGACCAGCACGTCGAGTTCACCGAAGGCATCTACGACCTGAGCCATTGCCTGCTCGATGCTGGCTTGCGAGCGCAGATCGAGTTGAACCGCCACCACGCGCGCACCAGCCGCTTGCACAGCATTCACCGTACTGTTGAGGTGCTCGATAGTCGTGCCCGATACAGCCACGTCGCAGCCGTCCTGCGCTAGGCGCAACGCAAGCGCGACGCCCATGCCCTTGGTGACGCCGGTGACAAAGGCAGTGCGCTTGCGTGTAGCAGTCATGAACGCTCCTTGTCATACAACAATGAGAGCACCAAACATCGCGCGAGACTCACGTCTCACGCCGAAGGTATAAACGGCGCCAGCAAATACGACTTCTTGTCCCCGCCCGAATAGATCGTGTTCATCGCGCCGGCGTTGTAATCACAGTGGTAATGCGTGTACGGCGCGGCGCCCACGCCGTCGCGCGGCTGCACGTCGAGCCGCAGCTTGTGGCCTTTTTTCAGCACGATGCACGTCGGCCAGATTTCCACCTGGCACTCGACGGGCTCGTTGAGCGTCAGCCACCAGCGTTCGTTGTGCGCGTGATACGGGCGCATCGGCGTGGATTTCTGCTGATCGAGCTTGCGGTGCGAGGCGCGCAGCCAGCCCTTGGTCAGTGGCACCGGC
>CAWUUY010000511.1:0-4270 GCA_963924885.1 uncultured Burkholderiales bacterium | reverse complement strand
GTGGCGGTGGTGGATGCCACCGGCAAGCTGCTGGCAACCGAGACGGTGTATCCGCATCAACCGCGCAATGACTGGCAAGGCGCGCTGGCGACGTTGACGCGCCTCACGGTGCAGCATGGCGTCGAACTCATTTCAATAGGCAACGGCACCGCCAGCCGCGAGACCGACAAACTCGCGGTTGAAGTCATTAAACTGGTAGCGACCCACAAGCCCGAACAGAAGGTTACCAAGATCGTCGTGAGTGAGGCGGGCGCGTCGGTGTATTCGGCCTCGGCGTTTGCGGCGGCGGAGTTTCCCGAGCTGGACGTAAGCCTGCGCGGCGCGGTGTCGATCGCGCGGCGCTTGCAAGACCCGCTGGCCGAACTGGTGAAGATCGATCCCAAGGCCATCGGCGTCGGCCAGTATCAGCACGACGTGAATCAGCGCGCCTTGGCACGCTCGCTCGATGCCACGGTCGAGGATTGCGTCAACGCCGTGGGTGTGGATTTGAACACCGCCTCCGCGCCATTGCTCGCGCGCGTGTCGGGCTTAAACAGCACGTTGGCTAAAAACATTGTTGAATACCGCGATGCCAACGGGCCGTTCCCCAATCGCAACAGCGTGCGCAAGGTGCCGCGCCTGGGTGACAAAACCTATGAACAGGCCGCCGGATTTTTGCGCATCAACTTCGACGGCAAAAACGCCAACCCGCTGGATCGATCCTCGGTGCACCCGGAAGCGTATCCGGTGGTCGAGCGGATTCTGGCGCGCATTGGCAAAGGCATTCTCGACGTGATGGGCAAGCCCGAATCACTAAAGGGATTGCAGGCGGCGGATTTTGTAGATGAAAAATTCGGTGTGCCGACGGTGCGCGACATCCTGATGGAGTTGGAGAAGCCGGGCCGCGATCCGCGCCCGGAGTTTAAAACCGCGACGTTTCAGGACGGCATCGAATCACTCAACGACCTGCGCCCCGACATGATTCTCGAAGGCGTGGTGACCAACGTCGCCGCGTTCGGCGCGTTTGTCGATATCGGCGTGCATCAGGATGGCCTGGTGCATGTGTCGGCGCTGGCGAATAAATTCGTCAAAGACCCGCATGAAGTGGTCAAGCCCGGACAAGTGGTCAAGGTGAAAGTGATCGAAGTGGACGCGAAGCGCCAGCGCATCGCACTGACCATGCGGCTGGATGATGTGGCCGGCGCGCGCGTGGTGCAGCCACGCGCGGTTGCGGGAGTGGCGCCGGATCGAAACGCGCGGCCACGGCCGCAAGCCGTATCGAGTGGACGCGGCGCGCCGGCCCGTGATGAAGCGCCGAGCGCAATGGCGCTGGCGTTTGCGAAGTTGAAAAAGTCGTAGCGCGACCGATGCGGTTTCTTCGTCACCGGCGCCCTGCGATCTGTCATTCCCGTGCTGGAACGACAGATAGAGATCACTCGATGCTGATCTTCGCGTCCTGAATCACCTTGAGCATTTTCGTGGTGGTGTCGCGTATCAGCCCGGCGAGTTCCGCCGGCGTGCTTGCCTGCGGATTGCCGCCCAGCGCCTGAAGTTTCTCGCGCACGGCCAGGTCACCAATGGCCTTTACCGCAGCAGGCAGTGATCGACCCGCTTTGCCGCGCGGCGCGCGAGTTCCGGTTCCAGACGGGCGACGTATTGCCACTCCGGCGTGTTGAGCAGGCTTTCGTTGGCGGCGGATTTTTTCTCGCGCCCCATGTGCAGTTCAGGGAACGGCGTTAGCGTTTTGGGCGCACCCTCGGGCGGACGTTTGCCAAACGGATACGCCGGATCATTGGCGGTCAGCATCGCCAGTATGACATGCGCAATAGTCGACCAGCCGACGATGGGGGCAATGGAAGTTGCGGCTTCGACCATCACCTTGTTGGTGCCCCCGCGTTGCCACAAGCGGCGCACGTGATTGGCGGCGAACCGGTCGTCGCCCTTGGCGCAAAGTTGGCACAGCGCGATCAACTCGAGCATAGTGCCTGATAATTTTTGCGCGGCGCCGTCTTCGCCCTGGTAGTGATGCATATATCCGGCGGTTTTGGAAATCAAGTCGTAGGTGCGCGGCGATTCCTGTGCCAGCAGTTTGAATTCGTCAAAGATTTCGCCACGCCTCGCAATGGCGTGCGCGATCACCGCTTCGGCGCTCATGTCTTCGTTGTCTTCTTCTATGGCACTCATGCATTATTTTTCAATGATCGGGCGTTCATTTTTGCACAAATCATGGCTAGTACTTGCAATCAATGAGCGCAGCCGGAATACTCGGCTTTTCTTCAATACCGACATGTGAATTGAAATGATTCTGAAATCCAAAGCGTTATTCGTGCTTCTGTGTCTGTTCGGGGGTGCCGCCGCGCAGGCCGCCGAATCGGCTACCGGCTATCCCACGCGCCCCATCCGCTACGTAGTCGCCTTCCCGCCCGGCGGCGTCAACGATGCGATTGCGCGCATTTTGAGCCAGCGTATGGGCGAGGTGCTGGGTGTCACGGTGATCGTGGACAATCGACCCGGCGCGGGCGGCAATCTTGGCAGCGAACTGGTGGCGAAGGCTACGCCCGATGGGCACACGGTGCTGAACATCAGCACCGCGCAGGCGATTTCGCAATCGTTATATGCCAAGCTCGGCTACAACCTTGAACGCGATCTCACGCCGGTGATTTTGCTCGCGACCTCGCCGCTGATCGTGGCGATCCATCCGGGCGTGAACGCGCGCGGCGTCGCTGATCTGGTGGCGGTGTCGAAAGCCAAGCCCGTGCGTTTCAGCAGCGGCGGCATCGGCACCATCAGTCATCTGTCGGGCGAGATGTTGAGCCGCGCAGTGGGCTTCGAGGCGATCCATGTGCCATATAAAGGCGGCGGCCCGGCGACAGTGGATTTGATATCGGGCCAGGTGCAGATGACGATTAACGCCATCACTGACCTCTCGCCTTCCGTCAAGGCGGGGCGCCTGCGCGCCATCGGCGCGATGTCGGAGAAGCGTCATCCGCAATTGCCCGATGTGGCGACGCTGCCGGAGCAGGGCTACAAGGATTTTGTGTTGAGCAACTGGGTGGGCATCGTCGCGCCCATGGGCACGCCGGCGAACCGCGTGAACAAGCTCTACACGGAAATCGCGCGCATCATGAAAGAGCCGGTCATCGCCGAGCGCGTGGTGGCGCATGGCTTTGACGCCGCCGTTAGTTCGCCGGAGCAGTTTGGCAAACACATACGCAGCGAAGTGCAGCGCTTTGCCAAGGCGGTGAAGGAATCGGGTGCGCGGGCGGAGTAGGGCGCTACGCCAACAGGCAATGCACCTGATACTTCTGAATATCGGCGTCTCGCGTCACCAGCGTGAGTTGTTCTGTCTGTGCCTGCGCTATCAGCATGCGGTCGAACGGGTCGAGATGCAGCGGTGGTAATTTACCGGCGAGATCGGCATGCGCGAGTGTGATGTCCAGTGGCGTAAAGCGCAGGCGTTCGATTTCTTGCAGCAGCGTGTCGGGGGCGTCGAGTTTGCCCAAGGCTTTTTTGATGGAAATTTCCCACACCGATACTGCGCTCACAAAAACAATATTGTTGCCGTCGATGATAGCCTCGCGCGCGGCGGCGGACAATTCCGGTTGATCCGCCAGCGCCCAGATAAGCGTGTGCGTATCCAGCAATAAATTCATGGCGCGGGTTTTCCGTAGAACGCCTCGGCCAACTCGGGCGGCAGCGTGTCGAAATCGTCCGCTATTTTGACCTTGCCGGTCCAAGTGCCACCCAGTTTGCGTGGCGACGTATCGGGCTGATACGGCACCAGCATCGCGACAGGTTTGCCGGCCTTGCCGATGATGACTTTGTGCCCTTTTTCAACCTGCGCAATCAGCGACGAAAGGCTGCTTTTGGCGTCTGAAATGTTGGTGATTTGCATGACGGATTACCTCCTATGCATGGATAGTCTGGTCTGGTCTGGTCTTGTTGTCAATAATGGTGTATTTGTGTCGATGAATTTAATAATTTTGTTTAAAAACATATATTTAAGTTTACTTCCAAGGTGATGCGTGTAGGGCGCAATCGCCGCAGGCATTGCGCCGATCCACGGCATCCGATCCAGCGCTATCAAGGTGCCACATCCTCGGTAAACCACTCGGTAGGTAGTCCCTGCCCGCACTTTGCCGCGAGCACTTTTTGATACACCGCCGCCCCGACGACGACACACCGTAGACCGCTTCCTGGCAGATTCATCAAGTGGCTTTTGCCTGCATTCGCACGCCGCCAACTTGGTGAAGGCGACGGGGTCGCGGGTGGATTGATATGATCTGATAGC
>CAWUUY010000510.1:0-11024 GCA_963924885.1 uncultured Burkholderiales bacterium | reverse complement strand
ATGTTGTGCGCCCAGTTGTGTACGGTGGTCGCACCCGCGCTCAACGCCTCGGCGAGACCGAGGCGCACGCTGGTGTAGTGATCGCGTGGCGTGTAGAAACGACCCAGCGCGTTGGTCACCGCAAAATAGCCGCGCTTGGCGTCGTCCGTGCTCATCATCGGGCGCAGTAGGCTGGTCCACAGATGCCAATGCGTATCGATAAAGCCGGGCATGCAGATCATGCCGCCGGCGTCGATCACTGTCGCCCCAGGTGCGGCCAGCGCAGCGACTTCTTTTGCCACCGCCACAATCGCGCCGTCACGCACATGAACATCGCCGCGCACGAAATCTCCGACGGCGGCGTCCATGCTCAACAGGATTGCGCCGCGAATCAGGATTTCGCCGCTTGCGGGCAACGATCTCGCGCCTGCCGTGCCGCCCCCCGTTTGCGCACAGCCCATGCTGGAAACTGCACCCGTCACCGCCAGCGCCGCGCCTGTTTTAAGTAGCGTGCGCCGATCCATGGTTTGCCCGTTCATGCGTTTCTCCGCTTGAATTTCAATAACAACATTCCATTTACGCCGGGCGAGCCACCAGCGCAGACCGTCCGCCGCCACGCGCACGCCACAGCAAAAACACCACGATGCCGACATTGAGCACATTCCACGCCGTGCCATTGAGAAACGCCATGCGGTACGAGCCGGTCAAGTCAAAGATCGCGCCGCACATCCAGCCGCCCAGCGCCATGCCGAGCAAAGTACACATCAGCACCGTGCCGACGCGCGTGCCGACTTCAGCAGGCGAAAAATATTCGCGGATAATGAGCGCGTAGCTCGGCACGATGCCGCCCTGAAACAGGCCGAACATGCCCGCAACGATGTAGAGTGAAATTAACTCGTCCGCGACTAAAAACATCAGTAGCGCGATCCCCTGCAACACCGAACCCAGCAGCAAGGTTTTTAATCCGCCAATGTGATCGGAAATCCAGCCGGAGACGAGACGACTGAAGATGCCCATCCCTAACATCAGCGACAGCATCTCCGCGCCGCGCGCCGCGCCAAAACCCAGGTCACCGCAATAGGCAACGATATGCACCTGCGGCATCGACATCGCCAGACAACACGACACACCGGCCACACACAGCAGCGCCATCAGCGTTGTGGGAGAAAGCCCCAGCGGACGTGCGCGGTCAACGGAAACCGCAGGCGTTACCAGCGCGGGAACAATCGCCACATCGGGCTGCACCGGCGTCGCGCGGCGCAATACGAATGCCAGCGGCACCATCGCGGCGATGCAAAATACGCCCATGCCAAAATAGGTTTCGCGCCAGCCGACCGCATCAAAGTAGTAGCGCAACACCTGCGACCACACCGCGCCGGCGAGATAGTTACCGCTCATGCAGATGGCGATGGCAATGCCGCGATGAAGACTGAACCACTTGGAGGTGTCCGCCGCCAGCGGCGCAAAAGTGGCCGCGCTGCCTAGAAACCCCATCAGCAAACCCTGCGCGATACTGAACTGCCACAAACTGCCCGATGCGCCGGCCATGATGAAACCACCACCCAAACCCGCCGCGCCGATCAGCACCGGCGTCATCACGCCAAAGCGATCCGCCAACCGCCCCATGAACACGCCGCCCAGCCCGAAGCCGATCATCGCGGCGGTGTACGGCAGCGACGCATCGCCGCGCGCCACGCCGAACTCCGCCTGTATGCGCGGCAAAACCACGCTCACCGTGTAAACACCGGAGCCGCCGATCGTCATCAAGAGCAAGGAGACGAACAAACGCGTCCATGCGTAGGGGGATTCGATGCCGCCGGCAGCCTTGGGTTGATCCATCATAGCCCACAAAATCCGTTCGCCCTGAGCTTGTCGAAGGGCGTGGTTACGTGAAAGGGCTTCGACAGGCTCAGCCCGAACGGTGTCTCTATTTCGCGACGGTCAATAAATCGAATTTTCCATCAACAGGCATCATTCAGAATATCGCCAATCACGCGCTCCAGATGCCGCAGCGTGCTGCATTCCGTCAGCAGGCTGCAATACGGCGCGTAGCGAACCATGTCCGAATCGCCCGTGCCCCACATGGTGCGGTACTCTGGGTTCAGCCAGATAATGCGCTTCGCGAGTTGCGACAACCGAGCGATAATGTCGGTGCGCGGATCGTTATTATTGCCGCGCGCGTCGCCCAGAATAATGATAGTCGTTTTGTTGGTGACCCCATCCATCCAGCCTTCGTCGAAGTCGGCAAAGGCGTTGCCGTAATTCGAGGAACCGAAACCGATCAGCTCCATGATTTTTTCAATCGCTTGCTCGACGGGTTCTTTTTCCAGTATGTCGCTGACCTCGATCAGCGAACCCGAGTAAGCAAACGAGCGTATGTCCGACATTGCCTCGTTCAGCGCGTACAAAAACATCAGCAAAAACTGCGACATCGCGGCCACCGAGCCGGACACATCGCACAACACCATCACGCGCGGTTTTTCGATGCGCTTTTGCTTCCACACAGTGATAAACGGCACACCGCCCCAGCCCATGTTCTTGCGCAGGGTGCGGCGCACGTCCAGTTGCCCGCGCAGCCGGCGGCGGCGTGTCTTGGCGTAACGCGCGGCGAGTTTTTTCGCCATCTCGCGCACCAGCACTCGCATGCGTTCCAGATCACGCCGGTCAATGTTCGACAGGCGCGCGGATTTAAGCAGTTCCTCGCGAAACGCCTCGCTCTCGCCGCGCGCATACATCAGCATATTGCGCTCGACGTAATCGAGCACCGCCTCGCGCAAACCCGCCAGCCGGGCTTCGAGCAGAGTGGCGCGCGCCTCGCCCGGCGGGGTTGCGCCCGCGCGCAGCGCCTCCATGTCGTCCTCGACCTCGCGCAGGCCCATACGCACCAGGATGCGGCGCGTGTAGAGATTTTTTTGCGTGAAAAAGCGGATGTTCTCGATGCCGGAATCACGCCCCGCCGTTTCCATCGCGGTGGCCAGCCCGGCGCGGTCGTCGGCGGTGAGTAGCTGGCTTAACGAGTTACCGTTGTTTTGTTGCGCCGCGTCTGCATCGCCATCGGCTTCATCACCAGCGGCAAACGCTTCGTGCTTGAAGTACATCTCGAATGTCTCGTGATACAACGCCTTTTCGTCGGGCGTTTTGGCCAACACCAGGCCCAGCGTGTCTTTGAGCACGGCACGGTCGGCGTACCCGACGACATCCACCGCGCGCGCGGCATCAATGCCTTCCGCCGCCGAGACGCGCAGCCCAGCGCCACGCGCCACCTGCAAAAATCGGCGCAGCGGTTCGCTGGCAACGCTAGGCATCAGGCAATCCCGGCCTCGCGCTGCGCCTTCTGCGTCAATGCAGCCAACTGTTTTTCGGCGGCCTCGATGTCGGCTTCGAATTTCAGCAGCACGTTCAGCGTGTCGCGCACGACCGGGACTTCCAGCACCGAGGTATGCATCAGCACCATCACCTTGGCCCAGTCGATGGTTTCGCTCACCGACGGCAGCTTTTTCAGATCCAGCGCGCGCAGTTGCTGCACAAAACTCACCAACTGCTTCAACAGCCGCGCATCAATGCCCGGCACGCGCGAGGCGATAATCCGTGCCTCCAGTTTGTCGTCGGGAAAGCCGATGTGCAAATGCAGGCAGCGCCGCTTTAACGCGTCGCCCAGATCACGGGTGGAGTTCGACGTCAGCAGCACAATGGGCGGAACCATCGCGGATACCGTGCCGATTTCCGGCACGGTGACCTGATAATCCGACAATATCTCCAGCAAAAACGCCTCGAACTCCTGATCGGACTTATCGATTTCGTCGATCAGTAGCACGCAGCCGCCGGGTTGCTCCAGCGCGCGCAGCAGCGGCCGCGGCTCCAGAAAATTGCGCGAGAAAAAAATGTCGCCGAAGGCATGCAGCTTGTCGAGCGCCACCGCAAGATTGTCCGACTCGCCGATTACCGAGCCGACTTTGTCTTTGAGGATTTGCGTATACAGCAACTGCTTGCCGTATTTCCATTCGTACAGCGCCTTGGATTCATCCAGCCCTTCGTAACACTGCATGCGGATCAGCGGCAGTTGCAGCCACCCCGCCACCGACTTTGCCAGCTCGGTCTTGCCCACGCCCGCCGGGCCTTCCACCAGAATCGGCTTTTGCAGATGATGCGCGAGGTAGATCGCCGTCGATATCGGGCGACTGGCGATGTAGCCGGCGGCACTTAACCCAGCGTCCACATCTTCGATGGATTGCGGTGGTTTGACGGGCGTGCAAATATTCGGTACGTTATCCATGGTTTGACTTTAGTTTTCCCGGAAGGCGCTCATGATAACGCGACTCGATCTCGACAGCCGCCCGATTTATTATCCAGCGGGACAAGTACAATTCATTGACTACAGCCCGATGATTCGGGAAACTCGTACCAACCTTTGAGCCATGAGTATCACATCCATGAACGCCCCACTTATCTCCGCCTCGCCCACCACCGCCTGCCCCCTCGACGCCGCGCGCACGCTCGCGCCGCTGATCCGCGCCAGCGCCGATGAAATCGAAAAAACGCGCGAACTGCCGCGCACGCTGTTCGAGGCCATCGCCGATGCAGGGCTGTTTTTGATGGGCGTGCCGCGCGAGGTCGGCGGGCTTGAGACCGATCTGCCTCTGCATGTGCGGGTGGTCGAAGAAATCGGCAAGGCCGATGCCAGCACGGCGTGGGCGGTGAATCAGGGCGCGACCTTCGGCTCGTTCGCGGCGTATATGGGCCGGGACGCAGCGCGCGCGATCTGGATCGAGACGCCTCGCAGCGTGGTATCGAACTCGCCTGCGCCGACCGCGCAGGCGGTGGCGGTGCCAGGCGGATTTCGCGTCACGGGCAAGCAGGGCTTCAGCACTGGATGCCGCCACGCCTCGTGGATCGCGGCGCACACGCAAGTGTTTGAAAACGGCGCGGTGCGGCAGATCAACGGCAAGCCGGAGGTGCGCTACTGCTTTGTGCCTAAGGCCGAAGTGCAATTACACGACACCTGGCACACGCGCGGCATGCGCGGCACCGGCACTCATAACTTTGAGGTGAAAGATGTTTTCGTGCCCGAGTCACGCACGGTGGTCACGGGCGATATGCCGCGTATCAGCGGCGGCACGCGCTATTGCATACGGCAGACACTCGCCTTTGTCGCCGGTGACGGCGCCATCGCGCTCGGTGTGGCGCGCAGCTTCCTTGATGCGTTTTATGAGCTTGCCGGCGGCAAGGCGCCGCGCCACTTGACCGGCCTGTTGCGCGATCAGGGCATCAGCCAGTTCAGCGCCGGTCAGGCGGAAGCCGCGCATCGCTCCGGTCGCGCCTTCCTGATGGAAGCCGTGGCGGCGATCTGGGACGAAGCCCAACAAACCGGCGCGGTGAGCATGAATCAGCGCGTGAATTTGCGGCTGGCGGGCACGCACGCGATCCGGCTCGCCGCGCAGATCATCGAAAGCGTCTACCCGCTATGCGGGGCCTCCGCCATTAGCGAAGGCAACCTGATCCAGCGCCACTTCCAGGATATTCACGTGATTACCCAGCACATGCAGGGCCGTCTTGCGTATTACGAGATGGTCGGCAGGCACCACATGGGATTGTCGATCGACGAAGGCAGGCTATAGCGCCTGTCGCAAGCGTACGAACGTCAGCCCGCAGCGCTGTCCGCAGCGTAGCCGCCTCGCCCGCCGTGCTCCGCCTGCGCGATGGCGCTTTGCAGCGCGGCGGCGAGAACCTTCGCCGCTTCCAGGGATATTTCCAGCCCGATCCGTGAACCCGGCCCGAGAGCCTGGTTCACGAAATCCAGCGTAATCGCGTCTTCAAACATGGCATGGTGTGGGTGGTCATAGGACACCACGGCATGCGTGAGGTCTATCCAACCTTCACCACCCTTGCCCATGCCATCGGTTCTGACGATCTCAAGGATGGAGGTGCACATCGTTATTTCGAGAGATGTTTTTCGAAGAACGCGTAGACCTTTTTCCAGCCGTCCAGCGCCTGCTCCACGCGATACATCGGTCGGTCATAGTAGAAAAACCCATGGGCCGCGCCGTCGTAGCGATGGAATTCGTAGTTCTTGCCGTGTTTTTTGAGCTCGGCCTCGTGCTGGTTGACCTGCTCCGGCGTCGGCGCTTTGTCTTCGTTGCCAAAAATACCCAGCAGCGGGCACGACAGACCGCTGGTCATGTCGATCGGAGCCACCGGCATCTTCGGATTCAGGTCTTCCTTCGCCATCACCACGCGGCCGCCCCACAGCTCGACCGCGCAATCGATATCCTTGTTCTGGCAGGAGTACATAAACGTTTGACGACCGGCCGAGCACGAACCGAACATGCCTACCTTTCCGTTCACATGCGACTGTGAGCGCAGCCACTTCACCGCCCCCCGCAAGTCACCCATCGCCTGTGAGTCGGCAATGCCGCCCTCGGCGCGCACCTTGGCCGCGATGTCGTCTGAGCGTCCCTCGCCCGCGCGATGAAACAGATTGGGACAGATGGCCGCATAACCATGGTGGGCGAAACGGCGCGTGGTTTCAAAATACCACTCGTCCCAACCCGGAATGTGATGCACAAGCACCACGCCCGGAAACGGCCCCGCGCCCAGCGGACGCGCGACATAGGCGGAAATCTGCTCCCCGTTGTGACCGGGAATCATGATGGTATCGGTGGTCATGCCTTTGTGTGCCATGGTGCTTCCTTTGTGTCGGATAAAGAATGAGGGTTAAGAGAACATTCCGGGAATGGATGCCGCCCGATGCAGGGAAGCGAATAAAATTCGTGCGATGTACTACCATCGGAATTGTAGCCGAAAACACGGCGCGCGCAGCCCGGATTCAGGGGGCGAGCAACCAAAGTCCAAGTCCTTGGTATTGTTGAGATAACCATTCTACAATCGGGCTTCTTGGCGCACTGTCATTCGCCGCCATTCGCCATCCGACACACACGTGACAGCCACTTGCCCCTGGTGTTCCGCCCCGCGCGATAGCGGGCCCGCCTGCCCGCGATGCGGCGCCGACTACACCAAGGCCAAGGCGATCAAAGCCCATGGACGCGCAGTTCCCGCCGGTGGGCAGACGACGGTTGTAGTTGAAACCGCCACGGCCACCGATCTGCTCGACAACGAGCAAGCGCTGGACGAATGGAAGCAGGTCCACGACGCCGAACTGGAATACAAGTTCTGCCTGGCGGCGATCCCAGTGACCTTGTGCATTGCCATCGCATTTCATGCGTCCGGGCTGGGCGCTGCCCTGCAACGTATTTTTTTGACCATGCCGGTGCATGAATTTGGTCACGCAGTCACCGCTTGGTTTTGCGGTTACGCGGCCATACCGACGCTGTGGAAAACCTTGGTTCCCGAAACACGCGGCGTTGTCGCACCCCTCGCGCTGTTCGGCGCGCTCGGCTACATGATGTTTCGCGCGCGCCGGGCAAACAAGCCGTTCCTTGTCTACGCAGCCGCCGCGCTGATTCTCCTGCAAGCTATCGCCACGCTGGGCATCAGCCCTAAAACTGCGCACATGTGGATCACCTTCGGCGGCGACGGTACTGGCATGATTCTCGCGACACTGCTGATGGCGAGCTTTTACTTTGGCAAGCACACCCAGCTTTACAAAGGCTCGCTGCGCTGGGGATTCGTGGTCATCGGCGCGGCGGCGTTTGTTGATATGTACGCGACTTGGTGGAAATCCCGCAGCGACGAGAGCGCCATCCCGTACGGCACCACCGGCGGCATAGCCACGGATGCCATGACGCTGGTGGATGTTCATGGGTGGAGCCTGCAAACACTCGTCACCCGACATGTGGTGCTGGGCGCAGGCTGCCTGATCGTACTTGCGCTGCTCTATACGTGGGGCGTACAGCGGGCAATGTCAGAGATGGAAGCGCGTCAGTCCAGGCAGAAAACAGCGGACTGGGAAAAGCGCAAGCGCGTGGGGACGCCATCGTGATTTGCAAGGCCGTGCGCACGGGCGTAGCATGCATCATCCTAACCGAGGAGACACCCCATGAGCGCCACGCTGTTTCACTTTTCTTTCGCTGTCAGTGATCTGGATCAGGCCCGCAAATTTTATGGTGATATTCTGCAATGCCCCGAAGGCCGCAAATTAAAAGGCCGCGCGGATTTTAAATTCTTCGGCCACCACATTGTCGCGCACCTGGCGCCGGAAGATATCGTCGGTGACAGCGGGCGCAAGATCGGCGGCACGTTATCCACGCCGCTGCGCCACTTTGGCGTGGTGATGACGCTCGAAGACTTTCAGAAAATCGCGCATCGCGCTGAACAACTGGGCGTGGAGTGGATCAACAAGCCCAGCATCACGCAAAAAGGCACGGTGCGCGAGCAGATGCTGATGACGCTGAGCGACGGCTGCGGCAACGCGATTGAGTTCAAAGGCCTCACCGATATCGCCAATGTGTACGCGGTGAAAGAGAACGAAACGGCAACGGCGTAAGCCGCCATCCACCCGCCGGCAGCCGCTCGGGCTATCGGGTTCTCACGTTACCTGCGCCGTGAATTCCTCGACGCGGCCATCCTCGCGCACCGTTTCTAGCCGCACGTTAAATCCCTACAGCCGCTCCACGTGCTTCAAGACATCGTCCGTCTCTCTGGCGGCCAGCGGGTGGCCCCGCCGCATCTGGTGCGTCAGCACCAACGAACGATCCCCTTTCTTGTCGAAACGCGCCACCTGAATATCGGGCACCAGGTTGTCACGTTTGTATTGCTCCGACAGCAGCCGGCGCACGCGCTGGTAACCCGCCTCGTCGTGAATGCTGTCGATTTCGAGTGCTGAATTCTCCTGATGGTCGGCGACCGCAAACAAATGAAACTCGCGGATCAGTCTGGGCGACAGTTACTGCGAAATGAATGTTTCGTCCTTGAAATTGCGCATGGCAAAATCCATGACTTTCAGCCAGTCGGCGCCGGCGATCTTCGGGAACCAACGCCGGTCTTCCGCGTCAGGCTTTTCACAGATGCGGCGGATATCCTGCATCATCGAAAACCCCAGCGCGTAGGGGTTGATGCCGCCGTAGCCGGGCTGGTCGAAGCCGCGCTGCCCCACCACGTTAGTATGGATTTGCAGAAACTCGATCATGAAACCGTCGTTGACCAGCCCTTTGTCGTACAACCGGTTAATCAGCGTGTAATGCCAGAACGTCGCCTAGCCTTCGTTCATGACCTTGGTTTGCCCCTGCGGATAACGCGCGACGCAACCATTGCGTTGAGCTGCGACCCCTTAATCCGATAGTGCTATGACGATGCGCCTGCGAATGCTGGAAAAGAGCTGCCTTCCCATGGCGTTTCATCCCCACCATCTGTTGAGCGGACAAAGCTATCACTTTGGACAAATCAGGGCATAAATCGTGCCCTATATTTATTGATATAAAACAATAACTTACGATTAGCTATCGCTGACGACTGCCAAAGAGCGTACGGATTTTCCACGAGACCGCCACGATGTCGGCGGCGGCGCGCCGGGTCGGAAAAGACGTTATACAGGCGCGGCAGCTGGGGGCCGGTCAGGCGGTGTTCGCCCCGGCGTGGGTGGTGAACGCCCCTGCCAGCAGGCGCGCGCGGGAGTCAGCGCATGCCGCGTGTTGTCCATGAACTTTTGTACCACTGCGGACTCCGGCGCACGATCCTGGGGCAGGATGTTCTTGCGCTGCGACAACACGCGCCCATCGCGCATGCGCACGATCACCTCGCCTGAACATGAGGCGAAGTTTGACCCGGTCCATTAACGTGCGCCCGACAATTCCACTACCTGCGTCACCGCCCGCGTATCCCCAAAACTCGCCACATAAACCGAATGCGTCCCCGGCCCGCCCGCGACCACGATCCCGATCCCGTCCGGCGATCCCGAGATCGGCAATAACGTTTCCTCGGTAATCGGCCCCAGTTCCGCCGCGCGCGCCGTTTGCGTGCGCGCAAGTTCCATTTTCGCCATGCGCCGGGCGCGCATTTTCGAGGCCTCCCACAAGCGGCGTTTCACATCAGCCTTGCTCAAGCCGCCCGCGTGCAATACCTCGGCATGCTCGGGCGACACCACGATCCACGGCTCGCCGTTGATCCAGTAATCGTTGCTGGTGGGAAATGCCATGGTGTCGGCGATGACGCGAATCAGATCATCGGCGTCCTTGGCGTGGGTGTTCATGTTGTGCGTGCCCGCCGCGCCGATCACCGTCACCGTGCTTTGCTCGCACTGGTAGCCACGCTCGACGTGTAATGATTCCCACGGGCTTTGGGCTTCGTTCTCGGCGCAGCAAAACGAAAACTTACCGGGCATGCCGTGGGTGGCGCGATCCATCTCGCCGGGCACAGCGCCTCCGAGGTTTTGCAAAATCAGCCGCAGTGCGCGACCCAGCGTGGCGTTGGCCACTGTGCCCTGCCCCAGGCAATTCATGCCGCTGTTCACTCCCAGTTGTTCGGCGATGGGGCCGTTGACCACCAGCCACACCGCCACCGGGTTGGTGGTGGCCTGGATGCCTTGCAGGTTGAATTCTTTCACCGTCACCGCCTGCGTGGCGGCAATCAGCAGTGGCAGATAGTCGGTGCGGCAGCCCGCCATCACCGCGTTAATCGCAATGCGCTCCACCGTGGCGGCGCCGAAACCAGGTGCGACGTTGGCTACAACCTCATCGGGCTTGCGCGTGGTACACGAGAGCATGCGCTCGACCCGCTCGCGCGTGGGGGGCACGATGGGCAAGCCGTCGCTCCAGCGCATTGCGTGAAAAAACTCGATCAGTTCGTCGAGATCATCCGGCGCCTCCACCAACTCTGCCAACGTCGCTCTTGTCAAAGGCGCCGCGCTCATGTCGTCGCCGCCAACTTGGCGATTTCACCGACACATTGTTCGGCCAGCGCGCGAACTTCCTCGCGTGTGCGGCTGCCGAACGGATGCGGTATCACCGCCAGCGGCAAGCCGGGATGCCCCAGCGCGCGCGCCTGCGCCTTACCCAAACCGATAAACGCATGGGACACCACCGTCACCGCCGCACACCCGCGCTTGGCGATTTCAACACTGTCGTGGACACTCCACGACGTGCAGGAGCCTCAAT
>CAWUUY010000509.1:0-3295 GCA_963924885.1 uncultured Burkholderiales bacterium | reverse complement strand
CCTCGCTCTACCTCCCCGCCATCAACCGGCTGCTGCGGCAAAATAGCTGGGCACTGGAACGGCTGCGCCCATTCGCCGGTAAAGTGGTTCGCGCGGAATGTTTTCCGTTAACGCTGCTGCTCGGCATCAGCGAAACCGGCGAAGCCGTATCGGCGCCACCCGACAGTACGCCCGACCTGACGACGCGCCTCTCGCCCGGCGTGATGTTGCGCCTTGCCGCACGGGACATGACCGCGTGGAACGATATCACCGTAGAAGGCGACGCGCCGTTGGCTGCGGCGCTCAATCACATCGCACGCAATATCCACTGGGATATCGAAGAAGATCTAAGCCGCGTATTCGGTGATATCGCCGCGCACCGTATGGTTGAAACCGGGCGCAAGCTCGATGCCTGGGGGCGGCAAGGCGCGGATAACGTCGCGCGCTCCTTCGCGGAATACTGGACCGAAGAGCAGCCCCTGATCGCCAGCCGCGCCGATGTCGAACAGTTCAATCGCGAGGTTGATGCGCTGCGTGATGATGTGGCACGTCTTGAAAAGCGCGTCGAAGTTCGTGAACGAGTGAACGGGTGAACGAGTAACCCCAAGACGGGACTCTTTCACGCCGTTAAAATCAAGGCATGCACCTCTTCCGCCTGCTAAAAATCATCGCCGTCGCCCTGCGCTTCGGCCTCGACGAGTTCCTGCGCGGCCACGAGCGCGTGGGCGGGCTGCCCGCGTTGTTGCGGGTAGTGTTGTTCTGGCGCGATCTGTCCGCGCCGCGCGCGGTGCGGCTGCGGCTTGCGCTGGAAACGCTAGGGCCAATTTTCGTCAAATTCGGGCAGATACTCTCCACCCGGCGCGATTTACTGCCGGACGACATCGCCGAAGAACTCGCCAAGTTACAGGATCAGGTGCCGCCGTTTCCCGGCGACGAGGCCGTGGTCGCCATCGAACAAGCCCACGGCAAGCCGTTAAGCGAAATTTTCAAAACCTTTGACCGCACGGCGCACGCCAGTGCGTCCGTGGCACAGGTGCATCTGGCCGTGCTGAACGACGGGCGCGAGGCTGCGGTCAAAATTCTGCGGCCCAACATCGCCGGCGTGATTCGCAACGATATCCAGTTGCTCGACGCCGGCGCGTCGCTGATGGAATGGCTGTGGGCCGACGGCAAACGCTTAAAACCGCACGAAGTTGTCGCCGAGTTCGCCCGCCATCTCGATGACGAACTGGATTTGATGCGCGAGGCGTCCAACGCCAGCCAGTTGCGGCGCAATTTTGCCGGCTCACCGTTGCTCGCCGTGCCTGAAATTTACTGGGAGCATTGCTCGACCGAAGTGATGGTGATGCAGCGCATGCGCGGCACGCCGGTATCACAGGTGGATGCGCTGCGCGCGCAGGGCGTGGATATCCCGAAGCTCGCGCGCGGCGGCGTGGAGATATTTTTCACCCAAGTTTTCCGCGATGGCTTTTTTCATGCCGACATGCATCCGGGCAATATTTTTGTCTCGCCCGCGGGCCAGTACATCGCGCTCGACTTCGGCATCATGGGCGCGCTCACCGCCACCGACAAACATTACCTCGCGCGCAACTTTATCGCGTTTTTTCGGCGTGACTACCGCCGCGTGGCCGAGGCGCATATCGAATCGGGCTGGACGCCGCCCGGCACCAGCGTCGAAGCCTTCGAGACCGCGATCCGCGCGGTATGCGAACCGATCTTCGACAAGCCGCTGAAAGATATCTCATTCGGCAAGCTGCTGCTGCGGCTGTTTCAGACCTCGCGCCGCTTCAACATGGAAATCCAGCCGCAACTGGTGCTGCTGCAAAAAACGCTGCTGAATATCGAGGGACTGGGACGCGACCTTGATCCCGAGCTCGATCTGTGGGCCACCGCGAAGCCGTTTCTGGAACGCTGGATGTCGGAGCAAGTGGGCTGGCGCGCGTTGATCCGCCAGGTGCAGGAAGAAGCGCCGTTCTGGTCCGCCACGATTCCGCAATTGCCGCGGCTGATCCACCGCGCCCTGAACGAAGACCGGGTTGCCCCGCTGCAAAAAACCGTCGAACACCTGCAACACCAGCAGCGGCAACTGCGGCGCACATTGGGCTTGATGGCGGCGCTGTTCGCGGTCAGCACCGCCTTGGTGGTGCTGCTTTTCTGGCTGCGGTAGCTTTATAATTTCGGCGTTTATGCCACCGGGAGACTTGCTGTGCTGATCTGGTTTGTTGTTATCTACCTGCTGATTTCGATGGCCATCGGCCTCATCGCCGCCACGCGCGTACACAACGCCAAGGATTTCGCCGTCGCCGGACGCCGCCTGCCGCTGCCGATTGTGATGGCCACGGTGTTCGCCACCTGGTTCGGGGCGGAAACCGTGCTCGGCATCTCCGCCACCTTCGTCAAGGACGGTCTGCGCGGCGTGGTGGCCGACCCGTTTGGTTCGAGCATGTGCCTGATCCTCGCGGGTCTTTTCTTTGCGAACAAGCTCTACCGCATGAATCTCCTGACCATCGGTGATTACTACCGTGTGCGTTACAACCGCACGGTGGAAATACTGTGCACGCTGGCCATCGTCACCTCGTATCTGGGCTGGGTGGCGGCGCAGATCAAGGCGCTGGGGCTGGTGTTTTTTGTCGTCACCGGCGGCGCCATCAGCCAGCCGGCGGGCATGGTGCTGGGCGCGGCCATTGTGCTGACCTACACCACTTTCGGCGGCATGTTCTCCGTGGCAATCCTCGATTTTGTGCAGATGACCATCATCATGGGCGGCATGCTCTACATCGGCTACGTGATTGCCGGCATGACGGGCGGCGTGGGCGCGGTGGTGTCGCACGCGCACGAGGCGGGCAAGCTCGAATTTTTCCCGGAAGCCACCGTGGTGGCGTGGGTCCCGTTCATCGGCGCGTGGATCACCATGATGCTGGGTTCGATCCCGCAGCAGGACGTGTTTCAGCGTATCACCTCGGCCAAGGATGAAAAAACCGCCGTGCGCGGCTCGGTGCTGGGCGGCTCGATTTATTTTCTGTTTGCCTTTGTGCCGATGTTCCTCGCCTATGCGGCAACCCTGGTAGACCCCAAGGTATTCAGCGAACTGCTCGCCAAGGATTCCCAACTGATATTGCCCACGCTGATTTTGCAGCACACACCGCTGTTCGCGCAGGTGGTGTTTTTCGGCGCGCTGCTCTCCGCGATCATGAGCTGCTCCAGCGCGACACTGCTGGCGCCCTCGGTGGCTTTTTCGGAGAACATCATTCGCAATATCTATCCCGGTATGAGCGACCGCGTGTTTTTGCGCACCATGCTCATCGTGCTGGTGTGT
>CAWUUY010000508.1:0-12584 GCA_963924885.1 uncultured Burkholderiales bacterium | reverse complement strand
AGGTCGTGCCCAACACCACCGAGATCAGCCGCCGTTTATCGCGGAGGGCGGAACTGATCAGGCAATATCCCGCCGCTTCGGTGTGGCCGGTCTTGACGCCATCGACGGTGGTGTCGCGCCACAACAGCCGGTTGCGATTGGTCTGGGTGATGTTGTTGTAGCTGTATTCTTTTTGCGCATACAGCGGGTAATGCTCCGGATAATCGCGGATCAGGTTGGCGGTCAGTTGCGCCAGATCGCGCGCGGTGGTGGTGTGCTTGGGTTCGGGCAGGCCGGTGGAATTGACAAAATTCGTGGCGGCGAGCCCCATGCGTTTGGCTTCGCGGTTCATCAACGTGACAAAAATTTCTTCGGTGCCGGCGATGGCCTCTGCGAGCGCGATGGTGGCGTCGTTGCCAGACTGAATAATCATGCCGCGCATCAGTTCATTCACAGTGACAGGAATATCGACCTGGATGAACATGCGCGAGCCGGTGGCCTTGCGCGCCTTGTCCGACACAGGAATCACCTGCTCCGGCTTGAGTTTTTTTTGTTTCAGCGCGTCGAACACCAGGTAGGCCGTCATCAGCTTGGTCAGCGACGCCGGCTCAAAGCGTTCGTCGTGCTGATAGCCGGTGATGAGCTGGCCGCTTTGCATGTCGAGCAGCACCCACGCGCGCGCAGCGATTTGCGACGGCGGCGGGTCGGCGGCGAAGGCTGGTGGAATTGCTGGCGCCAACGCGGCGGCGCAGATCAAAAACAGTCGGGAAATAAGTCGTTTTAGCATCGCGCGATTATACGTTGCGCGGCGGATGGCGGGTGCTATGGCGCTACCGATCCTTGCCCTGATCGAGGTATCGTTTCATCGCGGCACGCATGATTTCCAGATTATTCTGGAAGTTGCGGCAAGCGACACATATGATCAGGTGCAGGCGCACTCCTCGAAAACCGACATAAATGCCTTGTTTTCCAGCGCTTTTTCAGGATCGCTCCAGGCGGACGGCGGCTGCCGCCAATGGCCGTTTTCGAGAAACAGCGCATCGACCGCCTCGGATTCGCTCTGATCGCTGTCGCCCGAGACCAGCGGTTGCTCGCGTGACTGGCAGCGGATGTGATCCACGATTTTGTGCTTGAGGATGCCGGTGAGCCAGGTTTTCACCGACGACTTTCCGCCGAACCGATCCCACCCTTGCAGCGCGGCCATCAGCGTGTCTTGCACCGCGTCTTCGGCCGCGCCCGCGTCGCGCAACTGCAATGACGCGTAGCGCAGCAGGTAGGCGCGATGCTACTCGATCTCGTTGTCAGGGGTCATCTATAAATTATTGTTTAAAAATAGATACTTACGTTTATATCGATAGGTGCGGCTCTTGAATTCAAAACGCTCGCGCCCATATTCGATGCATCGGCGCATAGGTCGTCGCGCCTTACCTAATTGGAGAAAATGTAATGGTAAATATAACCCGTTTTGCACCCTTGGATGATGCATTCAATCAACTGCTGCGCGGCTTTGTGGTGAAGCCGGTGGTGCTGGACGAGCAGGAGCCAGCGGTAAAGTTTCGTGTCGATATCGCCGAAAGCGACAAGGCGTATACCCTGCACGCGGATTTGCCGGGTATTAAGAAAGACGATATCCAGATCGCGATCGACGGCGATCAACTTACGATCAGCGCGCAGAGCAAGACGGGAAAAACCGTCAAGGACGGCGAGCGGGCGTTGCGCGCCGAACGTTATACCGGCAAGTACTACCGCGCGTTCGCGCTGGGCAGCGTGATTGATGAAGACGCGGTGCAGGCGAAATACGCCGACGGCGTGCTGGAACTGACGCTGCCGAAAAAAGCGGCGGCGGCGAAACGCATCACCATTCAGTAATCGATCATCAGCCACAAAAAGCAGCGGGGCGGCATGAATGCGTCCTGTTTTTTTTGCTCGTGTAAAATGAGCAAGTCCTCACCTTTTTGCTAATTCCCCCATGACTTCGAGCAAGGCAAGCGATCCCAGCGCCACTATCAAAGCCCAGATTCTTGCCGAGGCGCTGCCGTATATCCAGCGCTTTCACGGCAAAACCATCGTAGTCAAATACGGCGGCAACGCCATGACCGACCCGGCGCTGCAAGAGGGATTCGCCCGCGACGTGGTGCTGCTCAAATTGGTCGGCATGCACCCGGTAGTGGTGCACGGCGGCGGGCCGCAGATCGACGAGTGGCTGAAAAAAATCGGCAAGCAGGGTGAATTCAAACAGGGCATGCGCGTCACCGACGCCGAGACCATGGACGTGGTGGAGATGGTGCTCGGTGGCCAGGTCAACAAGGACATCGTCAATCTCATCAACAAGCACGGCGGGCGCGCAGTGGGGCTGACCGGCGCCGATGGCGGGCTGATCCGCGCGCGCAAGATGCAAATGCCGAATGCGGAAAAACCGGGTGAATTCATCGACATCGGCATGGTGGGCGAGGTCGAGAGCATCGATCCGGGCATTGTGCAATTGCTGCACACGCAGAATTTCATTCCGGTGATCGCGCCCGTGGGAGTGGGTAAGAACAATGAGTCGTACAACATCAATGCCGATCTGGTGGCGGGCAAGGTCGCCGAGATACTCAAGGCGGAAAAGCTGGTGGTGCTCACCAATACACCGGGCGTGCTCGACAAAAACGGCAAGCTGATCACGGGATTGACGGCAAAGAAAATCGACGCGCTGTTTGCCGACGGCACCATCCACGGCGGCATGCTGCCGAAGATCGCTTCCGTGCTCGACGCGGCGAAAAACGGCGTGAACACCTGCCACATCATCGATGGCCGTGTCGAGCATGCGCTGTTGCTGGAGATCCTGACCGCCGAGGGCGTTGGCACGCTGATCAAAAGCCGTTGATCGAGCGCCAACGGCTCATGCCACAGAGCGCCGCTTGGATATTCGATCTCGACAACACGCTGCACAATGCCACAGCGCATATTTTTCCGCGCATCAATCGCGCCATGACGCAGTATGTGCAGACGCATCTGAGCCTGAGCGAAGCCGACGCCAATGCGCTGCGGCAATCGTACTGGCGGCGCTACGGCGCGACGATCCTCGGCTTGATACGCCATCACGATACCGACCCGGCGCATTTTTTGTGGCACACGCACCAGTTTCCCGATCTGCACAACGTGCTGGTGGCCGAGCCGATGCTGCGCGCGACGTTGCGGCGATTGCCGGGACGCAAATTCGTGTTCTCCAACGCGCCGGTGCATTATGCGCACGCAGTGCTGCGCGCGCTGGGCATCATCGACCTGTTTGCAGACGTTTACACCATCGAGCACACGCGCTACCGGCCCAAGCCCGACACCTTTGGATTTTTGCGCCTGTGCCGCAGTCACCACTTGCCCCCGCGACGCTGTATCATGGTCGAAGACAATCTGGATAACCTGCGCACGGCCAAGCGCTTGGGTATGAAAACCGTGTGGGTGACCGGCGCGAGTGCGTTGCTCGGTCGCGCGCCGGGATACGTGGATCAGACCGTGCGCAGCGTGGCGCGGTTGCCCGACATGCTGGTACGGTTACAGTAGCGTTATAGAAAAATAGAGGAACAACGAGCGTGGCAAGAACCGGGGATCGCAAGAATCAGATTTTGCAGACGCTGGCGCAGATGCTGGAGCGGCCCGCGGCGGAAAAAATCACCACTGCCGCGCTGGCCAAGCGGCTGGATGTGTCGGAGGCCGCGCTGTACCGGCATTTTACCGGCAAGGCGCAGATGTTCGAGGGACTGATCGATTTTATCGAGGGCACCTTGTTCGCGCTCATTAACAAGATCACCAGCGAGGAAAAAAACGGCCTGCGCCAGATGGAATCCGTGATCGGCGTGATGCTCGGCTTCGCGCAAAAAAATCGCGGCATGACGCGCGTGCTGATCGGCGATGCGCTGGTCAACGAAGACGAAAAACTGCAACAGCGCATTAACCAGTTGCACGAAAGACTGGAAGCCACAGTGCGCCAATCACTGCGTTTCGCGGTGACGCAAAACGAAATCGTGCAGGATGCCGACCTCGGCGCGCAGGCGAACCTGTGCATGAGTTTCGTCATTGGCCGCTGGCATCAGTTCGCCAAGAGCGGCTTTCGGCGCGACCCGACCGAAATGTGGGGATTGCAGTGGAAACAATTGATGGAAGGCGTGCTGGCGTAGCGTGAAGGCGTGCCGGCCTGGCACGGCGCCGATGAACCGATAACAACAAAGGGGAAACCATGGCAACACTGACAGCGGAACAAATGGCGGAACTGCTGCTCGGCATCGCGCGCTCGCAACTGGCAATGGCCGATGCCATGGAAAGCGCGAAGTCCGGATTCAAATCCACGCATCTGCGCGGGCAGGTGGAAAGTGCCGCGCGCATCAAGGTGAATCGGCCGGTGTCGCTGGCGGATTTTCCTTCGCGGCTGTTGTTGCAAATGCTCGGGCGTAACGCACCGACGCTGGATGATGTGACGGAAGACCTGAATGCACTGGTGAGTGCGGGCACGAGTGCGGGCGCCGGGGCCGGTACGGAAGATCTCGAAAGCCTCGGCATCGCTGGCTCTCTCGACGTGACGAAGTAACGCGTGAGTTAACCCTTAGCCGGTTGCGCACACGGCGCAGGCAAGATCTTTCTTCAGCATGATTGCGCGGATGTCCATGGTCAGCGCATCAAGCAGCAGCAGGCGGCCCGCCAGGGTCGTGCCCGCCCCGGTTTATATTTTCAGCGCCTCGGCGGCTTGTATGCAGCCGACGATGCCGGTCAGCGGCGCGAACACACCCATCACGGCGCAGCGCACTTCTTCGCTCTGTGGGTTTTCCGCGTCTTCGGGAAACAGGCACGCGTAACAAGGCGCATCGTTGTCGCGCATATCGAACACAGAAATTTGTCCGTCAAAGCGCACGCCCGCGCCTGACACCAGCGGTTTATGGTGCGCGACACAGGCGCGATTCACCGCTTGGCGGGTGGCGAAGTTGTCGCAACCATCGAGCACCACGTCGGCTTTGGCCACCAGCGCATCCAGTGCCGCGCCGGCGACGCGTTCTTTCACCAGTTCAATGCGGATATCCGGGTTGATTGCCAGCAGCGTATCGCGCGCCGATTCGACCTTGGGCCGGCCGATGGCTTGTGTGCGATGCACGATCTGTCGTTGCAGATTGGTGAGGTCCACCACGTCGTCGTCGCAAATCGTGATCGTGCCCACGCCCGCCGAGGCGAGATACAGCGCGATCGGCGAACCGAGTCCGCCCGCGCCGATCACCAGTGCGCGCGCCGCGCGCAGCTTTTCCTGACCCTCGACGCCGATTTCCGGCAGCAGGATGTGGCGGCTGTAGCGCAGCAATTGTTCGTCGTCCATGGCGGGGCGTTCTGCAATAAAAACGCCCAGGGGAGGCAACACCCTTGGGCGGTTATTATTTATATAAATATTTGTTTTTAATAGATTATTTTAAAGTGACTTGAGGAAGGCGATGGCCTGATGCAACTCGTAGTCGTTCTTCGACACCACTTCGCCGGGTGCGGGACGTAACTCCTTGGGATCGATGATGGGGCGCACTTCCGGCGTGAAATTGAATTTCGCGCGTGCCGCGGCGGCGATCTTTTCCTTGTCCTGTTCCTTCGGATCGGCTTTGGCATCGCCGCCTTTGGTTTCCGTCAGATGCTTGGACAGATCGGCTTCGCGCACGCGCAGGCTGGCAGCTTTGTCCACCGGGCCTTCGAGCGGAATATCCGGCGTAATGCCTTTGGCCTGGATCGAGCGGCCCTGCGGCGTGTAGTAACGCGCGGTAGTCAACTTGATCGCGGTGTTGTTGCCGAGCGGCAAGATGGTTTGCACCGATCCCTTGCCGAAGGTTTGCTGGCCCATGATGACCGCGCGGTTATGATCCTGCAATGCGCCCGCGACGATTTCCGACGCCGAGGCAGAGCCGCCGTTGACCAGCACCACCATCGGCACTTTTTTGATCGCCGGCGGTAATCCGCTCACGAAATCCTGACGGTTACGACCGCGCAGATAATGTTCGGGGCTGGCATTCAGGCGTATCTTGGAATCTTCGGCGCGGCCATCGGTGTAGACCACCAGTTGACCCGGCTCCAAGAACATTGCCGACACCGCCACCGCGCTGTTGAGCAATCCGCCCGGATCATTGCGTAGATCCAGAATGATGCCGCGCATGGCGCCGGTGTTGGCCTTGAAGTGAGTTTGGATCGCATTGGCGAGCAGCTCGCCGGTGCCCTCTTGAAACTGCGTCACGCGGAAGTAGGCAAAGCCCGGTTCGAGCAGCGTGGCGCGGACGCTCTGAATCTTGATAACCGCGCGCGTCAGCACCAGCTCGATGGGGTTGGGTTCGTTCTTGCGCACGATGGTGAGGCGGATTTTGGTATCGGGCTTGCCGCGCATCTGCTTGACCGCGTCGTTCAGCGTCATGCCCTTGACCGAGGCGTCGTCGAGCTTGACGATAAGGTCGCCCGCCAGCACGCCCGCGCGCGCGGCCGGTGTGTCGTCGATCGGCGAAATCACTTTGACGAAGCCGTCTTCCATGCCGACTTCGATGCCGAGGCCGCCGAACTGGCCCTGCGTGCCGACCTGCATTTCACGAAACGCTTCCTGATCGAGATAGGCGGAGTGCGGATCAAGACCGGTCAACATGCCATTGATGGCTTCGGTGATGAGTTTTTTGTCTTCGACCGGCTCGACGTAATCACGCTTCACGCGGTCGAACACCTCGGTGAAGGCGCGCAACTCCTCGATCGGCAGCGGCAATACCGCGCGGGCCGCACCGTCGCGTTGCGCGATGGCCGAGAAATTCAGGCTGATGGCAATACCGATCACCACGCCGGCGACGATGAGACCGAATTGACCGAGTTTGTTGCGCATAAATACTGCTCCAGTTTCTGTTAGCTTGCTGTCTGCTGCTGCGAAATGTGGTTTTCTGCGGACTACTTACTGCATTCTGACCCACGCCATCGGGTCGAACGGCTTACCCTGATAGCGAAGCTCAAAGTATAAACCTGATTCCCCGCTTCCGCCGCTGTTGCCCACGGTGGCTACGGTGTCTCCGCCGCCGATGTCGTCACCGACCCGTTTTAACAGGGTTTCGTTGTAGCCATACAGGCTCATGTAGCCCTCGCCATGATCGATGATCAGCAGATTGCCGAATCCGCGCAGCCAGTCGGCATACACCACTCGTCCCGCCGCCACCGCCCGCACCGGCTCGCCGGCCTTGGTTGCCAGCATCAATCCTTTCCACGTTAATCCGCCATCGCTGCGTGGAATGCCAAAGCGGCCTGTAAGTTCCCCGCGCACCGGTAACGCCAGTTGTCCGCGCAGCCGGGAGAAGGCGCCGGAGAGCGCGCTGGGGACTGCGTTTTGCTCCGGCACGCGCTCGTTGCGCTGGCGCGGTGCTGCTTTTGTCTCCCGTGGCAGCGCGCGAGGCGCAACGATGCGCGCGAGTTGCTCGATCAGCGTGGTGAGCCTTGACTCGTTGCGTTGAATGGCGCCGACTTCCTGGCGCTGGCGCTGGATGTCGCGCGACAGACGCGTCAACACGGCGGCATGGTTGCGTTTTTCGTCTTCCAGCCGCCTGCGTTGGCTGACTTGCTCGGCGGCGATGGCCGCCAGTTCGGCGGCCTTGGCGGCGGCCTCGTCGCCGAGCGACTTTAATTTTTCCAGATTGCCGCGCAGGCCGCGGATGGCATCGGCGCGCGCGCGCGACACGTAGCCCAAGTAATGCAGCTCGCGTGCAAGCGTGTTGGGATTGCTGCCGCTTAACAACACGCGCAGCGCCTCGGGCTGCGCGCCCGCCTGTTGCAAGTGCTGCTGGTACAGCAAGCGCGACAGCATCGCGTGTTGTTCGGTCAGCGTGGCGGAGGCCTTGTTTGATTCGCCGCGCAACTGCTCGGCGCGTTGCGCGACGGTGCGATGCGATTGCTCCAGTTCGGCAAGCTCGCGGTTGGCGTCGGAAATCGCGCGCTCCGATTCGCGCAACGCGTCGGCGGCTTCGTTGCGGGATTCTTCAGCGCCGGCGATTTTTTTTTGCAGCGCTTCAATGCGGCTGCGCAATTGCTGCAATTCCTCTTTGGCGCCGGCGGCCCCGGCGGCGGTGCTAGCCGCTGCCCAAGCGGCGCCAGGAAAGAATACAAAAAAACACAATAAAAACATATACTTATGTAGTTTCACGCGAGTTCGAGCAGCGGCTTGCCAGTCATCTCCTTGGGCTGCGGCAAACCCATGATACGCAGTAGCGTGGGTGCGACATCCTGCAACGCGCCGCCATCCATCATTTTGGCGCGGCGACCGATGTAAAGCAGCGGCACCAGGTTCAGCGTGTGCGCGGTGTGCGGTTGATTCGCCGCGGTGTCGAGCATGGTTTCGGCGTTGCCGTGGTCGGCGGTAATCAGCACTTCGCCGCCGATGGCCTGCATGGCCTCGACTGCGCGGCCCACGCATTCATCCAGGGTTTCAATCGCGCGCGTGGCGGCGGCGAGATCGCCGGTGTGGCCCACCATGTCGCCATTGGCGTAGTTGCAAACGATGGCATCGTATTTCTTGCTTTGAATCGCCGCTACCAGTTTGTCGGTGACTTCGCGTGCGCTCATTTCCGGTTGTAAATCGTAGGTGGCGACCTTGGGCGAGGGCACCATCACGCGATCTTCGCCGGTATAGGGTGTTTCGACGCCGCCATTAAAAAAGTAGGTGACGTGCGCGTACTTTTCGGTCTCGGCGATGCGCAGTTGTTTCAGTCCGCACGCCGCCAGATACTCGCCGAAACCATTGGCGATGCTCTGCGGCGGATAGGCGGCGGGGATGCGCGCGAAATCCTCGCCGTAGGTGGTGAGGGTGCAGAAATAACCCAGCTTGGGCGCGTGTTCGCGCGGGAAGCCGCTAATGGCGGCGTCGGTCAATGCATTCGTAAGCTGCCGCGCGCGGTCAGCGCGGAAATTCATGAACACCACCGCGTCGCCGTCGTTCATGCGCACCGCTTTGCTGCCCGGCGGCACGATGGCGGTGGCCTGCACGAATTCATCGTTTTCGCCTCGCAGATAGGCGATTTCCAGCGCGTCGGTGGCGGCACCGGCCCAGTTGTCGGCCTTGCCCTGGGTAATCAGGTCATACGCCGGCTTCATGCGCTCCCAGCGCTGGTCGCGATCCATCGCGAAGTAACGCCCGCAGACGGAAGCGATACAACCCGTGCCGAGGACTTCGAATTTTTTTTGCAGCGAGGCCAGCGACGGCGCGGCGCTTCTGGGCGGCGTGTCGCGGCCATCGAGAAACGCATGCACATAAATATTCTTGACGCCCGCCTGTGCCGCCATGTCCACCAGCTCGTGGATCTGCGATTCGTGGCTGTGAACGCCGCCGGGCGACAGCAGGCCGAGGATGTGCAGCGCATTTTTTTTGCCGGTCTCGATCGCTTTCAGCATTACCGGGTTTTTGCGGAACTCGCCGGTTTCAATCGCGTGTTCGATCTTGGTGTAGTCCTGATACACCACGCGGCCCGCGCCGATGTTCATGTGGCCGACTTCGGAGTTGCCCATTTGCCCGGTGGGCAGGCCCACCATTTTTTCCGAGGCGTCGATGAGGGTGTGCGCGTGGGTTTTCCACAAGAAATTCCAGTACGGCTTGCGCGCCTGACAGATGGCGTTGTGGTCGCATTCCTCGCGATGGCCGAAGCCGTCAAGGATAATCAATAGAACCGGTGTGATGGTCGCATTTGCCACATCAAGGCCATGTTTTTTCTGGAAAAGTTTCGAGCAATCGCATACGGTATAATTCTAGCCCATTTCAGGAGTTTCCCTTGGAGCAGTTCTTCGTTTTTCTGCAAAAAAGCCCGTTCAACATGGTGTTGTTGGGACTGGCGCTGGTGTCCGGCGGCATGCTGCTTTATCCGCTGTTCAATCGCGGCATGCGCACCTCCGCCGAAGTCGGACCCTCCGATGCGGTGATGCTGATTAACCGCAAGGATGCGGTGGTGATCGATGTGCGTGACGAAAGCGAATTCGCCGGCGGGCACATCACCAATGCGCGGCATATCCCCGAGAAGCAACTCGACGAGCGGATGAAGGAACTCGAAAAATTCAAGGCTAAGCCAGTGATTGTTTGTTGCGCCAGCGGTCGGCGTTCGGCGAGTGCGGCGGACAGCCTGCGCAAGCAGGGCTTTGCCGATGTGGTGGCCTTGCGAGGCGGTATCGGCGCGTGGGTGCAGGCCGGCATGCCGCTGGAAAAATAACGCCACAAAATATTTTTGTAACCTCGACACAGGACAATCATGGCCAAAGTATTGATGTACAGCACCGCGGTTTGACCGTACTGCGTATCCGCGGAGCGGCTACTGGCAAACAAGGGCGTGAAAGATATCGAGAAGGTGTACATCGATCGTGATCCGGCGCGCCGCACTGAAATGATGGAAAAAACCGGGCGGCGCACCGTGCCGCAGATTTACATCGGCGACACGCACGTGGGCGGCTACGATGACCTTTCCGCGCTGGATCGCGAGGGCGGACTCGATCCGTTGTTGGCGACATAGCGTAACCCTAACGAGAAAGCACAGGCAATGAGCGAGCAACCGCAGCAACCGCAACAACCGCAGGAAGCAGAAGCGCCGCAGCAGGCGATCTTCAGCATCGAAAAAATTTACGTCAAGGATATGTCGCTCGAAGTGCCAGGCGCGCCACAAATATTTCTAGCCGGCGAGCAACCCACGATCGATGTCAACATACACACCAGCGCCGCCGTGGTGGAGCAGGGCGCGTTGTACGAGGTGGTGCTCAGCGCGACGGTGACCGCCAAGCTGTCCGACCGCACGGTGTTCCTGGTCGAAGTGGCGCAGGCGGGGTTGTTTCATATTCGTAATCTGCCGCCGCAGGATCTGGACGCGGTGCTGGGCATTTTGTGCCCCAGCACGCTGCTGCCGTATGCGCGTGAGTCGGTGTCGAGCGCGGTGTCGCGCGCGGGCTTCCCGCCAGTGGTGCTGCAGCACATGGATTTCAACCAGATCTTCGCGCAATCGCGGGAACAGCAACAGGCCGGCGAACAGCCGGCGCCGTCGCAGGTGAACTAGCATGGCCGGTATGCGATTGCGCGCCGCTGCCTCCTTGCTGGTGATGACGTGCCTGGCGTGCGTGTCCGTGACTGCGGCGGACTTTCGCGCGGTGACCGAAGAGGTGGCAATACTCTATGACGCGCCGTCGGCACAATCCAAAAAACTGTTCGTGGTGGGCCGCGGCTATCCGCTGGAAGTGATCGTGGTGGTCGAAGGCTGGGTGAAGGTGCGCGACGCCAACGGCGCGTTGTCCTGGGTGGACGCAAGACTGGTTTCCAGCAAACTGCGCACGCTAATCGTCAAAGTGCTGGTGGCGCAGGTGCGCCAGGCCACCGAAGACAACGCGCCGGTGGTGTTTCAGGCGCAGCAGGACGTGGTGCTGGAGCTGACCGAAGTGGTCGCGGGCGGCTGGCTGCGTGTGCGCCATCGCGACGGGGTATCCGGCTTTGTGCGCGTCACGCAAGTGTGGGGCGTTTAAAGGCAAGAATGAACCTCGCCGTTCTCGGTGCTGGCGCGTGGGGTACCGCCATCGCGGCACACCTTGCCTCGCGGCACAAGGTCATGCTGTGGGCGCGCGATGCCGCGCTGGCGGCGGCGGTGCAGGCAAGCCGCGAAAACAACCGTTATCTCAAGGGCGTTTTATTGCCGCCATCGATTGTTGTTGGCGCCGATCTGGACGTCGCGCTGCGTGATGCAGATTTGATACTGGCGGCGATGGCTACCGCCGGACTGCGCGACACCTTGCGACGCATCAAGGCGGCGGGCAGTATTGTGCCAGTGGTGTGGTTGTGCAAAGGTTTTGAGCGCGAGCAGGCATTGCTGCCGCATCAGGTGTGCGCGGCGGAGTTGCCGGGGGTCATCTGCGGCGCGTTGTCAGGCCCCAGCTTCGCCGAAGAAGTGGCGCGCGGGCAGCCGACGGCGCTGACGCTGGCGTCCGCTGACGAAACATTCGCGGGGGCGACCGCGCGTGAACTGCACGGCGGCTCGCTGCGCGTGTATTCCAGCAGTGATGTGATCGGCGTGGAAGTCGCCGGTGCGGTGAAAAACGTGATGGCGATCGCTACCGGCATTTGCGACGGATTGAAACTCGGCTTGAACGCGCGCGCTGCGCTGATGACGCGCGGGCTGGCTGAAGTGTCGCGCCTCGGCGTGGCGATGGGGGGGCGCATCGACACCTTCATGGGACTGGCCGGTGTCGGCGATTTGATACTCACCTGTACCGGCGATCTGTCGCGCAACCGCCGCGTCGGGCTGATGCTGGCGCAAGGCAAACCGCTGGCGGAGATACTGACCGAACTCGGTCACGTCGCCGAGGGCGTGTATAGCGCGCGCGAAGTGGCGCGCATCGCTGCTGAACGCGGTATCGACATGCCGATTACCGATGCGGTGTGCCGCGTGCTGGATGCGCCACGCGCGGCGGCGCAGGTGGCGCGCGAGTTGCTGTCGCGCGACTCGAAAGCAGAATAAAAATTTTAATAAAAAAATAGTGTCTGGTCAGCCTGACGTAGTCGAGGGAGGGCGTCCCATGAAAGTAGAGCGCAATACATCGAACATATTTTGCCCTTGCTTATACATGGTGTCGAGGTA
>CAWUUY010000507.1:0-4653 GCA_963924885.1 uncultured Burkholderiales bacterium | reverse complement strand
CAGCAGAGGTTTGGCACGTGCAGTGGTTCGCGCAACGCCATGAAGAACGATTTTCGCTCCCGCAATCATCCGGCCTACTGGGCGTTTCTGATGCATCGCGTTTCCGGCGTGGCGCTGACGTTATTTTTGCCGCTGCATTTCTGGGCGCTGGGCAATGCACTGCACGGCGAGGCGAAGCTGGAGAGTTTTTTGCGCTGGAGCGATCAGCCGCTGGTCAAAGTGGCTGAGACGGTTTTGGTTTTGCTGCTGGCCGCGCATCTGGCGGGCGGCGTGCGTTTGCTGATGATCGAGTTCATGACGCTGCCAGCGAACGCCAATGAAATCACGGCGTGGCACAAGACGTTGTTAGCTGGCGCGGCAGGTGTTAGCGTTGCCGTTGGGCTGTTGTTCTTGCTTAATTTGACATGAGCCCGCCTACTTTGGATGGGAGTAAATAATGTTTAAAAACAAATACTTACATAACTTCCTGCTGTTGGCGGCAGCATTAACCGGCACAGCGCATGCACAAAACTATCCCACCCGCCCGGTGCGCGTCATCGTCGCCTTCGCCCCCGGCGGCGCCAACGATATCGTCACGCGCGTGGTGGCGCAGAAGCTGACCGAGGCCTGGGGCCAATCCATCGTGATCGATAACCGCGGCGGCGCGGGCGGCAACATCGGCGGCGAACTCGCGGCGAAGGCGAACCCCGATGGCTACACGCTGTTCATGACGTCGGGCTCGATTGTGTCTGCCAATCCGCACCTGTATCGCAACATGCCGTTCAATCCGGAAAAAGATTTCGCCGCCATCACCATGGTGGCGAGCGGGCCGCAGATACTCGTGGTGAATCCGTCGTTCGCGGCGAAATCGTTAAAGGATTTCATTGCCATGGCCAAGGCCAAGCCGAAGACGCTCACCATGGGGACGGCGGGTTTTGGCACGCAAACGCATCTGGCGGGCGAGAACTTCATGCACGCGGCGGGCATTGAAGCGGTGCATGTGCCGTACAAGGGCGAAGGCCCGGCGCTGGTGGATCTGTTGGGCGGGCAAATTAACTTCGTACCCGCCAACCTCCCTGCGGCGATCGGGCAAGTGCAGCAGGGCAAGCTGCGCGGTCTCGGCGTCACCAGTTTGCAACGGTTAAAGCAATTGCCGGACGTACCCGCCGTGGCGGAGACGCTGCCGGGTTTTGAAAACCTCGGCTGGTTTGGTTTCGTCGTGCCCACCGGCACACCCAAGGCCGTTATCGACAAAGTGCATGCCGATACGGTCAAGGCGCTGCAAGCGCCCGACATTCGTGCGCGCTACGAGCAACTCGGCATGGTGCCCGTGGGTGACCGCCCCGAACAATTCGCCAAGACCATCAAGGAAGAAACCGTGCGCTGGGGGAAAATCGTGCGCGAGAGAAATTTGGCGGTGAACTGAAAATGAAAATTGATCTCCAGCAGGTGGAAGACGCTTCCAAGGAAATTTATATCCGCGCTTTGAAACTGCTGCCGCCGGATATCAAAGCCGGTTTCAAGCGCCTCGATGCCACCGAGACCAACGCCACCGGCAAGGCGATCCTCGGCACCATGATCCGCAACATCACCGTGGCCGAAGCCAACACGAATTTGTTGTGTCAGGACACGGGGATTCCGATTTACAACGTGGTGATCGGTGCGAACGTCGTGTTCGATGGTTACCAGTTGAAGCAGGCCATCACCAAGGGCTGCGCGCGCGCCACCAAGGAGCATCCGCTGCGATCCTCCGTGGTGCATCCCACCACGCGGCAGAACGAACACACATCGTGCGGGCGTGGTGTGCCGGTGATTAACATTGATTTCTCCGACAAGCCCGATGAACTGTCGATAGAAATGATCCCCAAAGGTTCCGGCTCCGAATTCAACTCGTGGCTCAAAATGGCGCTGCCAGCCGATGGTATCGATGCGATCAAAACCTTTGTCATCGACTGCGTGCTCGAAGCCGGCGGCAAAACCTGCCCGCCGACGATAGTGGGCGTGGGCGTCGGCGGCACGGCGGATCTGTGCGTGCATCTGTCCAAAGTGGCGGCTACGCGTCCGTTGGGCGTCGCCTGCACCGACCCCGAGGGCGCGAAACTCGAAAAAGAACTAAGCGCCGTGGTCAACAAACTCGGCGTGGGCCCGCAAGGATTGGGCGGTGACTCCACCTCGTTCGCGGTGCATGTCGAAACAGCGGCCACGCACATCACCCTGAACCCGGTGGCGGTGAACATGCAGTGCCACTCGGCGCGGCGCTCGCGGGCAACGTTTACGCCCCAAGGCCTGAGCTACGGATTCTGATCATGGCGCACTTCGAATTCGATATGCCGGTCACCGAAGCGCAGATACGCGAGGTGCGCGTCAACGACACCGTGACGCTGAACCAAACGCTCTACGGCATTCGTGACGCAACGCAAATACACATGTTCGACAAAGGCCGCAAAACGCGCTTCGACCTGCGCGGCCACGCAGTGGTACATACCGCCCCCAACGTCAAATGGGTGGGCGAGACCGAGGCGCATCCTTCCGGCTATGAGCCGATCTGCATCGGCACCACCACCAGCGCGCGTATGGAGCGTTTCACGCGTCCGCTGATGGAACAATACGGCGTGCGCATCATCATCGGCAAGGGCGGGCTGTTCGCGGCATCGCAGTCGGCGTTCAAGGACATCGGCGGCATTTATCTCGCGATTGTGGGCGGCGCGGCGGCGCTGGAAACCACCTGGATCGAGCAGATCGAAGAAGTTGATCTCGATGATCTCAACCCCGAATCGTTATGGAAGTTTCGCATCAAAGGCTTCGGTCCGCTGCTGGTGGCGATGGATTCTCACGGCGGTAATTTGTATACCGAGGTGAACAAGGTCGCGCGTGACAATCGCGCGGAAGTGTTGGCGGCGCTGGGCGTAAAGAGTACCAAAAGCGCCTGATGAAAACCGTTAAAACCGACATCCTGATCTTAGGCTCCGGTGGCGCGGGCCTGTTTGCTGCGTTGCACGCGCACCAGCACAACCCGAATCTGTCGATCACCGTCGCGGTGAAGGGCTTGCTTGGCAAATCCGGCTGCACGCGCATGGTGCAGGGCGGCTACAACGTCGCGCTGGCGAAGGAAGATTCGGTCGAGCGGCATTTCATGGACACCATCGAAGGCGGTAAATGGCTGCCCGATCAGGATTTGGCGTGGATACTGGTGGAGACCGCTGTTGAGCGCATCCACGAACTCGAAAACGAACTCGGCTGTTTTTTCGACCGCAACCCGGATGGCACGGTGCATCAAAAGGCATTCGCTGGGCAAACCTTTGACCGCACGGTGCATAAGGGCGATCTGACCGGTATCGAAATCATCAACCGCCTCGCCGAGCAGGTGTGGGCGCGCGGCATACACCGCATGGAAGAACATCGCGCGGTGGAGTTCATCAAAAACAAGGTGGGTGACGCGATTGCCGGCGTGCTGATGATCGACATCCGCAGTGGTGAATTTGTGTTTGTGCAGGCGCAAGCCGTGCTGCTTGCCACCGGCGGCGGGCCGACGATGTATAAATTTCACACGCCGTCGGGGGATAAAACCTGCGACGGCATGGCGATGGCGCTGCGCGCGGGGCTACCGCTGCGCGACATGGAAATGGTGCAGTTTCACCCAACGGGCTTGATTGCGGGCATGGACACGCGTATTACCGGCACGATTATCGAGGAAGGTTTGCGCGGCGCAGGCGGCTACTTGCTCAACGGCAACAAAGAACGCTTTATGCACAAGTACGATCCGCGCAATGAGCGTGCCACGCGCGACATCGTATCGCGCGGCATGGATGCCGAAATGCGCGCGGGGCGCGTCAACAAAGTCGGCGGCCTCTACATCACCATGGCGCATCTCGATCCAGTAATGGTGCGCAAAGAGTTTAAAGGGATGGTCGAACGCTGCGCCGATTGCGGCTTTGATCTGGTGTCGGGCCTGGTGGACGTGGTGCCGACCGCGCATTACATGATGGGCGGCGTGGAATTCAAGGTCGATTGCACCACGCATTTGCACGGCTTGTTCTGCGCGGGCGAGGATTCCGGCGGCGTGCATGGCGCCAATCGCCTCGGCGGCAACGGCGTGGCGAATTCCACGGTGTTCGGCGGCATCGCGGGTGACGTGATGCCGGGATGGGTGAAGGCACATGGTGCGTACAGTCAGCCGGATCAGGCGGCGTTGGATGAGGCCGTGGCGCGCTGCCGCGCACCGTTCGGCAAACCCGCAGGCTCGCTGACGGACCTTCGTGAAAAACTCTACAACCACATGTGGGACGACGTGGGCATCGTGCGCGATGCCGCATCGCTTAAGCGCTCCGCCGGTATGCTCGATGCACTCGAAGCCGAACTCGACGCCACCGGCGTGGACAACAGCAACCTCGCATTCAACCTCACCTGGCACGACTGGCTGAACCTGAAAAATCTGATACTGGTGTCGAAATCCATCCGCACCGCCGCCGAGGAACGTGAAGATTCACGCGGCGCGCATTTCCGCACGGATTTCCCCGATGTGCGCGACTTAGAGAATTCGCGTTTCACCAGCGTATCGTGGAAAGCAGGGCGGTTTGATTGCGTGACCAAGCCAGTGAAGTTCACACGCGTCAAACCGGGAGATTCACTGATTAAATAACGTAGGTTGGGGCTGAGCCTGCGAAGCCCAACACC
>CAWUUY010000506.1:0-5902 GCA_963924885.1 uncultured Burkholderiales bacterium | reverse complement strand
GTCGGAAACGATGAAACACGAAGCGCAGGAAACTGCACCGCCCGCAGCAACTTCGAAAGACATCGTGGTGAAACTGAACGCCGAGATCGCCAAAACGGTGGCCGATTCTGCGGCGAAAGAACGGCTAAAAACGATGGGACTCGATCCTGTGGGTAGCACGCCGGAAGCCTTCGGCGCCTATGTGCAGGCAGAGTCAGTCAAATGGGGCAAGCTGGTGCGCGAGGCGGGGATAGCCGCGAATTAGTTTGAACACCGGAACGAAAAACGCGGCGGCAACGGGCATCCTCATCGTCTGGACGGATATCCCGGCAGCAATCGAGAACGATTTCAACGATTGGTATAACCGCGAGCATTTGCCGGATCGCGTGGGCCGCATGCCGGGGTTTTTGCGCGGGCGGCGTTATGTGGCGGCGGGCGGCGCTGCGAACACGCCGAAATATCTGACGGTCTACGATCTGCATAACGCGGACGTGATGCTGTCGGACGCGCACACGGCGCTGCGCAAGGCGCGCCCTGTGCGGGATCAAATTTTCGTGCCGCAATTTCGCAACACCATCAAGGGCATCTGTGATGTGGCGTGTCGCGCGGGCGAGATTGAAAGTGACGGCGAGTATCTGGTGTTGCTGCCGGTGATGGCGGATGCCGGGCGCGATAAGGCGTTTGCCGGCGGCGTGTGCGGGCAGTTGTTGCCTGCGTTGCTGAATTCGCGCGGTGTTGTGTCGGCGGTGTACGCGCGCCGCAATGCGGCAGTGACACAGGCGTCATCGGCGAAGGATGATCGCAAGGGTGATCGTTATGTTGACGGGCTGATTGCGGTTGAAGCGATGGATCTGGGTGCGGCGAATGCGGCGGCGGAACAGTTGCATACGCGGGCGCTGGCCACGCTGGACGGCGCGGCGCAGTGGGGTACGGCGCCGTGTGTGTTGCGTCTATTGCATACGCTGCGTGCGCTCTGAGATAGTTATCTAAGTATTGGTTTTTATTGAGCATTATTCAATTTTGATATTGGCCGCTTTGATCACTTTGCCGTAGCGATCAATCTCGCGCCGCACGTACGCGCCCAGTTCCGCGGGTGTGCTGCCGACCAGTTCAGCGCCTTCGCTTGCCATGAAGTCGCGTATCTCCGGCAGCTTGAGCGCGTTCACGGTTTCGCTGTGCAGTTTGCTGACCACCGCAGGCGGCGTGGCGGCGGGCACGAACATCGCGTACCAGTTGGCTGATTCATAGCCGGGGAAAAACGAATCCAGCGTAGGAATGGTCGGCGCGGCGGCGGTGCGTTTGGCCGACGTGACCGCGAGGCCGCGCACCTTGCCGGAGCGCACGTGCGGCAGCGCGGTGACCGCGCCGCTGAAGGCGAAATCGGTTTCGCCGCCGATCAGCGCCGCGATGGACGGCGCGCCGCTGCGGTAGGGCACATGCGTCACGCTAATGCCCGCGGCGAGTTTCAGCATTTCAATCGCCATGTGATTGGCGGTGCCGTTGCCGCTGGAGCCGGCATTGAGCTTTCCCGGATTCTTTTTCGCCAGCGCCACCAGTTCCGGCACCGTGCGCGCGGGCACGCTGGGATGCACCATCAAGTATTGCGCCGCGAAGGAAACTTGGGTGATCGGCGCAAAGTCGCGCGCGAAATCAAACGGCGCTTTTTTCAGCAACAGCATGCTCATCGGAATCTGCGCGGTGCCAAACAGCACCGTGTAGCCATCGGCCGGCGCGCGCACTACCACCTCCGCGCCGATCACGCCCGACGCACCGGCGCGATTGTCCACCACGAACGACTGTCCCATGCTCTCGGTAAAGCGCTTGGCGATCAAGCGCGCCTGCGTATCGCTGCCCGCGCCAGGGGCGGTGGGCACGAGGATGCGCACGGTGCGGGTGGGGTAGGTTTGTGCCGCGCCCGTCGAGGCGGTTTGCGCCTGTGCCGCGAGGGGAATGACCATCGCGATCAGTGCGGGAATCAATGAGTACTGCGATGCGGTTTTCAGCATGAGTGTTTTGCTTTTCAAAAAAAGTTCGATTTATCGCAAGCGTTGGGTAACACCCGCCACCATGTCATTCAACGATCCAAACACCGTTCCGCCGGCGGCGTCGAGCGCGCGGCGCTTCGCTTCCCAGGTGCCGTGCGAGCCGTGCACCAGCGCGCCGGCGTGGCCCATGGCCACGCCTTCCGGGGCGCTGCGTCCGGCGATCAATGCAAACACCGGCTTGGCAAATTTTTGTGCGATGCACGCTGCCGCAAAATCTTCTTCTTCATGGCCGCCGATTTCGCCGATGAGCAGCACCGCCTTGGTTTGTTCGTCCTGCGCGAAAAACGGCACCAGGTCGGCGTAGCGTACGCCCTTCACCGCATCGCCGCCGACGCCGATCCACGCTGAGGTGCCGATGCCGGCTTGTGCGAGACGGTAGCCGGATTCATACGACAGCGTGCCGGATTTTGACATGATGCCGACCGGGCCGGGCAACAGTGAGGCATTGGGCAGAAAACCCAGCTTGGCTTCGCCCGCGATCGCCATGCCGGGCGTGGAGGCGCCTATCCAGATGGCGCCGGCTTGATCGACGGCGTGCTTGGCCTTGAGCGCGTCGTGTACCGGCATGCCCTCGGTGGGCGTGACGATGTAGCGGATGCCCGCGGCGAGCGCTTCATCAATGGCGGCCAGCAGATCAAACGCGCCAACCAGTGCGACACTGTGCGTCGCGCCGGTGGCCTTGACGGCGGCGGCGCAGTTGGCGAACAGCGGCACGCCGTTGATCTCGTTCACTTCCTTGCGCGACGACACGCCGGCGACGATGCGGGTGCCGTATTCCATCATCAGACGGCTGTGCAGTTTGCCGGCGCGGCCGCTGATGCCTTGGATGATTACGCGAGTGCTACGATCGATGCGGGGATTGATCATGTCTTGCTCGCAACCGACTGTGCAAGGTGTTTGCGCACTTCAACCAGCGCCTCATCCAGATCGGGATACAGCGCGATGCCGGCGGCGCTCAATACGTCGCGCGCTTCGGACAGCCCGTTGCCGACCAGACGCACGACGACCGGCGCCTTGAGTTCGGGCACTTGCCGCAAGGCCTCGATCATCAGGCGCGAGAATTCGCCGAGATCGGTGATGCCGGCGAAGATGTTGATGAGCAGCACTTTGACATTGCGGCCCTGCTGTATCCACCGCAACACCTGCACCAGCCGCGCGGTTTCGCCGCGCAAGCCGCCGGTGCGCACATCCAGAAAGTTATACGGCTTCAGGCCCGCCGTGCGCAGCTCGTCCACCAGCATCATCGACAGCCCCGCGCCGGTGGTGAGCAAACCGATTTCGCCGTCGGGATCGACCACCACATAGTCGCAACCGTGTTCGAGTTTCAGCGCGGCTTCGGGATAGGCAGCGGCGCGATTTTTCAGCAGGGCACGAATTTCATCCTGGCGTTCGAGCGCGCTGTCGTCGGTGATGTACTTGGCGTCGCCCGCGACCCAACTGCCATCGGCGCGCACGAACAGGGGATTGATTTCAATCAGCAGCGCCTCGCTTTCCATAAAGCGTTGCGCGAGCAGCGCGCCGGCTTCGGCCAGTGCTGTTGAAAACGGCGCGGGCAGACCCGCAGCCAGTTGATTGACGCAAGCGGTGAGCTTAGCCACATTGGGCTCGGCGACGGCGGTGCGTATCGCGGCCGCCGGCAGCGCTTCGATGTCCATGCCGCCCTGCGCGGCCATGATGACTCGCACGCCACCCGCCGCAGCATCCAATAGCAGGCCGAGATAGGATTCACTGCCGCCCGCCACCTGTTGCTCGACGCGCACGGATTCAACACGGCGGCCTTTCACCACGCGGCCCAGTATGGCCTTGCAGTGTTCGGCAATCTCCCGCGGCGTGGCGGCTTTTTTGATGATGCCCGCCTTGCCGCGACCGCCGGCGGTGATCTGGCCTTTGACGATCCATGGGCCCGGCGGTAGGTCGGTAGCGGCATCCGCCGCACTGCAAATCAGCTTGCCCGCAGGCACACGAACCTTGTGTCCTGCCAGGAGTTCTTTAGCGTCGTGTTCCAGTTAGTACATGTTTTTATTGATTATTTTTTGATAGGGGATTTGCGATTGATAAAGGCCTGCATCATGCGTTGGGGCTCATCGGTGCGGCGCGATTCGACGCAAGCGCGGATGCCGGCATGGATGGCGTCGTCGACCGGCAGGCGCTCCCAATCGCGCAGCAGCGTTTTTTGCAGACGCATCACGCGCTTGCCGCCGAGTAGTATCGAGGCGATCCATTGTTCCACGGCGGCATCGAGTTCGTGCGCGGGCACGAGCTTTTGCAAAAAGCCGATGCGATAGGCTTCCGCCGCATCGATGATGTCGCCGGTGTACACCAGCTCCGCGGCCTTGCCCCAGCCGATGAGCTTGGGCAACAGCACGGCTTCCATGCCAGAAGGAATGCCCACGCGCACTTCGGGCATGCCGAATTTGGCGCTGTCCGCACCCACGCGCAGATCGCAGGCGGCGGCAAGCTCCATGCCGAAGCCCAGGCAATAACCGTTGATGCGCGCGATCACCGGCACCGGAAACGCGCGTATCGCCTCGTTCGCCACGTGGGTGAGCGTGTGTTCGACTTCCGCCTCTTCGGGCGTGAGGTCTTTCATCTCATGAATGTCCGCGCCTGCGATGAACGATTTATCGCCCGCGCCGGTGATGACCGCGGCGCGGAGTTTTTCGTCCTGCGCGAGTTGGTCGAATGTTGCCGCTATCGCGCGCTTGCCGGCCATGCCCAGCGCGTTGCGGCGTTGCGGGTTGTTGACGGTTAGATAAGCGATGCGACCGGCGTCGCCGCGGTCGTCGATGCGGGTGAGGAGCAGTCTGCTCGCGATGGCTTTTTCCGTCATAAGCGGCACGCCAACCCGGTTCGCCCTGCGCTTGTCGAAGAGCGGGGCAGGCAGGAGGGCTTCGACAGGCTCAGCCCGAACGGGGTGCTATGTTGAAACGCGATCATGCCGCAGGGCGCTGCATCTTGACCGCCCGCGCATGCGTCACATTAGGCGCCACCAGTTGATACAGCGCGCGCCGCGTGTTGCTGAACAGCGAACGCATTTTTTCTGTCCACAGTGTTTTGCGCGCGACTTGCGCGGCGCTGCTTTCCCACACATCCGGGCCGGTCATTTCGTAGGCTGTTAAATATCGCGGGGCCACCGCGCCGGAGGTGCAGGCCGTCGCCGCATAACGCCGCGCGCGCAGCACGCCGGGAATGTTGGCGCAGCGCGGCAGGTGCTCGCGGTCGTACCACGCGTTGTATTCGTCGATGATGTGATCTGGGATGTCGGTATGCACGATGTACATCCACGGCGCGCCGGCTTCAGGTAATGAGGCCGAGGCGTTCGCCACTTCACACATCAGTTTGAAATTCATCCGCTCGCGATGGTCACCGTAAATGCCGCGCATGCGCCGCGACCACGGCGTAGGCTCGGTGACGATGCCTTGAAAATGCGCGCCGGCTTCGACGGTTTCATCAGCGGTTTCGTACCACGCGAGATAACGAATATCGGACTTCGCGCAGAAGTAGCGCCGCGTGCGCACAAAGCCGGGCAGGGCAGTGACCTGTGGCACGTGCTCAAGGTTGTACCAGTCGTTGAATTCTTTGTCGTGCTCCGACACGGCGGGGTGGAGCCTTACGGTGATGAGGCCGCCTGCGTCGGATAGGTCGGACATATCAGCCGCGCTCAAGTGACGGCAGGGCCGCGCACCGTGGTGCGGTACATCAGCCGCGGCAGCGGGTCGTAATCAAACGTGGCCTTGTGCTGCACGGCGATATTGTCCCACATCAAGAGATCGCCCACGCGCCAGTGGTGCGCATAAACAAATTCCGGCTGCGTGATGTGAGCATAGAGCTGGGCGAGTTCGGCGTCGCTCTCGGCGCGCGTCATGCCGGTGAGGTAC
>CAWUUY010000505.1:0-9941 GCA_963924885.1 uncultured Burkholderiales bacterium | reverse complement strand
CACGATCAAAAAGTAGCCGGGAAAGCCCATCTGCAAAATCACCGTGATCTCGAATTCAAGCCGCTCGACATAACGCGGCATTTCGCGTTCGCGCGCTTCGGCATTCGGATACAACACCGCCATGCGCTCTTTAAGGCCATCGTGCGCGCGCAGTCTCAGGTAATCGTCGAGACTTTCGTTATTGGGCGTGGGGAACAGCGGCAGCTTGCTCTTGCCCAATTCCAGCTTGAGATTGCAGCGCTTGGCGATTTCGACGCTGTTCGCCAGCGCATCCGGTATATCCTTGAATATATTGAGTATTTGTTCCTGGTTCAGGAAATACTGCTGCTCGGTGTAGAGCTTCGGACGGCGCTGATCCGACAGCATCTGCCCTTCGGAAATACACACCCGCGCCTCGTGCGCCCGGAAATCCTCCGCTCGTAAAAACTGCACCGGATGCGTCGCCACCACCGGCAGTTTCAACTGCGCCGCGAGCTTCAGGGAGCACTGCACGCAGACTTCGACCGGCACCGCCGCCGCCCCCGTCGTCATCGCGCCGGGGCCGGGGCGCTGCACTTCGATATAAAACCGGTTGGGAAACAGTTTTCCCCAGGCCGTGGCCAGCGCGGCGGCAGCCTCGACGTTGTCCGCGATCAGCGCCTGCCCCACGTCGCCCCCGTGAGCTCCCGACAGAGCGATTAATCCTTCCGTGCCGGTTTCGGCAAACCACTCGCGGCGGACTTCCACCCGACCGCGATACTGGTTGCTCCGATACGCGCGCGTCAGCATTTCGCACAAACGCAGATAACCGCTGTGCGCCTGCACCAGCAACAGCAAGCGAAACGGTTTATCACGGTCGGCGTCATTGGTGAGCCACACATCGCAGCCGATAATCGGCTTCACCCCCGCCGCGCGCGCCGCCTTGTAAAACTTGACCATGCCGAACACGTTCGACAAATCGGTCAACGCCAGCGCCGGCATCCCGTCGGCGGCGGCGGCAGCCACCGCATCGTCAATGCGCACAATGCCATCAACGACGGAAAACTCGCTGTGCAGGCGCAGGTGGACGAATGCGGGTTGCGGATTTGGCATGGCGCTATTTTAGCGGCTTGTTCGGGGTTGCTGCATAATCACCACGCTAGAAATACACGCAAAGAAAAAACTCAAATGAAAACAAGCCGTTCCGAATATCACGACATCCGCGGCATCCGTTATCACGTGCGTTTGTGGGGCGACGCCGCCAGTCCGAAGCTCTTTTTGCTGCACGGCTGGATGGATGTGTCGGCGTCGTTCCAGTTTCTGGTCGATGCGTTCCAGCACGACTGGCAGGTGATCGCGCCGGACTGGCGCGGCTTCGGCCTTTCCGGCTGGGCGCGCGAGGGTTACTGGTTTCAGGACTACTACGCCGATCTCGATGCGCTGCTGGACATTTATTCCGCCGGGGCGGCCAACGTGGTCGGGCACAGCATGGGCGGCAACGTCGCCTGCACCTATGCGGGCATACGCCCGGCGCAGGTGGCGAAGCTGGTCTCGCTGGAGGGTTTTGGCATGGGCCGCGCCAGCGCCGAGATGGCGCCGGGCCGCTACGAGCGCTGGCTGGATGACCTGAAGGAAATGCCGTCTTTCCGGCCTTACGCCACGTTCGACGCGGTGGCGGCGCGCCTGATGAAAAACAATCCTCGCTTGCCACGCGACAAGGCGGATTTTCTGGCGCAACACTGGGCGCGACGCGCGTCCAATGGCGAGATCGTGCTCAACTTCGATCCGCGCCACAAGATCGTGAATCCGGTGTTAAGCCGTCTCGAAGAATTGCTGGAATGCTGGAAGCGTGTCACTTGTCCCACGCTGTGGGTGGTGACCAACGAAATCGATCCGCGCGGCTGGCGCAAGGATACGCCCGCGCAAATGGCCGAGCGCAAGCAGGCGTTCCGGGATTTCCGCGAAGTGCTGCTGCAAGACAGCGGACACATGATGCATCACGACCAGCCGGAACAGCTGGCCGCTATGATTGAAACGTTCTTGCTGAAACCCTGACTATTCAATCCAGACGTTGGGAAAAGCAAATCCGCCGGTGATCATCATCACGAAGGCCTTGCCGATGAACGTGCCTTTCTCGGAAACACTCATGTCGACAAAGGCCTTGCCGGTGGGCGGGGGAATGTATTCTGGAATAAGCGGTTGTTGATCTGACACGTGAGTCACCTGATGGGAAGTTTGAGGATGAACCACCACGCGCCGGCGCCGAACCCATACAACGATAACGAAGCCCGATACCGAACTAGCCGCGCAACAATTAGGTCTGCATTGTGGCGCCTGCTTGCTTACCCCAAACTTACCGAGTCGATCTTTAGTGCGCTGCGCGCGCGGCATCAATGTGCGTGCAAATGGAACGTATTCCATCGAGGATGCGCGGTGACTGGCGCTGAATACCATCCGGTGCAATGTAACTCAAGGGTATGGCCCGAAGTGAGGCCAGGCGCACGTTGCCCCATCTGGAGACAAATTCCGCTTCACCGTTGGCGGAACCACCGCCGAGTATCAATTGAGGGCGCGCCGCCAATATCGCTTCCAGCGACACGGCGGGTGTCAGCACCGGTACCTCGGCAAATACGTTTTTCCCGCCGCACAGCGTAATCGCGTCGCTGATCATGTGTGCGCCGTTGACGGTGAGCAGCGGCTGATGCCAGATTTCATAGAACACGCGCAACGGTTCGCGCCGGGTAGACGGCGTGGCGTATGAATCTTTCAATGCGCGCTCTTTCAATTCACCCAGGGCTCGCTCAAATTCCGCCGCCGCGCGCTCACCTGCTGTCGCATCGCCCGCGAGCAACGCAGCGCCGCGCAGCAAGCGTGCAATATCGGCGAGACGTAACGGTTCCGTTACCCACACGGGAATACCGCGCCGCTCCAGGCGCGCAATGTCACCCGCCTGATTGCCGCTTTTCCACGCCAGCACCAGATCGGGTTTGAGCATGAGCATACGTTCGATATCCACGCGCGCGCCGTCGCCTACAAGCGGCAGACGTTGGGCTTCAGGCGGGTAATCGCTGTAGGCGCTGACCGCGATCAGCCGCGATCCAACACCTGCGGCAAATGCAATTTCAGTGAGATGCGGCGCGATGGCAATGATGCGGGTCGCGGGCGCGGCGAGCCGCAGTGTTTTGCCGCGGTCGTCGTGAACTTCCAGCGCGGCGGCGTGCGTGCAAAAACAACAAACTGCGGCAAGCAGTGCCAGCCCGCGCACGGTCATTCCAAGCTCAATCGGCGGTTTCAGCCTTGATCCGCCGCGCACGCACGCCGGCGGCCAGCCCATCAAGCATGGTGCGGGTTTCTTCCCAGCCGATACAGCCATCGGTAATGCTCATGCCGTACGTCAGCGGCTTGCCCGGCACCAGATCCTGGCGTCCCGCCTTCAAATGGCTTTCCGCCATGATGCCGAAGATGCGTCCGTCACCCGCCTCGATCTGGCGCGCGACATCCTGCCCCACGTCCACCTGCTTGGCCGGCACCTTGCTGCTGTTGCCGTGGCTGAAATCGATCATGATGCGAGCCGGGATGCCCGCCTCGGCCAGCCCTTTGCCCGCCGCGTCCACATCCGCCGCCGAATAGTTGGGCGCTTTGCCGCCACGCAGTATCAAATGACAGTCTTCGTTGCCCGCCGTGGCGACGATCGCCGAGCGGCCCTCTTTGGTCACCGACAAAAAGTGGTGCGGCGCCTGCGCCGCGCGGATCGCGTCAATCGCAATACGCACGCTGCCGTCAGTGCCATTTTTGAACCCCACCGGGCACGACAGGCCGGACGCCAGTTCGCGGTGTATCTGCGATTCGGTGGTGCGCGCGCCGATCGCGCCCCACGCCACCAGGTCGGCGATGTACTGCGGCGTGATCATATCGAGAAACTCGCAACCCACCGGCAATCCCATGGCGTTCACTTCCAGCAACAATTGCCGCGCCACGCGCAAGCCTTCGTTGATATTGAAACTGCCGTCGAGTTTCGGATCGTTGATCAAACCTTTCCAACCCACTGTCGTGCGCGGCTTTTCAAAATACACGCGCATCACGATCAACAGGTCGGCGCCGATTTTGTCGGCGTATTCCTTGAGCTTGACGGCGTATTCCTTGGCCGCCTTCACGTCGTGGATGGAACACGGCCCCACGATAACCAGCAGCCGGTCATCCGCGCCGTGAATAATGCGGTGGATCGCCTGCCGCGTTTCGGCCACGGTTTTGGCGGCGGCGTCGGTGATGGCGAACTCGCCCAGCACCTTGGCGGGCGATACCAGCTCTTTGATTTCCTTGATGCGTAGATCGTCGGTTTGTTGCGGCATAGCTGTCTCAATTCTCTGTAAAAACAGAGGATTATACCGTAGCAACCTTGGTGCGGTTCGCCACGATCACCACAACCTACGCAGCGGTGCCGCCCACGGTCAGCCCATCAATACGTAAGGTCGGTTGCCCCACGCCCACCGGCACGCTCTGGCCTTCCTTGCCGCAGGTGCCGACGCCGGAATCCAGTGCCATGTCGTTACCGATCATGGTCACGCGCGTCAGCGCGTCGGGGCCGTTGCCGATCAGCGTGGCGCCTTTCACCGGCTGGGTGACCTTGCCGTTTTCGATCAGATACGCCTCGGAGGCCGAGAACACGAATTTGCCGCTGGTGATATCGACCTGCCCGCCGCCGAAGTTCGCGGCGTACAAACCGTTTTTCACCGAGGCGATGATTTCTTGCGGGTCTTTGTCGCCGTTCAACATATACGTGTTAGTCATGCGCGGCATGGGAATATGCGCGAAGGATTCACGCCGGCCATTGCCCGTCGGTGCAACTTTCATCAGTCGCGCGTTCAAACTATCCTGCAAATAGCCTTTCAACACGCCATCTTCGATCAACACATTGCGCTGCGTCGGATTGCCTTCGTCGTCGATATTGAGCGAGCCGCGGCGTTGGCCCAGGGTACCGTCGTCCACCACCGTGACGCCGGGCGACGCCACGCGCTCGCCGATGCGTCCGCTGAACGCCGAGGTGCCCTTGCGATTAAAGTCACCTTCCAGACCGTGGCCCACCGCTTCGTGCAACAACACGCCGGGCCAGCCGTTGCCCAGCACCACCGTCATGGTGCCCGCGGGCGCGGGTTGCGCGTCCAGATTCACCAGCGCCTGATCGACGGCTTTTTTCGCGTAATCGTGCAAGACCGCGTCGGTAAAGTAAGCGTAGTTGAAACGTCCGCCGCCGCCTGCGCTGCCCTGCTCGCGCCGTCCGTTTTGTTCGACGATCACTTGCAGCGACACGCGCACCAGCGGACGCACGTCGGCGGCCTGCACGCCATCGCTGCGCGCCACCATCACCACTTCGTATTCGCCGGCGAGCGAGGCCATCACTTGCGTCACGCGCGGATCGAGGCTGCGTGCATGGCGCTCCAGCTTTTCCAGCAACGCAACTTTCTTCGGGTCTTCAAGGCTCGCCAGCGGATCGTGCGGAAAATACAGCTTGTGTCCTTCGTTGCGCCTCGTCATTTGCCCCGCGATTTGCGTCGCGTTGGTGCCACCCTGACTCGCAATGGCGCGCGTGGCCTGCGCCGCCGCCGCCAGCGCATCAAAGCTGATGTCGTCGGAGTACGCGAACGCGGTTTTTTCGCCGCTCACCGCGCGCACGCCCAAGCCCTGATCGATACTAAAGCTGCCCGATTTGACGATGCCTTCTTCCAGGCTCCACGATTCGCTGCGGCTATATTGAAAGTACAGATCGGCGTAATCGACCTGATGCTGCATGATCTGGCCGAACACGGTGTTGAGCTTGGCGTCGTTCAACGCATAGGGAGCAAGCAGCGTGTCGTGGGCGGTTGAAAAATTGATTTCGGGGGTGGCGGTGGCACTGGCGATGACTGACAAAATGATCCTTTAAAAACAAATAGTTATACCAAAGTCCGATGACCCAGCGCCGGCAGATTGCGGCGCAGACACTGCAAGTGTGACAGGTTTACGTCGGCAATCACAACACCCGCGCCGCGCGACAGGCGGTTCAGTACCGTACCCCACGGATCGATAATCATGGTGTCGCCGTGCGTTTCGCGACCGTTCTCGTGACGCCCGCCCTGCGCCGGTGCCACCACGTAGGCAAGATTTTCGATGGCGCGCGCGCGCAGCAACGTCTCCCAGTGCGCGCGTCCGGTGGTTTCGGTGAATGCCGACGGCACAAAAATGATATCGATGTCTTTCATCGCGCGATACAGTTCAGGAAAGCGTAAGTCATAACAAATCGACAGCCCGATGCGGCCAAACGGTGTTTCCACCGTCACCGGCGTGTTACCCGGCTCGATGGTGTGTTCTTCGTGATACTGCTCCGCGCCCATCTGGAATCCGAATAGATGAATCTTGTCGTAGCGCGCCACCTGCTGGCCGGTGGCGTCGTACACCAGGCAACTGTTGCGTACGCGCGCCGCGTCCGCCGACACCAGCGGCGCGGAACCGCCGACGATCCACACGCCATGTTTTTTCGCCGCCGCCGATAAAAAATTCTGGATCGGGCCATCGCCCTCGCTCTCGCGCACCGCCACCTTGTCGGTGTCTTTCATGCCCATGATGCCGAAGTATTCCGGTAGCGCCACCAGTTGCGCGCCCTGGTCGGCGGCCAACGCGATCAGCCTGCCCGCTTCGGCCAGATTGTCCGCCACGCGCGGCACCGAAACCATTTGCAATGCCGCGATGCGCGATGACGCGCGTGGCGCGGGAGTGAAACGTGAGTTCATGCAGTCTTTCCTGATGGACGGGTTGTGATTTTAAGCGCCGCTACGGCGTCTTGCGCGAGGCCTCGGCACGCTCGGCTTCCGCACGGGCAGCCTCGGCGCGCTGGGGCCCGGAGATACGCGCCACCACGGGATCGGCCCAACTACCAGTCACGCTGTAGTTAAACGCCACCATATCGTCGAGCGGGTCCTTGAGCAGCTTCTGCGCCACGAAGGCCACAATCCCCGCGATGGGGCCGCCGACCAGCGCGCCGACAATGGACACGCCGTCCGACACATGCGGATTGACCTTCACGCGCAAGTTCTGCGTTTCCTGATTGATGTCCGCGGTGCCGCCCATCACCACCCGCGCGGACGGGCCGTTGATCCGAAAATTTTCTGCCGTGACGATGCCGCGCTCGACTTTCACCACGCCGAGCACTTCATCAAAGGCGAAGCCATCGCCGAACACATCGCGAAAATCCAGCGACAGCCGCCGCGGCAAGGATTGAAGGCTGATAACGCCCAGCAGTTTTCCGATGCCCGGCTCCATTTTCAGAAACTGCCCCTTCACCGCCTGCAATGCGAAACTGCCGGACAGCGTCGGAAAATCCAACTGCTGCGGCCCGCCGCTCCAGGTCATCGTGCCGTCGATCGACGCCATGCCGCGGCGCACGCCTTCCGGATAGCCCAGACGCGTCAGCGTCTTGCCCACGTCGGTAATACTCCAGCGCACATTGACCACGGTACGCGGATTGGCGAGCCACGACTGCCATACGCCATCCACTGTCAGCGTATTGTCCGGGTTGGTCACCGTGAGTTGGTCAATGCGCCAGTCGCGATCCAGCGGCGTGGCTTTGAGCTCCAGCTTGCCCAGTTGCTTGGCGCCCATCTGGAAATTCTCCGCCACGATATCCAGCGCGGGCAATTGCGGCGTTTCGGTCACCAGCGGTTTTTCCGCGGGCGCTGCCGCGGCAGCCGGCGTGGTGACCGGAGTGGCGGCAGGTATGATGAATTTTTTCAGGCGCGCCGTCAGCTGCCCCTTGCCCGCCGAATGCCAGTCGGCCGTGCCTTCGAACTCCTTGCCGCTCAACGTGTAGCGCGTCGTCGCGGCATCGAGCTTCACGCCGGTGATTGCAATGTCGCCGAACTTCCGGTCGTAAACGTCCAGTTCACCGAACTTCACGTCGATACCGGCCAGTGCGAACACAATGCCGCCATCACTGCTTTGGCTGCCGGGACCGCCGACGCCGCCCGAGATTTTCAGCCAGCCGTCGAGATTCACCGATTTCAGACTGCCGCTCACCCATACGCCGTCGCGTTCCGGCTCGCGCGCTGCGCCCCCGCCCAATTGCACCACGCCGCGGTCTATCACCGTGCGCTTGCTTTCGACATGGCGATTCAAACGCGCGCTGATAATCTCACCATAGGTCAGGCTCACCACGTCGCGGTCATTGCTGACAAAGCGCCGCTCGACGCGCATCGGCACGGATTCGGCGGCCGTTTTAACAAACGGCGCCGGCAAGGTGGACGCAATACCCAACAAATTCGATTCCAGCACCAGATCCACGGTCTTCTTGCGCACATTGATCGTGCCACGCCAATCCGTCGCCCCGCGAACGTGGGCCAGCCACGCCGGGCCACCGGCCCGACGCACCGTGTCCGGCGCGACGCGTCCCTGCAAGCCGATACGTATCGTGCCGTCGCGCTGGGTGCCGCCCGATATCGTCATCGGCCCGCCGAAAAACACCGCGTTGGCGCCGGGCACATTCACGCCCGTCTCGGAAAACTCAAGTTTTCCGGTCAGTTGTTCGAGCGGCGGCAGCGACGGCTCGATCACCAGACGATTGCCAGTCATCTGAAAACCGCCGGCCAGACGCGTTTTGCTCATATCCGCCAAGGGCAACACCAACTTGAGATCGAGCTTGCCCGCGCCTTTGCCCTGCATGCCGTCGGTAAAATGCTCAATGTAATCCGCCACCGGGCTGGTGGCGATGAATTTCAGAAAGTCCGGGGTGGGGCCTTCAGCCTCGCCGGTCACCGTCAGCACGCGCCCCGCCGGCTGCGTGAGGTCCGGCATCTCCGCATGCACCTTGGCCAGACGCACACCGTAAATCGTGCCGCGATTCGCCACGATGTCCATACGCTTGCCGCGAAACGCGAAATCACCATCGATGTTTTCGATATTGGGCCAGCCGTCGCCGTAGTGCAGCGCGCCGCCGGTAATTTTAGCCGTCACGAAGAACGTGCCGCCCTTGTTGTCCGCAAACGGGAATTCACGCATGTCGCCTTTGACGCGAAAATTCACATCGCTGGATGTGCCCGCGACAAACGCGGTTTCCATCCATGGCCGCGCCGATTGAGCGACGTTGAGCGGCAGGTAACGCATGATGCTGCGCGCATCGGCGCGCAGCAGATTGCCGGTGAGGTCAACAATGCCGGGCTGATCGGGCACCGTGCGATAGCTGCCGCTTAACGTGCCTGCCAGGTCGGCATTGTGATACGACACGTTCGACAGCTTGATCTCGAAGCCCCTCGCTTTATCCTTATCCTTGGGATCAAACGTCCACGCCGCATGCGCGGTCAGCGTATCGAACTGCAACACCTCCTTGAACAGCCCGGGCAAGTCGAGCTTCATTTCGCGCGCCGTCAACTGGCTGTTACCGCCTTTTTCACTCGCGTCCACAGTGCCGCTGATGCCCTGGAGTCCCGGCACCACGCCAAAACAATTCATCGCCAGATCCTCGAAGCGCGCGCGCGCGCGGTATTTCGCGGGCGTCGGCAACGCGCCTTCCCATTGCGTCTGCACGTCGAACAGCCGGCCCCGCGGCGCCAGCTCCGCCAGCCGCTTGCGCGTCTCATCATCAAACGGCAAATGATCCGCCAGCGACATCAGCGGCGCGATATCAACCTCATTGGCCTTGATGTCGCCCGCCGCCACTTGACCCTGGGCGTTCAGCGTGGCCTTCAGAACCAAATCCATCGGCCGCACCGCCAGATTGCCGGCGGTGCCGGCAGTACTCAAGGCCAATCTCAAGGCCAATTGCTGCGTCGAAAACTCGACCGACTTCGCTGTTTTTTTCCAGCCCACGCGACCGGCCAGATTCGACAAATCCAGTTCAGGCAGATTTTTCGCCAGCCGCGTGCGCACATTGGAAAGCCGCACATCGGCCGTCAATTCCGTTAGCGTCAGTTCCTTGAAGCCTACCCACGCCCGCACGGCGCCCGCGCCGCGAGGAAACT
>CAWUUY010000504.1:0-8618 GCA_963924885.1 uncultured Burkholderiales bacterium | reverse complement strand
ACCGGCGGCGGTGCGCGCGCGGCGTATCAGGTGGGTGTGCTGCGCGCGCTGTCAGAGTTGTCACCCGCAGACGACGCGCGCACGCCGTTTCCGATTATCTGCGGCACCTCGGCCGGCTCGATAAACTGCACCATACTCGCGGTCGATGCGGCGAATTTCCGTCACGCCGTGCGCCGCTTGATGACGGTATGGAAGAATTTTCACGTGCATCACGTGTATCGCGCCGATCTGTTCGGCACTTTTCGTAACAGCGCGCGCTGGCTGCTGGCGGGGTTGTTCGGCGGCCGCTTGCGCAAGGTGAGCGGGGGCAATTACCCAGTGTCGTTGCTCGACAATACGCCATTGGCCGGGTTGCTACGCAAGTATGTTGATTTCGGCGCTATCCAGCGCAACATCGACGCCGGCGATTTGACCGCGCTGAGCATTACCTGCTCGGGCTATACCTCCGGCCAGTCGGTGACGTTCTACCAGGGGCATCCCAATCTGAAGAACTGGCAGCGCGCGCGCCGCATCGGCGTGGCGATGCCGATTGAACTCGAACATCTGCTGGCCTCCAGCGCGTTGCCGTTTATTTTTCCGCCGACGCGCGTCAATCGCGAATATTTTGGCGACGGTTCCATGCGCCAGATCGCGCCGGTCAGCCCGGCGCTGCATCTGGGCGCCGACCGCCTGCTGGTGATCGGCGTGGGTCGGCAATTGCAACCCAACGCGGAACGCATAAAGGGCGGCGCTTATCCGACGTTAGCGCAGATTGCGGGGCATGCGCTGAACAGTATTTTTCTCGACAGCCTGGAAGTCGATCTGGAGCGCTTGCAGCGCATCAATCGCACCATAGAACTAATCCCGGAAGACGTCCGCAAGCAGGCCAACTACCCGTTGCATAAGGTTGAGTTTCGCGTGATCTCGCCCAGTGTGGAGCTGGAGAAAATCGCCGCGGATTATTCGCGCGAATTGCCGCTCACCATACGCCTGCTGCTATCGACGGTGGGCGGCACGCGCCGCAGCGGCTCGAACCTGCTGTCGTACCTGTTGTTTGAAAAATCCTATTGCCGCGAACTGATCAAGCTGGGTTACGCGGACACCATGGCCCGCAAGGACGATTTGTTGTCATTTCTCGGCTGGCCGGCGGTCACCACGCCGTGAAGCCTTACTCCGAAGCCTGCGAACGCAACCGCGACCCGATTCTTGAGGTGCTGCGGGAGGCATTGGCCGCCGCGCGCGACGTGCTCGAAATCGGCTCCGGCACCGGCCAGCACGCGGCTTATTTTGCCAAGCATTTGCCGCATCTTGTATGGCACGCCGGCGATCTGCCGGAGCATCATGAGGGAATTAACGCCTGGATCGCCGAGGCGGCGCTGCCGAATCTGCGCGCGCCGGTGGCGCTGGACGTGCGCGAGGAGCGGTGGCCGGTGCAAGCGGCGCCAATGTTCGATGGGGTGTTCACCGCCAATACGCTGCACATCATGGATTGGGCGTCGGTGCGGGCGGCGTTCGAGGGCATCGGTCGGGTGTTGAGTGCGCAGGGAACGCTGGTGGTCTACGGCCCGTTCAATTATGGAGGGCGGCTTACGTCCGACAGCAATGCACGCTTTGACCAGATATTGCGCGCGCGCGGTGTTGGCAGCGCACTGCGCGATTTTGAGGCGGTGGATGCACTAGCCCAGAGCATCGGACTGGAACTAGTGCGCGACGCGCTGATGCCGGCGAATAATCGTACGCTGGTGTGGCGCCGCGTAAAAAACAGCACCGCCGTGGTATAAAGTTCGCCGGTTGATCACACAGTCGGAGTTGCCGGGAACACCATGAGTCGTGCCTTCGTCAAGGAAAGCGACGATGACGCCCCCGCGGGCGAGCTGCCTGAACGGCCGGTGCCCGCGCATGCGAATTACGTCACCGCGCGCGGGCTTGCCCAGTTGCAGGCGCGCGAGCGCGAACTGGCCGCGAGGCACGAACAATTAAAACCGCTGTTGGCGGATGACTCCGCCGCCAAACAAAAACTGCGCGAAGTCGAGCGTGATTGGCGTTATCTGCGCGCGCAACTGGAGCGTGCCGAGTTGGTGCCCGCGGCGCCACCCAACGCCGCGCGCGAGGCGCCCGACATACGATTTGGCGCCATCGTAGAAATCGAGGATGACGCGGGCAAGTGGCATCACTATCACATTGTCGGCGACGACGAAGCCGATCTTGCCACGGGCGACATTAGCTGGGCGTCGCCGCTGGCACGGGCGTTGATCGGCGCGCGGGTGGGGGACGTGGTGACGTGGCGCCGTACCGCGGGGGCTACCGAGGTTGAAGTGATGAATATTCGTTATGACGCGGACTGATCATGTCCTCGCCGTGTTTTGCATGAACTTTGGCGCCGCGCCCGCGTCAGACTGGACATCATGAAATCCCTCGCTTTACTGATCGCCTTGCTCATCGAACAGTTCAGGCCGTTGCGCCGCGACAATCTGTTGCACGACGGCTATGCGGCGTTTGCGCAAACCTTGCGGCGGCACTTGGATGCGGGGCAGTACCGGCACGGCGTGATGGCATGGCTGATCGCGGTGGCGCCGATGGTGATGGCGGTGTTTGTCGTCGAATGGCTGCTGCATCGCGCGAGCGCGCCGCTGGCGTTGCTGTGGGGCATCGGCGTGTTGTATCTCACCGTGGGTTTTCGGCAGTTCAGTAATTTTTACAATGAAATCCATCAATGCCTGAAAGACGGCGACCACGCCGCCGCGCGCGTGCAACTGGCGCGCTGGCGCGCCGAGGATTCCCGCGAGCTGACGGCGGGCGAAGTAGCGCGGGTGTCGATCGAGCTGGGCTTGATGGCGTCGCATCGCAATGTGTTCGGGCCGGTGGCGTGGTTCGTGGTGCTGGGCCCGGCGGGCGCCTTGTTGTATCGCGCGGCGTCGGTGCTGGATCAGCAATGGGCGGCGCGTGCCGCGATACCGTCCGCTGAAACCGGCGAAGCGGAAATGTTCGCGACGTTCGCCGCGCGCGCGTTCAACGTCATCGATTGGCTGCCGGCGCGGCTGACGGCGGCGAGTTTCGCCATTGTTGGAAATTTTCAGGATGCCGCCGATTGCTGGCGCGCGCAGGCGCGCGAGTGGTCCAACGCGGCCGAGGGTGTGATTCTGGCCGCTGGCGCGGGCGCGCTGGGCGTCAAGCTCGGCGGTGAACTGCATGAATACGGCCGCGTGCGCTACCGGCCTGAACTGGGCGCCGGCGACGATGCCGACGTGGATTACCTGTCGAGCACGGTGGGCCTGATCTGGCGCGCGCTGGTGATGTGGATGTTCTTGATCGGCATCTTGATGCTGGCGCATTCGCTTGGTTAATTTTTATCAGTACCGATTCGCCCGCGCCCGCACCCGCTCCTCCACCAGTGTCCGATACGACGCCAGCCGTGTCGCGGCGATGTTGCCGGCGGCACATGCGGCATCAATCGCACAGCCAGGTTCCATTCTGTGCGTGCAGTCACGAAAGCGGCAGTGTCCCAGCAAGGGGCGAAACTCAATAAAGGCGTGCGCGGTGTCTTCGGCGCTGATGTGATGCAGGCCGAAGGATTGCAGGCCCGGTGAATCGATCAGGTGGCTGGTGGCGTTGATGTGCAGCAGGCGCGCACCGGTGGTGGTGTGCTTGCCGGAGTCGAGCGCGGCGGAGGTTTCCGCCACGCGCATCATCGCGGCGGGCACGAGTTTATTGACCACGGTGGATTTGCCCATGCCGGATTGGCCCACCAGCACGCTGGTGTGGCCTTCGAGCAGCGCCGCCAGCGGCGCGATATCGTGTTTGGCGCAGATGCCCTCCACGCGATAGCCGAGCGCGCGATACACGGCGAGCGCATCCCATGCGGCGGCGAACTCGGGCAAGTCGTTTTTGTTGAGCACGATCAGCGGCGCGATGCCGGCGTGTTCGCACGCCGCCAGGCAGCGGTTGATGAGGTCATCGTAAAAGCTCGGCACCGGCGCGATCACGATCAACACCTGCGTGACATTGGCGGCGATCAGTTTTTGTTTGTAGGCGTCAGAGCGGTAGAGCAGCGTGGTGCGCGGCAGGGTCGCTTCGATCACGCCGCAGTTGTCGCCGCTTTTGTGGATGCTCACGCGGTCGCCGCAGGCAAGGTCGCTTTTTTTGCCGCGCGTGGCGCATTCGATCAGCGTGCCAAGCGTACCATTGGCTAACTCGACGCGGTAACTGCGGCCAAAGCTGGCGACGACTTGGCCGCTTTGCAGCGCCGGGGTACGCGGATCAGCCGTCACAAATCAAACAACGCATCCAGCTTGGCGGCGCAGATGAAATCGTTCTCCGACAGACCGTTGATCGCATGCGTTAAATACGACACGCGGCACTGGTTGTAGCCGACCGCGATGTCGGGGTGATGGTCTTCGCGGTGCGAGATCCACGCGGTGGCGTTGACGAAGGCCAGGGTCTGATAATAATTTTTGAATTCGTAACGCTTGGCGATCACGCCACCGGCGTGTTCCCAGCCCTTGAGTTGCTTTAACAGCTTGGCGATTTCATCGGGCGTGAGCGGCGATACGCCGCCTTCGCAGGGTACACATTTGCTCTTGGCGAGGTCTTTGGCGGTCATATAATATAGTTTAAAAACAGATACTTACGTTATTTTACGCCTGCGCCTGCAAATGTTCAATACGGGTGAGCGCGGGCGGATGCGAGTCGTAGAACATCGAGTGCAGTGGGTCGGGCGTCAAAGTCGAGGCATTGTCTTTGTAGAGCTTGGTCAACGCGGACACCAGATCGGCGGCGTTGGCGTGTTGCGCGGCGTAGCGGTCGGCCTCGAATTCGTGCTTGCGCGAATACATCGCCAGCAGCGGTTGCAGCAGGAAGGTGAAGTTGGGTATCACCAGGGAAAACAAAATCAGCGCCATCGCTGTTGAGGGCGTGGCGACATTCAGGCCCGCATAAAACCACGGCTGGTGCATCACCGCGCCGAGCGCCCACAGAAAAAAGAAACTCGCGGCGAAGGTCCAAGCGATGCGCTTCACCACATGGCGCAGCTTAAAGTGGCCAAGCTCATGCGCGAGTACCGCCTCGACTTCGGTGGGGTTCAGCCGCTCCAGCAGGGTGTCGAAAAATACAATGCGTTTAGTTTTGCCAAAGCCGGTGAAATAGGCGTTGCCATGGCTGCTGCGGATCGAGCCGTCCATCACCATGAGGCCCTTGACCTTGAAGCCGCAGCGCGCGAGCAGGCTGTCCACGCGCTCTTTCACCGCCGGGTTGTCCATCGGCGTGAATTTGTTGAACAGCGGCGCGATCCAGATCGGGTAAATCGCCAGCATCAGCAGATTAAACCCCATCCACGTCAGCCACGCATACAGCCACCAGTACTCGCCCATTTGCGCCATCAGCCACAGCACCGCCGCCGCCAGCGGCAGGCCGAGCGCGGCACCCACCGCCAGACCCTTGAAAAAATCGATCCAGAACAGCGTGGGCGTCATTTTGTTAAAGCCGAAACGCGCTTCGACGCTGAAGGTGCCGTAGAGGCTGAACGGCAATTCCACCGCAGTCATCACCAGCGTGGTCAGAACAATCAGCGTCAGCCCGCGCGCGACGCCCTCGCCGAACAGCGAGGCCGAGGCCTGATTCAGCCATTCCAGCCCGCCGCCGAAGGTGAGGGCCAGCGCCAGCACCACTTCCAGCGCGCCCGACATCAGCCCAAGGCGCACCTTGGCGCAGGTGTAGTCGGCGGCCCGCTGGTGCGCCTCAAGGCTGATTTGACCGGTGAACTCGACCGGTACCGCCGCGCGGTGGGCCTGGACGTGGCGCATATGCCGCATGGCCAGCCAGAACCGTACGGACGCTGCTACCAGTACCGCAATTAAAAACGCCGAGCCAAATGCATTCATGGGATAACTATGACAAAATAAGCACGGAAAAATTTTATCGATTAACTTACACTTACTGGTTGACTCACTGTTTCATTATGGCACAAGACCCCAACAACCTCATCTGGATGGATCTTGAGATGAGCGGCCTGAACCCGGAAACCGAGCGGATTCTGGAGATAGCCATCGTGGTCACCGATTCGCAACTGGCGGTGGTGGCCGAGGCGCCGGTGCTGGTGGTGCATCAGCCGACCGCACTGCTGGATGCGATGGACGACTGGAACAAGGGCGCCCACGGCAAGAGCGGCCTGATCGACCGGGTGAAGTCCTCGACGCTGTCGGAGGCCGAGGTGGAAAACCAGATGGTGGCTTTCCTGTCGCAATACGTGGGGGCGCGCATCTCACCGTTGTGCGGCAACTCGGTGCATCAGGACCGGCGCTTCCTGGTCAAATACATGCCCAAGCTCGAAGAGTATCTGCTGTATCGCAATCTCGATGTCAGCACGCTGAAAGAACTCGCGCGGCGCTGGAAGCCCGAAGTGATGGCTGGCCTCACCAAGCATGGCAAACACGAGGCGCTGGCGGACATCCACGAATCGATTGCCGAATTGCGGTATTACCGCGAGCACATCCTGAAAATCTGATGCGCGCAGCCCGTTGCTGCAGGCGGTTCATGATCGGCAAAACCCACATGATCGCTTTGGGCTGGGCGCTGCTGCTGGGCATGCTGTTCTGGTTTTTTACCGACTGGGCTTATCGCGAAGCCAATCCCAACCGCAATATGAAGGCCGCCGCGTCGGCGGAAATCGTGCTCGCGCGCAGCCGCGACGGACACTACTACGCGGATTGCGAAATCAACGGTCGCCGCCTGCGATTCCTGCTCGATACCGGCGCCACGCAGATCGCCTTGCCGCGCGCGCTAGCGACCGAGCTGGGCTTGAAACTGGGTCCCGCGATCACCATGCTAACCGCCGCCGGACCCGCAGCCGGCTATCCCGCGCTTCTGGCAAGCGTGCTTCTGGGCGGCATTGAAATCGCTGATCTGGGCGCCGTGGTGGCCGATGGCATGAGCAAAGATACCGTGCTGCTGGGGATGAATTTTCTGCGGCGGCTGGAGATGGTGCAGCGGGGCGATCAGATGACGTTACGGCCGCTGGCGGCGGGTTGGGGGTAAGCCCGAAATCTGCGCCGACGCAACTGAATGGAGTATTAGCAGGCCAGTGCCGACGAGAGCTACGGCTGCAAATCGTGAGACCGCGCGCTTCATCGAGATTCCTAACGTTCCGGTTATGCGGCGCGTTTTTGCGTCCGCCTTGAACCGGTGGTTGGACGAAGCCGCTACGCGGAGGAAACGGCGATGTGGAATTGACATCAAAATGTAACCTCATCCCCGTTTGCGAGGGGTTGATTCACCCCAAACCATGAGGTTACACGAAATGAAATCATCGGACGAAGTGTTATTTGAACAGAACTACCAGTTGCATCTGAAGCACCTCAAACTCAAAGGGTTACAACCCAAAACGATAGATGCCTATTCTCGCGCCATCCGCCGCATAGGCAAACGCTTTGAACATCGGATTGACAGTTTAACCGAGCGGCAACTGACTGACTACTTCAGCGAACTGGTGGCGTCGCACTCCTGGAGCGCGGTCAAACTCGATCTGTATGGCTTGAAGTTCTTCTACGTCCACGTCCTGCGTAAGCCGTGGGTGGCACCGGGGCTGATCAAACCGCCCAAGAGCCAGCGCTTGCCCGACATCGTCACCGTGGCCGAAGTGCAGCGTCTGTTCGCCGCCACCCGGATGCTCAGCTACCGGGTGTTATTCTTCACCCTCTACAGCCTTGGGCTGCGCTTGGGTGAAGCCCTGCGGCTGCAGGTCGGCGACATTGATGCGGTGCGTGGGCGTATCCATGTGCGCGACGCCAAGGGCAACAAAGACCGTCTGGTTCCCCTGCCGCAGGCCACCCATCAACTGTTACGCCGCTTCTGGCAGGTGCATCGCAACCCCGTGCCGCTGTTTCCCAATCGCCACGGCGGCCTGAAAGGCGCGGCAACCGCCATCACGCCGCTGAATCGCGGCGGCGTACAAAAGGCCCTGCGCCAAGTCAGCCAGATGTGCGGGCTAAAAAAAAGATCAGCCCCCACAGCCTTCGCCACAGCTATGCAACCCACCTGATCGAAGCGGGTGTCGACCTGATTGAAGTGCAGAAATTCCTCGGCCATCACTCCATACTTACCACCGTCCGTTATACCCACCTGACGGATCAAACCAAGCACCACCGCTCGACCGGATCAACGGCTTGATGGATGGTTTCACCATCGCCTGGGGACGGGTCAAATGACCCGCCTGGCTTCGGTCATCGAAAGGTTCGAGGCGGACTTTCAAACGTTTTGACTTTGTGTTCGCCTGCGTAACGCGCCACGCAGCGACGAAACGTCGTCAGTGGCAGGTGTTCCATGATCTGCGCGAACACCAGCTTGCCTATGTTCATCAATGTCCCCTGCGAGTGAATTCCTAGTAGGATGACAAATGTCAACGGCGCAGTTCAAATCGAGACCAGAATAAAACATGAATTATCTATTTTGGTGTCCGGTCAACCTGACGTAGTCGAGGGAGGGCGTCCCATGAAAGTAGAGCGCAATACATCGAACATATTTTGCCCTTGCTTATACATGGTGTCGAGTTAGGAGCGGGTGATGCAAAAGTCCAGCGCCCCCTTGAGCGTTCGAAAGCCCCCCGATATTTTCTGCTTGACCTTGGGCATGCGAATGGCGCGCTCCCC
>CAWUUY010000503.1:0-9737 GCA_963924885.1 uncultured Burkholderiales bacterium | reverse complement strand
AATCGCTGTCCAGATCACGCGTCACCACCATGCAGCCGGTGCCGATGTAACGCCCGCCGTCTTTCTCGTGCCACATTGGCGAAGGGAACGTGTTCAAATCCACCGCGTCGCCCGCCTGAATGTTCTCGAACACCGGGCCTTTTTCGGCGATCACCGGTGCGAATTGCGGCGCGGCGGCCTGCCAGGTTTTGGGCAACCCGCGCAGCTTACGCACCAGCGCCGCGTGGGTTTTGATTTCACCCAGACGAAGCAGACTCGACAAGCGCGCCGGACTAGCGGTGCTGCACGTCAGCACGCGAAAACCATTCGGGTAATCCTTGATGTCGTCAAACAACAGCGCCGGCGCGCCATCGATCTTGACGTTCAATTCACTGATCGCGCCGATCTCAAGATTCCAGTCAGCGCCGCGCACGTCTTTCAGTTCGCCGAGCTGGCGCGCAGTGGCCAGCCATGCACGCAGGTCGAGCGGATTGCCTTCACTGATGCTTTTCATGATTCTTCCTCGCCCTGCATCCACGCTGGAATACCCCGACGTTCGTGCAAAACCCGCCATACATCAATGTCATCGTCGCGTTCGACATAGAACACCAGATAGGGATATCGCCTCAAGGCGTGGTGGCGCAATTTCGGAATGTCCAGTTCATGTGTATAGCGTGTGGATCCGGCTTGCGGTTGGCGACCGATGTGTGCAGGCCTGCTTCAGCGCCGCAATAAATCCGAGGGCGGCTTTTTTAGCATGCTCGCTAAGATAATAGTCGATAGCCGCGTTGACATCACGATGGGCGCTGTCTCGCGGGATGACTGGTTTCTGCTTCACCCATGCACGCGGCTACGCACGCGCTCTTGCAATGAATCGAAGTAAGCGCGATCTGCCTTCGCGCCCACCGGCGACGCCGCGCCTTCGAGCAACAACACGCGCAGCCGCGTGCGATCCTGGTCGCTGCGAATCAACTCGCGCAGGTATTCACTGCTGGTGCCTAATGCGCGGCTGGCAACCTGCTCATCAACAAAAGACTTGAGAGAATCCGGCAGGGAAATATTCATGGTGCTCATAGCAAAGAGCCTATGCGGAATGGCAAAATTTGGCAACATCGTGAACATAATAATTCATAACTATTTGTTTTTAATGATATTTTTTGATGATAATCTCACTGCCTTGATAATCTCAGGATACGCCGCGCAGCGGCACAGATTACCCGACAAATAATGACGGATGTCGTCATCCGACGGATCAGGATGTTCGTCGAGCAACTGCCGCGTCATCAGTATGAATCCCGGCGTACAATAGCCGCACTGAAACGCGCCGCATTCGATGAAGGCTTCCTGCACGGGGTCGAGCTTGCCATCGGGCGAGTTTTCAATCGTGCGCACGTCGGCGCCATCGGCGAATGCCGCGAGATACAGACAGCCTGACACCGCAACGTCGTTCACCAGCACCGTGCAGCAGCCGCACAAGCCCTGCGCGCAGCTCTCGCGCGCGCCGGTGAGGCCGCGCTCTTGCAGCACCTCGACCAAGTGCTGGTGCGTGCTGATTTGGGCGGTGGCGGGTTCGCCGTTGAGGGTGAATTGGATGGTGCGAGTGGCAGCCATTTCTTAAAACCTTGTTAACCACAGATGAACATAGATGAACACAGATAACCCCCTAACCCCTGCGTGTTATCTGCGTATTTGATTTTGACCTTATCTGTGTTCATCTGTGTTCATCTGTGGTTAATCGTTTTTCAGGGGGTTACCGACCTTCACACGCAAGCCGCGATACACCGCCTCCGCCGTCAGCGGCAAACTCGTCAGCCGCACTCCCACTGCGTCATCAATCGCATTGGCTATCGCGGGCGACACGCCGAAGGTGCCGCTTTCGCCAACGCCCTTGGCGCCGAAGGGGCCGTTTTTTTGGTTGGCATCGACCGCTTCGTTTTCCATCGCTAGCGGGATGTCGCGCATGCCGGGGATTTTGTAATCCGCGAGCGAGGCGTTGGTCACCTGCCCGGCGTCAAAATGTATGCACTCCGACAAGGTAAAGCCCAGTTGCATGATGGTGGCGCCAGAGATCTGCGTTTCCACTATCGCCGGATTGATCGAACGTCCCACATCCACCAAGTTCACCAGACGCGTCACTTTAAACTCGCCGGTTTCGGTATCGACTTCCACCTCGGCGCCGGTCGCGCCGATCATCCAGAACGGTGTGGCGTTGTCGGTCTGACCGTCGGTATCCGGCGATTTGTACGACGGAATAAAGCTGCCGACACCAATAACGTTACCGGCCTGCATGCCGTATTTCTTTTTGAAGATGTCGGGTATCGGCGTGGTTTCCGCCGACAGACCCACTTCCTTCGCCAGCGCAAACAATTTGTCGCGCGCATCTTCGGCGGCGTTTTTGACTGCATGGCCCATGTGAAAGGTCGAGCGCGAGCCGAGTGTGGCCATGTCGTAGGGCGTGACATCAGTGTCGGGATGCACCACAGTAATCACCTCCACGGCGATGCCCAGCACTTCGGACACCATTTGCGCCATCGCGGTGTCGGAGCCTTGGCCCATGTCCACCGTGCTGCTGTAGAGATTGCAACTGCCGTCGGCGTTGATATTGACGATGGCCATCGACGTGGTGGGCGAGATGCTGGCCTTGAATCCGATGGCAATCCCGCGACCGCAACGCAAGGTTTCCGTACCTCGGTCAAAGGGTTTTTCCCACTGCATACGAGCGGCCAAGCGTTCCAGCACCAAGTCTAACTCCGCGTCGTGCATCAGCGTGCCGGTCGCCTGCGGACGGCCTTCGCGCAGCAGGTTATTGCGGCGAATGGTCAGCGGATCGATTTTCAGCTCACGCGCGATCATGTCGGTGTGGCTTTCATACGCCCACACCAGTTGCGGTATGCCGAAGCCGCGCAACGCGCCCGCCGCCGGCAGGTTGGTGTAGAGCGCGTAAGAATCGATCTTCACATGATCGATCTCGTACGGCCCCGCCGCCGTAAACCCCGATTTCTGTGTGACGCGCGGACCGATGTCAGCGTACGCACCGCCGTTCCACCACACTTCGCATTCGCGCGCGGTGATACGGCCTTCCTTGGTCACGCCGCTTTTGATGCGCAAGGTCGTGGCGTGCTTGGTAATCATGTAAAACTGCTCTTCTATCGACAGCGCGAATTTCACCGGCCTTGCGCTAAGCATGGCGCAGGCGGCGGCGAGCGCTTCGGATTTGACATACACCTTGGCACCGAAACCGCCGCCGAGATACGGCACCTTCACCCGCACTTTGTTTTCGGGCCAGCCGAAAAGCCGCGCGATTTCGATGCGTATGAACGACGGGCTTTGCGTCGATGAATGCAATGTCAACGTATCGCCTCCGGGAACCGCAACGGTGGCAAACGCCTCCAGCGGCAAATGCAGCACCTGCTGCGTGCGAAACGTGTGTTCAAATACGTAATCGGCTGCGGCGAAGGCCTTGTCCACATCGCCGCGCCGCAGATGAAAATCCAGCGCGACGTTGGTGCCGGTTTTGTTTTTCAAGTGCTTCAAATCCGCGAAGGTGCCGGCGGGTTTTAAAACCTCGTGGACGACGGCCTCTGAGGTCATGGCTTCGACTTCATCGTAGACCGCAGGCAGCGCTTCGTATTCGGCGACTATCGTTTGCGCGGCGGCTTCGGCCACATGCGGATCGGCGGCCAGCACCACTGCCAGCGGCTCACCGGCATAACGCACTTTGTCGAGCGCGAGTATCGGTTGATCGTGAAACGCCGGGCCGTAATACGGCTCGGCGATCACGCGGCGGATATCTTCGCCGGTGTAGACTGCGAACACGCCGGGCATCGCGCGCGCGGCCGCCGTGTCGATCGAAATAATGTGCGCGTGCGCCGGGGTGCCGCGCGCCACTTTCGCGTGCAGCATGCCCGGCACGCGCAGGTTATGCACATACTCGGCGCGGCCCGTGACCTTGGCCTGCGCTTCGAGGCGCGGGATGGAGCGCCCGACGGCGGCAGTGGCGGGGAGTTTCGACATTCTACAAAATACTCAATAATAACAAATAGTTATGATGCCTGTGTGGATATGGCCGCACGCACGGCACGCCCCACATACACGCGCAGCAACTCGCGCTTGTAGGCCGACGATCCACGCACGTCCGCAGCCAATTCCACTTCCGCCATGGCAGCCTCGCCGCAACGCATAAGCGTCGCGACATCTGGTACGGCGCCCCGCATTACGTTTTCCGCCGCCAGCAGGCGCACCGGTTTATCCGTGGCCGCGCTCACCACCATTCGAACGTCGGAGACGACATTCCCCTCCAGCCGGATCGCGGCAGCAACACCTAGTGTCGGCCAATCGTCGGCTGAACGCGTGGTTATTTTGATGTACGCCGCACGCCATCCCGCTTGCGGCGGCACGATCACCTCGGCGATGAGTTCGCTGTCCGCCAAGGCGGTTTCGTAATAGCCGGTGTAAAGATCGCTCACCGCCAGCGTGCGCTCACCGGACGACGACAGCGTGCGCACCCGCGCGCCCAACGCCGTCAGCACCGGCGGCAAATCCATGTGCGGATCGCCATGGGCCAGATGCCCGCCCAGCGTCGCCACATTGCGCACGCGCACGTTCGCCAGCGTTTTCAGTGTTTGAATCATCACCGGCGCCGCGCGCTGTACGTCCGCGGAACGCGCCAATGAAGAAAGTGTTGCCAGCGCGCCGATGCGCAAGCTGCCATCGTCAAGCAAGCCAATACCCGAGTAGCCCGGCTCGACACCGCGCAAACTCACCAGACAGGCGGGCTGAAACACGCCCGCCTTCATCATCAGCATCAGCGCGGTACCGCCCGCGATGGCGCGCGCGGACGACGCCTCCATCAGCGTCACCGCCTCGCGCAGCGTGCGCGGCTCGGCGAGTTTAAACGGCGTCATGCGACGATCCGCGTAAAGCAAATCACAACAACTGACATTTGAGTGGGAGCCGAAAAAAATGCGTGGAAAGATACTGCGCGGAGCGTTTACTCTACTGGCAGACACCGCGAAAGGCAATCCGCGCCGCGCATAAAAAATCCCCTGCGGCTCGCGCTCACGGGGGGCTTTCGTTTGACAGCTATACGCTTGCGAGTATCAGTCCGCGTAGACGCCGGCCTTTTTGATAATCGGTTCCCACTTGGCGATTTCCGCCTTGAGGTGTTTGGCCAGTGCATCCGGCGTGGCCTTGTCCTTGGAGACCGCCTGCGCGCCGAGTTCGCCGATGCGTGACTTGAACTGCGCATCCTGCACCGAGACTTGCAACGCAGCGACGAGTCTGTCTATGACCGGCTTGGGCGTGCCCTTGGGTGCATACACGCCGTGCCACACCGACACCTCAAAACCTTTCATGCCCTGCTCGGTCATCGTGGGCACCATCGATAACGACGGAATGCGCTGTTGCGTGGTCGTGCCGTACACCTTCACGCGGCCAGACCTGATGTGCGCAGTGGTGTTGGTGGTTTGATCGCACATCAGATCAATCTGCCCGCCCATCAGCGCGGTCAACGCGGGCGCGGTACCGTTATACGGAATGGTCACGATCTCTGATTCGATACGCGACATGAACAAGAGCCCGCACAGGTGCGATGCCGCGCCCAGCCCCGCGTTGCCAAGATTCAGCTTTTCGCGGTTCTTTTTGACGTAGGCAATGAGCTCCGTCAAATTGTCCGGTGGCAATCCCGTTCGGGCGATCAACGTCATCGGCACATCGGCGACCTGCCCGATGTATTCGTAGTCGGTGAGTGGGTTGAACGACAGCTTGCGATACAGCGCCGGCGCGGTGGACATGCCGATGTGGTGTATCAGCAGGCTGTAGCCGTCGGGCTTGGCCTTGGCGACGCGAGCGGCCGCAGTGGTGCCACCCGCGCCCGCAACGTTTTCAATGATGACCTGTTGCTTCAACTGCTGGGTCATCACCACTGCAAGGTTCCTCGCAAGCGTGTCGGTCGGGCCTCCAGCGGCGAACGGCACCGCCAGGGAAATTTGCTTGGTGGGGTAATCTTGGGCGGTAGCGTTCATGCCCGAAACTGCCAGCAACAACGATACACATCCAAAAATACGTTTTGCTGTTTTCGACCTCATCATCTGCTCCTCTCCCCTTAAAGAATTGCTCGCTGAACGCAGGCCTACACACTATCCGCCACCGTCGCTTTATCTTTTTCCGCCGTCAAACATTAACGTTTCACACCTTTTAGCGAACGACGACGCAACTTTACCACCCGCCGGAGCGGGCAACAAGTATTTGTTTTTATTGATTTTTTACACATAGCACCCTCGCCGTGTTACCGCGCGCGAAACGACGAATACGAACGCTCCGGCTTGGCCGGCGCTGCGGCGGCAGGCTTGTTCCAACGCCCAGCGCCGCCCGGAGCGGCGCGACCGGCATAACCGCCGCCGTTGCCCGGTTTGCCACCGTTGCCGCCCCTGCCACCATTGCCACCATTGCCACCATTGCCACCAAAGGATTTACGGGGGCCCGGCTTGTGCGAGCTGCGTTGCGGCACTTTGGGCTCCAGCCCTTCGATCACGTGCGGCGCAATCGAATGCCCGGTGTAACGCTCGATCAGACGCACCTGCCAGCCGTCATCCGGCGCGGCAAACGATATCGCGATGCCGTTCAGCCCCGCGCGGCCGGTGCGGCCGATACGATGCACATAGTCTTCCGCCTGCTTCGGCAGATCGTAATTAATCACGTGCGAAATGGTTTTCACGTCGATGCCGCGCGCGGCGACATCGGTGGCCACCAGCACGCGCACATTGCCGCTGCGCAGCTTGGCGAGCGTGCGGTTGCGCTGCCCTTGATTCATGTCGCCGTGCAATGCCGCCGCCGCATGGCCTTCTTCAAACAGCTTGCTGGCGAGACGATCGGCGCCGCGCTTGGTGGCAGTGAACACAATCGCCTGATCCAGCGCCACGTCGCGCAAAAAATGATCGAGCAGGCGTGATTTGTGGCTGCCGTCGTCTACGTAGTGCAGGCGCTGTTCGATGTTTTCGTGACGCGCTTTTGGCGCGGCCACCTCGATCAATTTCGGATCGCGCAGCAGGCGTTTGCCGAGTTGGCCGATGCCGCCGTCGAGCGTGGCGGAGAACAGCAGTGTCTGGCGCGTGGCCGGCGTGGCCGCGGCGATCATCTCCACCGGCTTGATAAAGCCCATGTCGAGCATGCGGTCGGCTTCGTCGAGCACCAGTAATTCAAGGCGCGAAAAATCCACCTTGCCCTGCTCCATGAAATCGATCAGGCGTCCCGGCGTCGCCACCAGAATGTCGAGCGGGCTGTCGAGCAGTTTGCGTTGTTTCGGGTACGGCATGCCGCCCAGCACGGTGCCGGTGCGCATGTGGCGAACGCCCTTGCTGTATTTGAACACCGCGTCGGTGACTTGCAATGCGAGTTCGCGCGTGGGCGTCAGCACCAGTACGCGCGGGCCGCGTCCCGGTTTGGCGGGGTTGGCCATTAGGCGCTCCAGTGCGGGCAGCACAAAAGCGGCGGTTTTGCCGGTGCCGGTGGGCGCGGAAACCATCATGTCGTTGCCTGCGATGGCAACAGGGATGGCTTGCGCCTGCACGGCGGTCGGTTCGGTGTAACCCGCGGCGGCAACAGCCTGCACGAGGGCGGGATTCAGGTTCAGTGTGGCAAATGACATTTTGTTTCTTTCAATAGGTACGGCAGACCGCCAACTTGGCGGTCAAAATAAGCGCGGACAAAAAATGGAACGGCTGTCGCCAAAATGTTCGACAGGCGGGCACGGTCAGCGCACGGGCTTCGTCGCTAACCGTGGCTGTAACGGCCACCCGCAATAGACATGCGGGAGAAGTAAAAGCCGGAACAAATGGTCAGGGACAGATGCAACTCAACAACCAAAAACTTCAATTAAGGCCGGTTTCGAGGTGCGCGGATGATACCCGCAAGCATCACAAATGACCAATGTTTTTTGCATTGCATCAATTCTGCGCTTAACTCCGTCTTTTGCAGGAAATTCAAAGGCCTAGATCAAAGAACTGGGCGATAGCCGCTCGCCCGCTGTGCTACAATCGCGCCCTTTTTAGCCGCCCCTCGGAATCAGGAAACGCCATGCCCCGCGCCATACGAAACATCGCCATCATCGCCCACGTCGACCACGGTAAAACCACCTTGGTGGACAAGTTGCTGCGCCAATCCGGCACCTTTGCCGCGCACCAGCATCTCGAAGAGCGCGTGATGGACAGCAACGACATCGAAAAAGAGCGTGGCATCACCATTCTGGCGAAAAACTGCGCGGTGATGTGGAACGGCACGCATATCAATATCGTCGATACCCCCGGCCACGCCGATTTCGGTGGCGAAGTCGAGCGCGTGCTGTCGATGGTCGATAGCGTGCTGCTGCTGGTCGATGCGGTCGAGGGTCCGATGCCGCAAACGCGCTTTGTCACACGCAAGGCGCTGGCGCTGGGCTTGAAGCCCATCGTGGTTGTGAACAAAGTAGATCGACCGGGCGCGCGCGCCGACTGGGTGGTGAATCAAACCTTTGATCTGTTCGACAAACTCGGCGCCACGGAGGAACAACTCGATTTCCCGGTTGTGTATGCGTCGGCCTTGAACGGCTACGCGGGCCTGGACTCCAGTGTGCGCGAAGGCACGCTGGATCCGCTGTTTGAAGCCATCATCAAGCACGTGCCGGTGCGCGAGGATGACCCGGATGGTCCGCTGCAATTACAAATTTGCTCGCTCGATTATTCCAGCTACGTCGGTCGTATCGGCATTGGCCGCATTACGCGCGGACGCATCCGCCCGCTACAGCAGGTATTGGTCATGCGCGGCCCGGACGACCCCGCGCCCAAAACCGCAAAAGTAGGCCAAGTACTTGTTTTTAAAGGACTTGATAGAACCATGGCGGAAGAAGCCTCGGCCGGCGACATTGTGCTGATTAACGGCATTGAAGATGTCGGCATCGGCGTCACCATTACCAGCATTGAACAACCCGAAGCGCTGCCGCTGCTGAAGGTGGACGAGCCGACGCTGACCATGAACTTTCAGGTCAACACCTCACCGCTCGCCGGCAAGGAAGGCAAATACGTCACCAGCCGCCAGATTCGTGAACGCCTGCAACGCGAGCTGATGAGCAACGTGGCGCTGAAAGTGGTCGAAACCGCCGATGCCGACGTGTTTGAAGTCTCCGGTCGCGGCGAACTGCATCTGACCATTCTGCTGGAAAACATGCGCCGCGAAGGTTACGAACTCGCGGTGTCGCGTCCGCGCGTGGTGGTTAAAGAAATCGACGGCGTGAAAATGGAGCCTTACGAAATGCTCACCGTCGATTGCGAAGATGCCAATCAGGGCGCGGTGATGGAAGCGCTCGGCACCCGCAAAGGCGATCTGCAGGATATGCAATCCGACGGCAAGGGCCGCACACGCCTCGACTATCGCATCCCCGCCCGCGGCCTGATCGGCTTTCAATCCGAATATCTCACCATGACGCGCGGCTCCGGCCTCATCAGCCACGTGTTCGACGACTACGGCCCGATGAAGCCCGACATGGAAGAACGCCGTAACGGTGTACTGATCTCGGCTGAAAACGGCACCGCCGTCGCTTACGCGCTGTGGAAGCTGCAAGAGCGCGGCAAAATGTTCGTCAGCCCCGGCGATCCGCTGTACGAAGGCATTGTCATCGGCATCCACAGCCGCGACAATGATCTGGTGGTCAACCCGATCAAGGGCAAGCAGCTCACCAACGTGCGCGCCTCCGGCACCGACGAAGCGGTGCGCCTGGTGCCGCCGAT
>CAWUUY010000502.1:0-6655 GCA_963924885.1 uncultured Burkholderiales bacterium | reverse complement strand
GGCGCACATTGCGTATGGCAACTTTGGCGCCCTCGCCCTCGCCCTTGACGATTTTGGTGAGATCGCGGCGGCGCTCTTCGGTCAGGGCCGGCATCGGCACCCGCACCATCTCCCCCATGCTGCTGGGATTCAGCCCAAGATCCGAATCGCGTATCGCTTTTTCAATGGCGCCGGCCATTTTCTTTTCCCACGGCGACACGCCGATGGTGCGTGCGTCCAGCAACGTGACGTTGGCCACGCCCGGAATCGGCGTCGGCGTGCCGTAGTAATCCACCATCACGTGATCGAGGATGCCGGGGTGCGCGCGGCCCGTGCGCACCTTCGCCAGATCGGCCTTCAGCGCCTCCAGCGATTTTTTCATCTTCTGCTCGGCGGTTTGCTTGATATCGGCAATCATGATTTCCTCCGTCTGTACAGATTATGCATGCACCATGGTACCTTCATCCGCGCCCATCACCACGCGCTTTAACGCACCCGGCTCGAAAATGCTGAACACGTTGATTGGCAGTTTCTGGTCGCGGCACAAGGTCAGCGCCGTGGCATCCATCACCTTGAGATTCTTGATGATGGCTTCGTCAAACGTCAAGCTCTTGTAGCGTATTGCAGTTTTGTCTTTTTTCGGGTCGGCGCTATACACGCCGTCCACCTTGGTTGCCTTGAGCACCAGCTCTGCGTTGATTTCCATGCCGCGCAATGCCGCCGCGGTATCAGTAGTAAAAAACGGGTTGCCAGTACCCGCCGCGAAGATAACGATTTTGCCTTCTTCGAGATAACGCATCGCCTTGCCGCGAATGTACGGCTCGACCACCTGTTCCACGTTCAAGGCTGACTGCACCCGGCTAATGACATTGGCGCGGCGCATCGCGTCCTGCAACGCCAGCGCGTTCATCACCGTGGCGAGCATGCCCATGTAATCCGCCGTGGCGCGATCCATATGCGCCGCCGCCGGCGCCACACCGCGGAAAATATTGCCCCCGCCGATCACCACCGCGATCTCCACGCCCAGCTTCGCCACGTCGGCGATCTCGCCAACGATGCGCTCGATCACGTCCTGATTGATGCCGTAACTGTCGTCGCCCATCAACGCCTCGCCGCTCAGTTTGACGAGGATGCGTTTGTAGGCGGGTTTGTCCGGCATTGTCAGTATTCCTTAAGTATTTTTTTTAAATGACTATTTGTTTGCGGCATTAACGGCTGCCATGACTTCGGCGGCAAAGTCATCCTTTTTCTTCTCCATCCCTTCGCCCACGATGTAAAGGGTAAACGAAGCCACGCTGGCATTGCTCGCCTTGAGCAATTGCTCCACAGTCTGCTTGTCGTTCTTCACGAACGGCTGGCCCAGCAGTGTCACTTCTTTCAAATACTTCTGCACCGAGCCTTCGACCATTTTCGCCACGATCTCCGGCGGTTTGCCTGATTCCGCCGCCTTGGCTGCAGCGATATCGCGCTCTTTCTGAATCAATTCCGCAGGCACTTGCTCCTTCGCCAACGATACCGGCTTGCTCGCCGCAATGTGCATGGCGAGATCCTTCGCCATCCCTTCATCACCGCCCACCAGATCAATCAGCACGCCGATTTTCGCACCACCATGTATGTACGATGCCAGCTTGCCCTTCGCCGGCACACGCGCGAAACGGCGTATGCTGACGTTCTCGCCGATCTTGCCCACCAACGCCTTGCGGGTTTCCTCGACCAGCGAGCCGTTCAGCGTCAGCGCCGACAGCGCGGCCACGTCGGCCGGGTTGTTGTCGGCTACCAGCCCTGCCAGCGCGCTGGAAAACGCCAGAAAATCGGCGTTCTTCGCCACAAAATCGGTTTCGCAGTTGATTTCGAGTAGGGCGCCCAGCTTGCCGTCGGCGGCAATATGCGTGCTCACCACGCCTTCCGCCGCCACGCGCGACGCGGCCTTATTGGCCTTGTTGCCCAGCTTGACGCGCAGAATTTCTTCCGCCTTACCCATATCGCCGCCAGCCTCGGTCAGCGCTTTTTTGCATTCCATCATCGGCGCGTCGGTCTTCTCGCGCAGTTCCTTCACCATGCCCGCGGTAATTTCCGCCATTGCAAACTCCATCCGTAAAAAAGGGGCGCCCACGTCTCCGAGCCGCCCCTTGTTGAATCCAGAATCTAAAAGGGACTTCTTACTTGTCTTCTTCGAGCTCAACGAACTCTTCGCCGCCCGGCGCGACGATTTCGTTCAGGCTGTCATTACGACCTTCCAATATGGCATCCGCCATGCCGCGTGCGTAGAGGCGAATCGCGCGGCTGGAGTCATCATTGCCGGGAATCACATAATCGATGCCTTCAGGGGTGTGATTGGTATCCACCACGCCTATCACTGGCACGCCCAGCTTGTTGGCTTCGGCCACGGCGTTTTTCTGGTAACCCACATCGATCACGAACATCGCATCGGGCAGACCGTTCATATCCTTGATGCCGCCCAGACTGCGCTCGAGCTTGGCCAATTCGCGCTGGAACATCAGCGCTTCTTTCTTGATGAGTTTCTCGACCGAACCGTCCGCCACCATCGCCTGCATGTCTTTCAGCCGCTTGATCGATTGCTTGACCGTCTTGTAGTTGGTCAGCATGCCGCCCAGCCAGCGATCATCGACATAGGGCGTGGCGCAGCGAAGGGCTTCCTCGCGAATAATCTCCTGCGCTTGACGCTTGGTGGCGACAAACAGCACGGTGCCGCGATTGGCGGTCAGTTTGCGCACGAACTTCAGCGCGTCCTGATACATCGCAAGGGTCTTTTCGAGATTGACAATGTGAATCCGGTTGCGATGACCGAAGATATACGGGGCCATTCGCGGATTCCAGAATCGGGTTTGGTGGCCGAAATGCACACCGCATTCCAGCATTTCACGCATAGTGACTGACATGACTGACTTCTCCTGTTTGGGTTGAGCCTCCATCCACCGACATCCCGCAATTGGTAAGCAGGACACCCACAACGGGGCGGATGTGCGTATTTTTAACCCTACTGGTCGCCGGCGACAGCCGCCCGCGATCCCAAATCGAGCTAACTTACTATTTTAGCATGATATTTCGACATGACTCAAGGTCAGAGCCACCCTTCCCCTGATGGCACATGCCATTTAATTTCATTAAAAATCATATACTTATAAGTAAATGACTCGCCATCGGTTTGACTGACCTCGTTCTGAAATACAATACTGACCTCCGCAAAAACAAGGACTTAACGTGCGTTCGCACGTCAACCGCATGCCCATAGACATCAAATCCGCCGATGACATCGAAAAGATGCGCGTCGCGGGCAAACTTGCCGCCGACGTGCTCGACTTCATCGCACCCTACGTCACCGCAGGCCGCACCACCAACGAAATCGACCAACTGTGCCATGACTACATGGTGAACGAACAGAAGGTCGTGCCCGCGCCGTTGAACTATTGTCCGCCAGGTTATTCGCCCTATCCAAAGTCGATCTGCACCTCGGTCAATCACGTGATCTGTCACGGCGTTCCCGGTGAAAAGAAACTCAAGAACGGTGATATCGTCAACATCGACATTACCGTCATCAAGGACGGCTGGCATGGCGACACCAGCCGCATGTTCTATGTCGGCGTGCCGTCGATCCAGGCCAAACGGCTTTGCGAAATCACCTATGAAAGCATGTGGCGAGGCATACGCGCGGTGGCGCCCGGCGCGCGTCTGGGCGACGTGGGCCACGCGATACAGACTCACGCCGAAGCCAACGGCTTTAGCGTGGTGCGCGAGTTCTGCGGTCACGGCATCGGCAAGAAATTCCACGAGGAGCCGCAAGTGGTTCACTATGGGCGTCCGGGTACGGGCTTGCCGTTGGCGGCCGGCATGACGTTTACCGTGGAGCCTATGATCAATGCGGGACGTGCCGAGATTCGCGGACTCGCCGACGGCTGGACCATCGTCACCAAGGATCACAGTCTCTCCGCGCAATGGGAGCACACCGTTCTGGTTACCCCAACGGGCTTTGAGGTACTGACCGTGTCGCCCGCCATGCCGCCCGAACCGGCGACCGGGTAATTCATGTCCAGCGTGCCGGTCGAAATCGCGGCGCGGGATGACGCCTCGCCCGTGGACGCATGGCGCAAATCACTGGTGGAAGGCCGCGCCGCCTTGCGCGCTGGCTTCGAGGCAAAACCTTCCGCGCCCGACTTGCTGCGCAAGCACTGCGCGCTGGTTGACCAATTGCTGCGCGATATTTGGCAGGCGCATCAGTTGCCCAAAGGTCTAGCGCTGGTGGCGGTCGGCGGCTGTGGACGCGGCCAGCTTTTCCCGCATTCCGATATCGATCTGCTGATCCTGCTGGATCAACCCGCCGGCGGTACGTTGCAGGAAACCCTGCAACGGCTGGTCGGCGCGTGGTGGGATGTTGGCCTTGAAACCGGCCACAGCGTGCGCACCGTCGCCGAGTGCGTGGACATCGCGCAGCAGGACATCACCGTACAAACCAACTTGCTCGAACCGCGACTGCTCGCCGGCAATCGCAAGCTCTACCGGCAATTTGTCGGCGATATGCTCGCCGCACTCGATCCGCTCGCGTTCATGCAGGGCAAGCGGCTGGAGCAGCAACAGCGCCACGCGCGTTATGAAGAAACCAACCTCGAGCCCAACGTCAAGGAGCGCGCCGGCGGCCTGCGCGACCTGCATCATATCCTGTGGATAGCGAGAGCAGCGGAGTTCGGCAAGAGCTGGCGTGATCTGGTGCGGCGCGGGATCATCACCGACGCCGAGTCACGCGACATACGGCGCCACGAACGCTTTCTGCACACGGTGCGAATACGTCTGCACTATCTGGCGGGACGCCGCGAGGATCGGTTGATCTTCGACCTGCAATCCGCGCTGGCGAAACAATTTGGTCTTGCCAATCGCGCGCACCGCCTCGCCAGCGAGCAATTGATGCAGCGTTATTACCGGTCCGCCAAGGCGGTGTCGCAGATTGACAGCATCGTGCAGGAAAACCTGCGCTCGCGTCTCACCGGTGCGCGCAACGTCAAGTTACATCCGATCAGCAAGTATTTCGGCATCCGCAATGAAGTGCTCGCCATACGCCACGACGACGTATACGAATCCCATCCGGAAGCCATACTCGATACCTTCCTGCTGCTGCAAAACCGCCCCGAGATTAAAGGTATCGGCGCCAATACCCTGCGCGCGCTGTGGCGCGCGCGCAAAGCCATGGGGCCGCCCTACCGGCGCAACCCGCGTCATCGCGAGCAGTTTCTGAGCATCCTGCGCAGCCCCGACCGCGTGATCCGCGAACTGCGCCGCATGAACCAACTCGGCATCCTCGGCAGCTACCTGCCGGCATTCGGAAAAATTGTCGGGCAAATGCAGCATGACCTGTATCACGTGTATACGGTGGACGAACATATCCTGCGCGTGATTCGCAATCTGCGCCGCTTCGCCGTGCCCGAACTCGCGCACGAATTCCCGTTGTGCAGCCGGCTGCTGTCCGAATTCGACAAGCCGGAAGTGCTCTATCTCGCGGGACTTTTTCACGACATCGCCAAGGGACGCGGTGGCGATCATTCGACACTCGGCAAGGCCGACGCGGCAACGTTTTGCAAGGCGCATGGCTTGTCTGCCGAGGATTGTTCGCTCGTGGTATGGCTGGTCGAGCAACACCTGATGATGTCGAGCACCGCGCAAAAACAGGACTTGTCCGATCCCGACGTGGTGAGTGCGTTCGCGGCGAAAGTGCTGACGCCGCGCCGGCTAACCGCGCTGTACCTGCTCACGGTCGCGGACATCCGCGGCACCAGTCCGAAGGTCTGGAACGCATGGAAAGGCAAGCTGCTGGAAGACCTGCTCCTAATGACGCAACGCCGGTTGACCGGCGACATGCCCAGCGTGGAAAGCAGCCAGCGTACCCGGCAGGACGAAGCGCGGGCCAATTTGCGTCTTTACGCCATCGACGATGCCTCCATCGACGCGTTCTGGAGCATGCTCGACACCGCTTATTTTTTGCGCCACGACGCGCAGGAAATCGCATGGCACACGCGCACGCTGTATTACCGCACGCCATCGCCGGCACCCGTGATCAAGGCGCGGCCTTCACGCGCGGGCGAGGGGCTGCAGGTGATGGTTTACGTGGCCGACCAGCCGGAACTGTTCGCGCGCATCTGCGGATTTTTCGAAAGCATACGCTACACCATCCACGAGGCGCGCATCTACACCGCGCCTCACGGCTACGCGCTCGACACCTTTCAGGTGCAGGATCCCGACAACAACCACGTCGATTACCGCGATCTCACCGCATATATCGAACACGAACTGGGGCAACGGCTGCAGCAGAAGTCCCCGTTACCCCCGCTCACCCAGCCGCGTCTGTCGCGCCAATTGCGGCATTTTCCGATTTCGCCTGAAGTGAGTATTCATAAAGACGATCGCGGGGTGTATCAGGTGCTGTCGATCATTGCCGGCGATCGTCCCGGCCTGTTGTCGCGCATTGCGCGCATTTTTCTCGCCTACGGCATCAACCTGCATACCGCCAAGGTCAACACGCTCGGCGCGCGCGCCGAAGATACCTTCCTGATAACCGGCGATGCGCTCAATGAGCCGAAACAGGTCGTGCGCATGGAAAACGATCTGATTGAAACGCTGAAGATTTGACCACCGGTACAACCATGACCGCCGATGTCAATCATCGGCGATA
>CAWUUY010000501.1:0-4603 GCA_963924885.1 uncultured Burkholderiales bacterium | reverse complement strand
GCCATCAGGTGCTGCGCGCGCCACCAACGCAGCACCGATGGTACCGGATGCGCCGGGGCGATTGTCAATCACCGCCGGCTGCCCCCACCACTCGGAGATTTTTTGAAACACCAGACGCCCCGCCGCGTCATTGGAGCCGCCGGGCCAGGGGATGACCACGCGCACGATTTTCGAGGGATACGGTGCGGCAGCAGGCGCTTGCGCCAGCGCCGCAAGCGGAACCAGCGCCAGCACCGAAAAGGCGGCAAACGAGAGGCGTGAATTCATGCGCGATGTCTCCATGTCAGCAGGGATCATCGCCGATTCAACGGTAAAATTCTACTGGCACACCCATTTATCTGCTTGCCGAATAACTCGTTCCAGGAGAACCCACCATGAAAAAAATCAAACCCACCATGCGCATCGTCAACAAAAAACAGGCCAAGGACACGCACGGCGCCATCAAGGGCCAGACCGTGCGCCCGCTGTGCGGCAGCAAGCAGTTTCCCAGCGAGCGTATCCGCGTCGGCCACGCCAAGTTCGGCGCGAACCTGCACGAGCATCTGCACTGGCACCCGATCGTGGTGCTTTACTACGTGCTGAAAGGCACCGTCGTCGTGCGCGACCTCGCGGGCAAGGAATACAAAGTCGGCCCCGGTGACTCGATCTACACCCCGCCAGGCCTCGCCGGCTCGCATGAGTGGCAAACCGGCCAAGACGGCCTGGAGCTGCTGTCGATCCGCGCCACCAACGACGGTCACCGCCGCATGCAGTTCACCGTGGATCGCGCGACGGGGGTATCGAGCATCGACATGCATGAAATCAATCGCATGGACGCGGTGAGTTTTGAATCGCATTATTGAGCGGGCGGCGCAATGCGCCGGCATCAGTGCGAGCCATCCAGAAAATTACTGGCTACGCAGATGATAAGGCCGGCCTTGCCGATAGAGCGCAAGCCGGGCGCGCGCGCCCTCGGCATCCCCCTTCATGAAATCAGGAATCTCCATCGCCTTTTCCTGCCAGCGCACCGCGTCGGCGAACTTGCCCGCCTCGGCATAGGCGGTCGCGAGCGCATAGAGTGTGTCGCCGTTTTTCCATTCTGACAGTTCCGCCGCCTTGCGCGCTGTTTCTGGCGGCTGCATCCGGCGCCGTGGCCAGCAGCCAGGCGACGCTATTGTGCCCGTTCGCGTTCTTCGGGCTGAGGCGCGTCACCTCGGTGTAGTCGGCGAGAGCGCGGTCGTAGTCGCCCTTGTTTTGCCAGGCGAAGCCTCGATTGTGATAAGCGGTCGCCTGCATCGGATCGATACGCAACGCCTCGCTGAAATCAGCGATTGCATGATCATAGTCGTGCTTTTCGTTCTACCCGATGCCGCGCCGGATGTATTCGACGGGGTCTTTCAAAGCCCCCGGCGGCACGGCGGCCTTTTTGGCGGCATCTTTCTGTGTGGCTGCCTTCTGTGAGGCAGCCGCGTTTTCGCGATCACGGTCGTTCTCGTCCGCCATGAAGCGGTCGTAATAAGCGAGCACAAGAATGGGATTGGCGCGCAGCGCCTCATCATAATCGGCACGCGCGCGACGATGATCGCCCTTGCCGGCCCATGCCTTGCCGCGCGCATGCAGGGCATTGGCAAGATCGGGTTTCGATAGTTGCTCGGAGTCAATCGCCTTCGTGCAGGCGGATATGCGCTGATCAGAATTTTGCGCGCTTTTGCACACCTCGTAGTTCGCCGGCCTCTGTCCGCAGGCGGACAGCGCAATCAGCAATACCGGCGCAATGGTGAGAATACGTTTCATCGGGTTGCCCCTTCGATGTCGCGGATTACCACAGTTTACAGGTCGCGCGGGTGCCCGCGCCCGCTCCATCAAACCACCAACGCAAACTTCTGAAACGTATGACAATCCGCCGGCGCGCGGTTGCGGCTCACGGCAAATGTCCACGTCACTTCGCTGACGTAGATATCGTTCTTCGAATCCAGCGCCAAACCGTGCGGCGCGGCGAAGCTGCCGGGGGCGGCGCAATCCGGCGTGCCCCAGCGCGTGAGCAGTTTGCCCTTGGGGTCGAATATTGAAAACCGTGCATGACGCATTTTGGTGACCGGGCCGAAGCTGTAGGAGGTGTCGCCTTCGTGCCACGCGAGTTCGGTGACGTAGACGTTGCCTTTCGCGTCGAAGGTAAGATGCGTCGGGCGCTGCGTGTCGGTCCATTGCTCCAGAAACTCGCCGTCCGGGCTGAATATCTGGATGCGGTCGATTTCGCGGTCGCAGACGAACACGCGTCCGTCGGCGGCCACCGCGATGCCGTGCGGCAAACGAAACTGGCCGGGCCCATCACCCGGCTCGCCCCATGAACGAATCAACCGCCCGGTGGGCGAGAAGATATGCACACGCGCGTTGCCGTAGCCGTCGGAAATATAAATTTGGCCCTTGGTGCCGATGGCGACGTTGGTGGGGCGATGAAACGGCGGCCCCGCGCGTTTGATCGAGCTGGTGTTTTTGCCGTCGTAGCCGGTGTCGGAGGGCACGTTCATAGTGCCCATGGTCATCAGCAGTTTGCCTTCGGGCGTGAACTGGCGCACGGTATGGTTGCCGTCGTCGGTGGCGAAGATGGTGCCGTTGGGCGAGACGTAGATGCCGTGCGTACGCATGCTGAAGTCGCCCTTGCCCCAAGTGCCTTTATAGTTGCCATCGCGGTCGTAAATGATCACCGGGTTTTCGCCGCGGCACATCAGGTACACGCGATCTTCCTGATCCACCGCCACGCCCGCCACGTCGCGATGCGCGAAGCCCTTGGGCAGTTGCTCCCAGCCTTCGACGGCGGAATATTTTATTTTTTCTATTGCAGCCATGATGCCCTCCGTGAATGAATGTGTTCTATGCGTACAATGTGAGCTTCACCAGCGCATCGGCCTTCGCGTGCGATTCCAGACCGCCGCAGGTGGCGATAAGGTTGTCGTACTGCGCCGCTGAAATCGGCAGGCCGTTTTTCACCTCTTGCAAACGCTGCGCCAATCCGGCGTAATCCCAGATGAACTCGCGCCCGGTGGATTGCCGCGTATAGCTCTTGCCGTCCTTGGTGAACACGGTGATGCGCGGCCCGAACAAGGTCATCTGATGCGACGGAATGATTTTTACCCTGTGCATCAGCTCCAGCACTTCGGCGGGATCGTCTTTCGCCTCCAGTTTGCGTCCGCGCAGCATCGGGTAGCGGTGCTTCACCGCGCCATACGCGGTGAAATACGCCGTGCCGCCGGCGCGCGCTTCGCTGTCCTCGCGCCGGCTGGTGTAGGCCGGGCTGGGGTATTGCGTTTCGAGCCAGTTGACCACGGCCTCGATGCGGTCGATATCCTGATAACGAATGTTGTTGTCGCGGCAGATGTCGCCGGTGACATCAACATGCGCGATGTTGTAGCCCGCCGTATAATACAGGCGGTAGAGCGTTTCGAGGAACATCCAATCTTTTCCCAGATTCGCGGTGATTTTGTCGAAGCTCGCCCGCGTGTCGCCGGCAAAGCTGTAACGCAGCACGCCGTCCCTGGCGCCGGTGTACGCATGATAAAAACCCGCGTCGCCTTCAAGCACGGTTTCGCCGCCCACGTGGCCCGGCTGCGCCAGCGCCACCGCCAGCATGGCGTTGCGCGTGGCGGCGCCCTCGCGCAGCGGAGAGCCGCCGCAACGCGCGGCTTCCAGCCCGCCGGCAGCCAGACTTGCGCACAGCGCGATCACGCTGTTGATCTGGTCTTCGGTGTAGTTCAGTATTTTTGCCGCCGCCACCGCCGCGCCGAAAATGCCGAACACCGGGCCGGGATGAAAGCCATGCGCCATGGTGGTAGGAATAAACTCCGCCGCCATGCGCTCCATCACTTCATATCCCGCAATCACGCCGGTGAGATACGTTTTACCGGACGCGCCGGAGGATTCCGCCGCCACCAGCGCGGCGGGAATGATCGCGGTGTTCGGGTGCGTCAACATGCGAAAGGTGTCGTACTTGCCGCCGGCCAACGCCATTTCAGAATTAGCATATGCAGCGCCGCCCTTGGTCACCAGCGTGCCGTCTGTCAGCAACGTCGCGCCTTTTTTCACGCCCGCTTCTTCGTCGGCAACCATCTTCAGCGCCTGTTTGCCGGCGCCGGACTGGGAGCCGATCAACGCCGAGGTGAGCGATTGCAGCGTCACGCCCTTGGCGCGATCGACCACGGAGGAAGGAATATCTTCATAACGCAGGCCGGCGGCCCATTTGGCGAGTTGGCGGCTGATTGATGCCATGCGGAGTTCTCCTGGTTTGCGTAGCGCCGCGGACTGCGACACCTTGACTATGGGGTTGTTGTGATTGGTGCAGCGACAATGAGCGGACTGAATTTCATATGCGTCAGTCCCAAAGATTCTACCCGCCGAAAGGATGTTCACTACGCTGCGCGTGCCCCGTCCTTGTTATAGCGGCTGAATGAAGCACCCCGCCGAACGCATTGGTGGAATTATCCAAACATTATCTATCTAATTTTATTTCTATAAAACATGCACTTACAATAAAAATATGGGGAATTTACATCCACGCTACTTGATAGCTATAATTGCAGCAATCACAGTAATCACAGTAATCACAGTAATTGAGATAATCACATGATAC
>CAWUUY010000500.1:0-6762 GCA_963924885.1 uncultured Burkholderiales bacterium | reverse complement strand
TGCCATCGCCAACGGCGGCAGCTTCGACAACGGCCTGCCGTTCTCACTGACCATGGGTTGCGGCACCTGGGGCGGCAACAGCTTCTCCGACAATCTGAATTACAAACACTTCATGAACATCACGCGCATCGTGCGGCCAATTCCGGTGCGCGAGCCAAGCGTGGATGAGATTTTCGGCACCTATCGCACGAAGTATCATAGCTAATTTTTTTATTGAATTTATTTAATGCGCACCATACGACATTGCGTCGACCTGCGCGCGCGCGAAACGCCTGACGCGCCGTACGTGATCGCGCCGGAAAGCGGTGCGATCCTCACCTACGCACAACTGCAACGCGACTCGATTCAACTCGCAGCCGTGCTGGCGCGGCATCGTTTGCACAAGGGCGACAAAGTGGCGCTGATGCTGCACAACAGCTACCAAACCGCGCGGCTGTTGATTGGCGTGATGTACGCGGGTCACATGGTGGTGCCGCTCAACCTGCTGTCACAACTGTCGCAACTCGCCTATGTGCTCGAACATTCCGACTCCAACCTCGTATTCACCAGCGCCGAACTCGCGCCGCGTGTGCGTGACGCGCTGGACAGAATAGAGCGTTACGTGCAGGTCGTGGTTATCGCTCCCGACGCCGCGAGTGTTTTCGGGGCACAGGCAGATCACGTACTGACGGAAGTACGCGACGACGACGACGCATTGCTAATGTACACCTCCGGCACCACCGGCAAGCCCAAGGGTTGCGTGTTGTCCCATCGCAGCGTCATCGCCGGCGGCGAATTTACCAGCACCGCGCATCACCTCAACGCACAGGACCGCGTACTGTGCGCGATGCCGCTGTATCACATCAACGGCCAGATCGTCACCACGGTGGCGCCGCTGGTGCATGGCGGCAGCGTGGTCATGCCACACCGCTTCAGCGCGTCAAGTTTCTGGGAGCTGGCGGTCAAACACGAATGCACGTGGATCAACGTGGTGCCCACCATCATCGCTTATCTGTTGAACGGCGACGACCCGCGCGAACGGGGTCTCGACATTTCGCGCATCAAGTTCTGCCGCTCGGCCTCCGCGCCCCTGCCGCCGGACCAGCATCGCGCCTTTGAGAATAAATTTGGCATCGGCATCATCGAAACTTTCGGCATGACCGAAACCAACGCGCCGTGCTTCACCAATCCCTACGATCCCGCCAGGCGCAAAATCGGCAGTCCCGGCCAAGCCTATGGCAACGAAGCCAAAGTCATCGACCCCAAGAACGGCCAGGACCAGCCGCCCAACCTGCCGGGCGAACTGATGATCCGCGGCGACAACGTGATGAAAGGTTATTACAAAGACCCCGACAATACCGCCAAGACCGTAGAGCCCGACGGCTGGATACACACGGGCGACCTGGGTTATCTGGACAGCGATGGCTTTGTATTTGTCACCGGCCGCATCAAGGAGCTCATCATCAAGGGCGGCGAAAACATCGCGCCGCGCGAAATCGACGAAGCGCTGCTCAAGCACCCGGCGGTGCTCGAAGCCGCCGCCGTGGGCATACCGGATGAAAACTACGGGCAGGAAATCATGGCGTGCGTGGTGTTAAAGCCCGGCGCGGCCTGCACGTTGGATGAACTCAGTGCGTTTTCTCTCGATGAACTCGGCAAATACAAGACGCCAAAAATCATCCGCTTCGTGAGTGATCTGCCCAAGGGGCCTTCCGGCAAAGTACAGCGGCTCAAGCTGCTCGATACGTAACCATGGCGCGCCCAGTGCTATGATAGAATGAATTTAACTCAGCAAACAGGAGGAGTCATGCGTGCCGCGCTCGTCTCGCTCACCATCGCAGCGGCGATCGCCGCGGCCTCTTTCAACGGCGCGGCGCAAAACTATCCCGCGCGCCCCATCCGCCTGCTGATTCCGTTCCCGCCGGGCGGCGGCGCCGACATCTCCGGACGCCTCATCGCCAAGGCGCTCACCGACCGCTGGAACGTGCAGTTTGTGGTGGACAACCGGCCTGGCGGCAGCAACATCATCGCCACCGAGATCGTCGCCAGGTCGAACGCCGACGGTTACACCTTGCTCATGGGCACCGCCACGCACGCCATCAATCCCAGCATGTTCGTGAAGCGGCCTTACGACGAGAACAAGGATTTCGTTCCGATCGTGGTGGTATCGAACTCGCCTAACCTGATCGCCGTCAATCTGAATGCGCCGATGAAAACGCTCGGCGATTTCGTGGCATATGCGAAAGCCAATCCCGGCAAGATGAACTACGGCACCGGCGGTCACGCAACCCACCAACACATGGCCATCGAAATGTTTCGCGCGGTCGCGGACATTAATATCACGCACGTACCCTACAAGGGCGGCGTGCCCGCGGTCAACGACACCATCAGCGGCCAGCTCATGATGGTATCGACTTCCGTGCCGGCGCTGGCGCCCTTTATAAAATCCGGGCGGCTGCGCAGCATCGCGGTCACCAGTCTCAAGCGTTCATCTATGATGCCCGACGTGCCTACCATCGCCGAGCAAGGGTATCCGGGCTTTAACATCAACTACTGGCTCGGGCTGATCGGGCCCGCCAATCTGCCACCGGTGGTGGTCGCGAAGATCAATCAGGACGTCAACGCCGCGCTCAAGTCGCCGGAAGTGCGCGATCAATTCCTTGCTCAGGGCGCGGAACCCGCGGGCGGCACGCCGCAGGAATTCGACGCGCTCATCAAGCGCGAAACCAAGGAATGGATCAACATGGTGAAGAAGGCCGGAATCAAGTCGCAGTAGGCGTATCAATCCCTCGCGCGTTCAGTGCGCAGCGTAATCCATCCATTCACCAGTAGCGCACTCACAATCAACACCGCCCCGGCCAGCGCCGTAGCGCCGGGCGCCTCGCCCACGCCGAGCCAAACCCACAACGGCGCGAGTATCGTTTCGGTCAGCGACAACAATCCGATTTCAGCGGCGCGCAAGTGCCGCACCGCCAGCGTCATCAGCCAGCATCCCAGCCCCAGTTGTACGCAGCCCATCAGCGCCAAAAACGACACATCACGCGCGGCGGCTTCCAGCGGCCAGCCCAGAAACAACGCCGGTATCAACGCCAACACGCCACCGAGAAACACCGTGGGCAACAGGTCGGGCGCTTGCCCGCGTTGGCCTCGCACCTTGCGCACAAACAGAATCTGACACGCATAAGCGATGGGCACCCCCAGCGCGTACAGATTGCCCAGCCAGCGTCCGCCGCCCAGTCCCTCGCCGAACATGATGACGATGCCACCAAGCGCACAGCCGATGGCCGCCCAGGTGTGCCACGCCACGCGCTCACGCAGGAACAACCAGCCCACGAGCGCCGCCGTCAGCGGCGACAGGCTCATCAGCACAAAGGTGTTGGCCGCCGTGGTATTCGTCAATGCCAGAATAAAGCAATAAATCTGCACGGCGAGGCACGCGCTCGATATCACCCCCGCCACGCCGATGCCTCGCACGCTGGCCAGCGCGCCGCGTCCGCGTAACGCCAGCAGCAGCATGCCCAAAAACAACGCCATGAACATCGCGCGCCAGAATACGATTTCCCACACATCCGCCAGCGTGAGTTTGCGCACAATGATGCCGCCGAGGCTCCAGCACAAGCCGGCGCCGAGCATGAGCGCGATGCCGCGGGCGCGGATGGGCGGAGAAATTGTCGAGTCAGTTTGCAAATGATCGCCTTGGGTTTGAAACGCATAGTACCATCGGCAAACTTTGTGCAAATCCTCGCCCGCGCTACACTTGCCACCCCTCCTGGAGCGTCAAATCCCATGACCCGCGAATCCGCCATCTCCCGCGCCACCCGCCATTTCGACGAAGGCCAATTCATCGCCGACCTTGCGCGCCGCGTCGCCATCCGCACTGAGAGTCAAATTCCCGAAAGCCGCCCCTACATGGACGTGTATCTCAAGGACGAGATCACGCCCGCCTTCACGCGCATGGGCTTCAAAACCGACATTCTGCCGAACCCGGTCGAAGGCGTCGGGCCGATATTGCTCGCCGAACGCATCGAAGGCGCCAACCTGCCCACGGTGCTGATGTACGGCCACGGCGACGTCATTCGAGGACTGGAAGACCAGTGGCGCTCGGGCATCGAACCGTGGAAACTCAAGCAGGAAGGCGACCGTTATTACGGGCGCGGCACCGCCGACAACAAAGGCCAGCACTCGGTGAACATGGCGGCGATGCAGACCGTCATCGATGAACGCGGCAAGCTGGGATTTAATGTGAAATTCATGCTGGAAACCGGCGAGGAGCTGAGTTCACCAGGCTTGCAGGCTTTTTGCGAGCAGCACAAAGCGCGGCTAAAGGCTGACGTGCTGATCGCCTCCGATGGCCCGCGTTTGTCCGCCAAGCGCCCTACGCTGTATCTCGGCTCGCGCGGCTGCATGAACCTGAATTTCACCATCGAGTTGCGCAACGGCGCGCATCATTCCGGCAACTGGGGCGGATTGCTGGCGAACCCCGGCATCATGCTCGCGCACGCGCTGTCGAGCATCGTCACACGCGAAGGCCGCGTGCTAGTGCGTGATCTGCTGCCCGACGCCATCCCCGACAGCGTGAAGCGCGCACTCAAAGACTGCACGCCCACACCCGAACCCGACGAGCCGCAGATTGATCCGTGGTGGGGCGAGCCGGGTTTAAGTGCCGCGGAAAAACTTTACGCCTGGAACACCTTTGAAATCCTCGCCTTCCGCACCGGCAACCCGGACAACCCGGTGAACGCGATTCCCGGCAAGGCCGTAGCCACGGTTCAGATACGTTTTGTCGCAGGCTGCGATGCAAATTCGTTTATACCGGTTCTGCGCAAGCATCTCGACGCCAACGGGTACGACTGCGTAAAAATCAGCATGGCGCGCAAAAGTTTTATGGAAGCAACACGCCTCGACCCGGACAACGCCTGGGTGCGCTGGGCCGCAGAATCAATACGCCGCACCACCGGCGCCGCACCCGCGATTTTACCCAACATCGGCGGCTCGCTACCCAATGATTGTTTTGCGAAAACACTTGGCCTTCCAACGCTGTGGGTGCCACACTCGTATGCGGGCTGCTCGCAACATGCACCGGATGAACACGCGCTCGGCTCCATCATGCGTGAGGGTTTGCAGATGATGACCGGACTGTTTTGGGACCTCGCTGAAGAAGGCGTCCCCGCTGGAAACGCATAATCACCACCACCAAGGAACACCATGTCCGCAAAACCCTACCTCGTCCACGTCAACGACGTCCAACCCGAAAACATGCAAAAAGGCGACGGCTGGGCGATCTCTGAATTTCGCCTGCCGGTCACCGGCGCGCACGGCAGCGCGACGACAATTTTTCATTCGATCTTTCGGCCCGGCTCCACGCATGCCAAGCACCTGCATTCGAAGTGCGATGAGATTGCGGTTTACATCAGCGGCCACGGCATTGTTGGGCAAAGTGACCAGCGCACACAGGTCGGTCCTGGCCATTGCCGCCTGATGCCTGCGGGCACGCCGCATTTTTTTCACAACGAAACGAAAGATCAGGATGGCTTGGTGATCGGTTTTTACATGGGCGCGAAAAACGTGTCTGACACCGGCTATCAATTCTGTAGCCACGTAGCGAAGGCCGATCTCGACATGCCGCGCGCGGCGACGCTGACCGAAGGCATTTTGCTCAACGCTGCCGATGTCGCGCCCTCGCGTATGAATGCCGATCAAGGCTGGAGCATTCGCGATTTTCGTCTGCCCATCGGTCGCCACAACGGAGGCGTCAACTCGCAGTTCTGGGCGAAGCTCGCGCCCGGCGACGCGCATCACAAGCACCGCTTCGACAACTGCGAGGTGCTTTATTATGTGGTGTCGGGCGAGGGCATCGCGGGTGCGGGCGGCAGCGCCTCGCACGTGCGTGGCGGCCATGTACATTTCATTCCAAAAAGCGTGGAGCACTTTATCGTCAACACCAGCAAGACCGAAACGCTGGAATTCATCGGCGTCTACACCGGCGCGGGAAGTGTTGAGGAAGGCGGCTACGTTTACACCGGCAAGGTCACGGACGCCGATATCACTTGTGTATAAATTATCAATAAAAACAAATACTTAATTCGATTTTCGTATCTCTACCGTGATAACCCCACGAGAGTATTTTCCAATCCGGGTATGAGCCTGAACGAAGGGTAATTTAGCGGCTGTGCGTTCAGATCGACCGGGTTTTAAAAGCGGATTCTAAGCGCCCTGCGGCGGTGAGAGGGGAAATACTTGCTGGGTAGCGCTGTTCGTTCTTGTGCCGGCTGTTTTTTGGATTTGCAAATCCTTTGAATTATGCGCTTTTGGCATGTTGCATCTGCTGTGCCGCGGCGAGGTCTGTCATTTGTTGGGGCTGAATCAGTAACGCAGTCAACGTGGCGCTCGTTTTGAAGCTCACCAGCCCTTGTTTATCCAACAGCACTAGGCATTCCAACGGCGTCTTAACATCCTTGTTGTTATAGCGCTTGACGATCTTGCCCTTGGGGCTGACGATCTCGGTGGTGAACATGCTGGGGCGGTGTAAATTCAGCCACGGATTGAAGCACTGCTGGTAGAAATGGTTGATGGGTTCGGCATGCTTTTGCGGGATATGACTGTATCCCATGTGTTTACGTACAACGCTGCCATTTTTGCTCTCCGCCAAAGCGTTGTCATTGCTATGCCGCGCCCGTGATTTGGTTTGCTCAATGTGCAGCTTGCTCAGCAGTTTGGCCACCTTGGCGTTGATGTATTCGGCGCCGTTGTCGGAGTGAAAGCCGACTATCTCGAACGGAAATT
>CAWUUY010000499.1:0-11217 GCA_963924885.1 uncultured Burkholderiales bacterium | reverse complement strand
AGTGGCGGTGGCGGTGGCAGGCGCGGTGATACTGCTGCTGCCGCGTGGATTTCCCCTGCGCTGGGCAGGATTGGCGGGATTCCTGCCGCTGTTTCTGGCGGTGCCGCCGCCACTGGCGGAGGGTGACATGCAACTCACCGTGCTCGACGTGGGACACGGCCTCGCGGTGGTGGCGCGCACGCGGGATCACGCGTTGCTGTTCGATACCGGCCCGGCGTTCGGGCCGCACGCTGACAGCGGCAATCGCACTATCGTGCCGTATCTGCGCGCCGTGGGCGTGAAGGCGCTGGATGTGATGATCGTCAGCCACGATGACATCGATCACTACGGCGGCGCGTCGTCGATATTGCAGGCGATGCCGGTAGCGCAACTGCTGACATCGGTGCCGGAACTCGACCCCTTATTATTCGAGGTCGCCAGCGCCGCGCGATGTTTTGCCGGACAAAGCTGGGCGTGGAACGGTGTGCGTTTTGACATGCTGCAGCCTTCGCAAGACAGCTACGGCGACGGATCTATCAAGGACAATAACCGCAGCTGCGTGCTGCGCATCGCTACCCGCGGCGGCGCGGTGCTGATACCGGCGGATATCGAAGCGCGAGCCGAACAGCAGTTGCTCGTCTCGTCACGCGACCAGTTGCGCGCGCAGGTGTTGCTGGTGCCTCACCACGGCAGTAAAACCTCATCGACGCCGGAATTTATCCGTGCGGTCGATCCGCGCATCGTGATTTATCCGATAGGCTATCGCAACCGGTTTCGCCACCCGCACGCCGATGTGGAGGAGCGTTACCTGCGGCACGGCAGCCATATTTATCGCACCGACCGCGACGGCGCGCTGACCTTGCACTTCGGCGCGAGTGAGAAGGTCAAAGTCACGCCACACCGCGCGACGTATCGGAGATACTGGCAGACGCCGATGGTGGGGGATGCGGTGCCTGATCCCGATGAGTTGTGAAAATATCAATATAAACAAATAGTTATGATATTATTCGCGCCCGGATTTGAGTTCTTTCCTTTGGGCGCCGTATGGATTTTGACGTAATCGTTTTGGGTGCCGGTGCCGCCGGCATGATGTGTGCTGCCGTGGCCGGCAAGCGCGGGCGGCGCGTGCTGCTGATCGATCACGCCGTCAAACTGGGTGAGAAAATTCGTATCTCGGGTGGCGGGCGCTGCAATTTTACGAATCTCGACAGTCGTCCCGAGGCGTTTCTCTCGAACAATCCGCATTTCTGCCGCTCGGCGTTGGCGCGCTACACGCAGCGCGATTTCATTGCGCTGATCGAGCGCCATCGCATTCGTTATCACGAAAGAAATCTCGGCCAGTTATTCTGCGATGACAGCGCCACGCAGATCATCGCCATGCTCAAAGCCGAATGCGACGCCGCGGGCGTGCAGTGGGCGATGCCGGTGACGGTGAAGCACGTGGCGCGACGCGCCGGCACGACGGCGGACAGCGCATATTTCGATGTGGTGACCACGCAAGGCAGCTACCGCGCCCGTGCGCTGGTGGTGGCTACCGGCGGTTTGTCGATTCCGAAGATCGGCGCAACGCCTTTCGGTTTGCAGCTTGCGGAGCAATTCGGCTTGGGCGTGGTGGCACCCAAGCCCGCGCTGGTGCCGCTGGCCGCTGCGCCCGAATGGCTGGCGCGGTTTGGCATACTGGCCGGCACCTCGTTCGACGCGATAGCCATGGGTGCCGACGTGCCGCGTGGCATGCAGTGGCCATCATTTCGCGAGGCCACGCTGATTACCCATCGCGGATGGTCGGGGCCGTCGATCCTGCAGGTGTCGTCGTTTTGGCAGTTCGCGGGTGGGCGCGGCGCGTTTGCACTCGATTTGCTGCCCGAGATCGACGCTGGCGCATGGTTGGCCGCGCATCGGCGTGATTCACAGGCGCTCGGCCCGTTGCTCGCGGAATTTTTGCCACGGCGCTTTGCGCAAAACTTCGCCGAGTTACACGGCTGGACGCAGCCGCTCGCGCATCTGTCGAAAGAGGTGCTTGAGGCCATTGCGCACAACCTCAAAGTCTGGCGCATCCAGCCTTCCGGCACGTTGGGCTACGCCAAGGCCGAAGTGACCCTCGGCGGTGTGGACACCCACGCACTGTCACAGCAAACACTCGAAGCGCGCAGCGTGCCTGGCCTATACTTCATCGGCGAAGTGGTGGATGTTACGGGCTGGCTCGGCGGTTATAACTTTCAGTGGGCGTGGTCGTCGGGGCATGCGGCGGGGGTGGCGGTGTAGCGGCGAATCGATGCGCCGATCACGACGGCGCTCTGACGTTGCACTTCCGCGCGGGCGACGCCATCAAAGTGACGCCGCATCGCGCGACCTACTGGCGTTACGCGTCAATCTCCAACCGGTTGCGTCCGCTGGATTTGACTCTGTACAGCGCCTTGTCGGCGCGCTGCTGCACTTCCTCGATGCTTTCGCCGCGCCGGTATTCCGCCAGACCGATGGAGACGGTTTGCTTGAGGCCAGGATCCACATCGGCGTGGCGCGTATGTTCGACGTTGCTGCGCAGGCGTTCGGTCTTGATTCGCGCGCCTTTCATCTGCGTTTCGGCCATGATCAGCATGAACTCCTCGCCGCCGTAGCGCTCGAAATAATCGATGCGGCGCAGGCCGTCCTGCGCCACCAGTGAAAACACCTTGAGCACTTTGTCGCCTGCCGCGTGGCCGTAGGTGTCGTTTACCTTCTTAAAAAAATCCAGATCCAGCATGGCGACGCAAAACGGCGCGCCGCTGCGGTCGCAACGGTTTTTTTCCTGTTTCAGCATGTGCGTGAGAAAACGGCGATTGCCCACGCTGGTGAGGTCGTCGCGTTCAATCAGGACTTCGAGCGAAGCCTTGCTGTCGGACAGCTCCTTGCGTAACTGGCTGACATGGCCGCTCATCAGTGCGAACCACAGCAACACCACCGACAATATCCACCAGTGCAGCGTTTCCAGCGGCACGTTGAGGTTGTCTTTGTGGAATACGTAGACCGTGGCCAGCATCAGGCCGTAGCCCACGATGCAAAACAGCGTAATGGTGGTCATATGCGTGGTGTCGAGCCGGTAGATACCGAAATAAAAGGTCATCAGCAGCACCGGCAGAAACACCGCCCGCGCATCGCTGCGCGTGTAGTATGCGGCGATCAGCGTTACGGCAAATGCGCTCATTATCAGCGCGCCGGTTAGACTGGGATGGCGGAACTTGAGGTTAGCGCCGGAGCGGAACAAGGCGTAAAACGTGACAAAGCAAAACACCATACCGACCGTGGCCCATTGCAGCCCGGCCAGTTCCATGTAGCCGTTGATGTGAGCCACGCCCATGAAATAGAGCACTAGCAGCGACGTGCCCACGGCCAGAAAATAACGCCGAATGCGATGCGCCTGCTGCGGGTTGTCTTTGGGGATGAGGTTGAAAAGAGGCATGAGAACGGTTGCGCGTGTGGGACGACAATTATGTCCACACGAAACGGACAGATGAAAATCGTAGTATAAGTATTTGTTTTAAAACATAAATTTATAATAAGTATCGCGCCCGGTCATTATGTCGTCCGCACACCGCCGCAGTTCCAGCAGGCGGTGAACTGGCCTTCGAGTGCTTCGTTGCAGTCGGCGCATTGCCACTGATCGTGCGCGTGTACGCGCGCGGCGTCGCCCTGGAGAAACTGCCGCAGCATGTCATCGGCGCGCGCGTAATCATTGTCGTCGATCACCCACACCTTGCAAAGATCAGCGGGCAGTTCGCCGATGCCGCCAGCGAGAAATTCGCCGCGCACGATCGTGTGGATGCCCTGTGATTCCAAGTAGCCGCAGATGAGATGCGCCTCGGTGGCGTGGCGCGCGCTGTGCAGAGGCTTCATACGCCTATCTTAACTGCGGGCGGAGCGGTTGTGATGGGCATGCGTGCTAAAATCCGGCCCTTTTCAGGGCGCGAGCATATATGAACAGGGCAACGGATCGAGCATTACAAATAGGCATACTGGAGGGCGACGACATCGGCCTCGAAGTCGTGCCGGAAACGATCAAGGTCATGCGCGCGGCGGTGGCGAAAGCCCATCTCGCGATTGACTGGCATGCGGTGCCCATCGGAAAAAAAGCTTTTGATGAACTCGGCAACACCATGCCGCCGGGCACGCTGGAAAAGCTCGATACGCTGGACGGCTGGGTGCTGGGGCCGATCGGCCATCAGGCATATCCGAAAAACAACCCGAACTCGATCAATCCGCATCCGATTCTGCGACGCCATTACGATTTGTTCGCCAATATCCGTCCGTCGAAATCGTGTCCCGGCGTGCCGTGCATTTACAAAGATGTCGATCTGATTCTGGTGCGCGAGAACAACGAAGGGTTTCCGCCGGATCGCAACGTGCATCTGGGCTACGGCGAGTTTCGCCCGTCGCCCGACATGACCATCGGCATCCGTGTGATTACGCGGCAAGGCTCGCAAAAAATTGCGCGGGCAGCGTTCGACATCGCGCGCACACGGCAACGCAAAATCGTTACCGCTGTACACAAAGACACCGTGTTCAAGCTCGCCTGCGGCATGTTCGCCGAAGAGTGCCGCAAGGTAGCGCTGGAATATCCCGACGTGGCGTTCAACGAAGTGCTGGTCGATACCATGGCCGCCAAGCTCATTATGAAGCCGCAGCAGTTTGACGTGATCGTCACCACCAATACCTTCGGCGACATTTTGTCGGATGCGGCTTCCGCGCTGGTGGGCGGCCTGGGGCTGGCGCCCGGATTATCGGCAGGGCCGGAGCGCGCGATGGCGCAGGCCACGCATGGCTCCGCGCCGGACATCGCCGGCAAAGGTATTGCCAACCCGTACGCGATGATTATGTCAGGGCAGATGTTGATGGGTTGGCTGGGGCGCAAGCACAAGCTGCCCGCTGCGTTGACAGCGGCGGATTTGATGGAGCAGGCCGTTGAAAACGTCGTCAAGGCGGGCAAGGTGCTGACGGGCGACATGGGCGGCAAGGCCTCCACGCGCGAGATGGGCGATGCGATTGCGGCGGAAGCAGGGCGGCTGTAGTCGTGGCGACACTGCACATACTCAGCGCGGGCGCGGCGCAGTCGGTGGTACGGCACACCATGAATGTGTTTCGCCGCGAGACGGGCGTGGAACCGGCAGCGGAATTCGGCGCGGTAGGCGCGATCAAGACCAAGGCTTTGAGTGGTGCGGTGGTGGATGTGATCGTGCTCACCCACGCCATGATCGACGAGTTGATCGCAGCGGGTTTGGTTGCCGCGCCGCGCGCCGACCTAGGCAAGGTGGGTACCGGCGTGGCGGTGTGTGACGGCGCGGCGAAACCCGACTTTGCCAGCGCGGACAGTTTGCGCGCGGTCCTGCGCGCGGCGAGCGTGATTGCCTTTCCCGATCCGGCGGTGGCGACGGCGGGCAAGATTGTGATGGCGTGTCTGGAGCAACTGGGCATCGCAACAGAGGTTCGGGGCAAGTTGAAATTTTTCTCCAACGGCAACGCCGCGATGACCTGGCTTGCAGCTTCCGGCGACTTGAAGGCGCTGGGCATCACGCAGAATTCAGAAATATTGCCTATCGCGGGTGTCACGTATGTCGCGCCGCTGCCCGAGGCATTTCAAGCCAAGGCAACGTACTCGGCCGCACGCGTCGTAAGCAGTCCGCGTAGCGCGGAAGCCAACGATTTTATTTCACGGTTGACGTCGCCCGCGGCAAAGCCGATGCTCGCTGCAGCGGGTTTTGAGTTTGAATGAGTCACATCAAGGAGAGCAGCATGGACAATCGCATCGTTCACATGGCACTGAAAGTGGAAAACCTCGAAGAAACCACTGCCTTTTACCAAAACGTATTCGGCTTCTGGGAAGTTGAAACGCGCAAGACGCGCGATCATCTGTCGCGCCATCTCACCGACGGCGCCATGGATTTCACGCTGATCAAATACGACGAGGGCACGCAATCAGCGGAATCCAAGGCATCCGGCGAAGGCCCGTGCATTCATCACTTCGCGATCGAGGTCGAAGACATCGAGGCCTTCACTGAAAAAATCAAGACGCAGGGCTGCAAGATCATCAGCGACCCGGGTGTGATACCGGTGAAGTTTCGCGCGCCCGGCGGCACCACCGCCGAGCTGGTGCCGATCGGGCGTTACAAGAAAACGCAGCGGCCGGCGGCGTAATTCAACCGGACACGGTAGGGTGGGCACGTCCTTTGTAACTACAAGCCACAATGTCCTGGTGGGCACAAAAGACGTGCCCACCCTACGAAACTGAGGTGACTCATGCAATCCTCCATCGCCGAACTCGTCGCCGATCAGGCGCTAGCACTCGACGTTAAAGCCATTCCCCAAACAGTGCGCACCCGCATCGACGAACTGTTGATCGATGTTGTGGGCCTGTGCGTGGCCGCGCGCAATTCCGAGTACATCAAGGCGTTGCTGGCCGGCGTGGATAGCGGCGGCCCGGCGACGGCCATCGGCCACAAAACCACGTACGCGCCGGAAACCGCCGCGATGTTGAATGGCACCGCCGCGCACGGTGAAGATTTTGACGACACCTTCGAGGGCGGCCCGGTGCATTCCAGCGCGGTCATCATGCCGGCGGTGCTGGCGGCGTGCGAGCGTTTTGGTTTTGATGGGCAAGCCGCGTTCAAAGGCATGGTGGTGGGGATTGAAATGTTGTGCCGGCTGTCGATGGTGATACCCAAAGCGATCCACAAATCAGGTTTTCATCCGACCGGCGTGCTGGGGGCGATGGCGGCAACGCTCGCAGTCAGCACCGCGATGGGCCTGAATCGCAAGCGAACGGTGGATGCGCTCGGCATCGCCGGCAGCATGGCGGGCGGCATCATTGAATATCTCGCCGAGGGCGCATGGACCAAGCGGCTGCACGCGGGCTGGGCGGCGAAAATCGGCATCCAGGCGGCGCGCTTTGGGCAGCAGGGTTTTCTGGGGCCGCGCACGGTGTTTGAAGGCACGCATGGTTTTTATTATGCGTTTGCGCGCCTGTCGTCCGGTTCGGGTGGCGATTATTCGGTGCTGACCGAGGGCTTCGGCACAAAGTGGTACACCGATGTGATTACCTTTAAGCCGTACGCCACGGGCACCATGAATCAGCCGTATGTCGATTGCGCGCTGCGGTTAGCGAAGCGCGGCATCAAACCCGAAGACGTGGCGAGCATCTTGTGCGAAACCGCCGAAGGTTATGTGCATCGGTTGTGGGATCCGCTGCCGTCGAAGCACCGTCCGGCGAACGACTACGCGGCTAAATTCAGCGCGCCGTTTAATATCGCGGTGGCGTTTGTTACTGGCGGCGCGGGGCTGGCGGCGTTTACCGAAGAAACCGTGCGCGATGAACGCATCCTCGCGCTGTCGTCCAAGGTGCAGTACGTGGTTGACCCGAACAACCCGTATCCCAAGGCCTACACCGGCCATGTTCGCATGACGCTCAACGATGGCAGTGTGGTCGAAGAACGCCAGGGTCACATTCGCGGCGGTGCGCAAGAGCCGCTGACGCGCGCAGAGATCGAAGACAAATTCCGGCTCAATGCCAAATTCGGTGGCTGGGATGATGCGCAGATGGCGGCGTTTCTGGCTGCGGTGCCGCGAGTTTTCGAGAAGCGTATCGATCTGTCGTCATTGCGTAGCTGAGACGTAATCGAGACGGTTGACGCCGCGTGCCGGCGGTAAGATACTCACCTGTCACATTGTGAACGCGCCCGCATCAGCGGGAGACAAAAACTGGCTGGAGGAGCAAGCATGATGAGTTATCGAGCCGGCGCCGCTGTGTTGTGCGCCGCAGGGGTTGTTAGTACTGGGGTGGCTGCGCAAACCTATCCCGCCAAATCCGTCCGTATCGTCGTGCCGTTCGCCGCCGGCGGGCCAGCCGACATCTACGCACGGTTTCTCGGCCAACGCCTGCTGGAGCCGACCGGGCAATCTTTTGTGGTCGAAAACCGTCCCGGCGCAGGTTCGATCATCGGCACTGATCAGGCGGCGAAGTCGCCCGCCGATGGTTACACGCTTCTGTTGATGTCGAACACCCATACCATCAACGAGTCGCTGATCCCCAAAAAACCGTTTGCGCTGATGAAGGATTTTGTGCCGGTGGCGCCGATCAATTACTCTGATCTGCTGCTGGTGGTGCATCCGTCTTTGCCGGTGAAATCGGTCAAAGAACTGGTGACGCTGGCGAAATCGAAATCGGGTTTATTGAATTACGCCTCGTCGGGCAACGGCACGCCATACCATCTGGCGGGCGAGTTTTTTAAATCGCTGATCGACGCGGACATTATTCACGTGCCGCACAAAGGCAGCGCCGAGGCGCGCACCAGCGTGATGAGCGGGCAGGTCGAGATGATGTTCGACGCCATCACCACCATGGCCTCGCAGGCAAAGGCGGGCCGCGTGCGCGCGCTGGCGACCACCGGATTAAAACGCTCCACCGTGTTGCCGGATTTACCCACCGTGATTGAAGCCGGCGTGCCGGGTTACGAAGCCACCATCTGGCTTGGCGTGATGGCGCCGGCCAATACGCCGCGCGCGGTGCTCGAACGCCTGAACGGCGAGATCACCAAAATCACCAATCGCGCCGATGTGCGCAAGACCTGGAACGAACAAGGCGCAGAGCCGATGGCGATGAACCTCGCTGAGTTCGAGAAATATCTGCACGCGGATATCGCGAAATGGGCGAAAGTGGTCAAGGCGTCCGGTGCGAGAGCAGATTAGTAGCCCCATAAATTATTTTTTAAAAGCAAATACTTATGAAATATATTCTTCTGAGATACTTAGCTGCGGCGGCGCTGCTTGCGTGCGCGTGCGTGGCGCAGGCGCAAGAGGCTTTCCCGTCGCGCGCGATCACGTTGATTATTCCGTTTCCGCCCGGAGGTGTGGCTGAAATCACCGGTCGCCCTACGGGGATGGCGATGGAAAAAGTGCTCAAGCAGCCTGTCGCGCTGGTGAATCGTCCGGGGGCGGGCGGCGCGGTGGGCAATGCGGCGGTGGCGAACAGCAAGCCCGATGGCTATACGCTGCTGATGGCGCTGTCGAGCATATCGGTGATACCTGCCGCCGATGCGTTGTTTGATCGCAAGCCCGCGTATTCGATGGATCAGTTCGCGCCGATTGCGCTGATCTCGGCGGACCCGACGATATTGGTGTCGCATCCGTCGCTGCCGGTGAAAAACTTGAAGGAGCTGGTGGCGCTGGCGCGCGCGAAGCAGGGGCAGATGTCGTTCTCGTCGTCGGGCATTTACGGCGCACTGCACATGCCGATGGAAATGTTCCTGCATCACTACAAACTGAAAATGCGCCACGTGCCCACCACCGGCGGCGGGCCGGCGTTGACCACGCTGCTCGGCGGCCATGTGGAGTTGACTTCCGGAGGCCCGGCGGCGATCACCACGCACGTTAAATCCGGCAAGCTGCGCGCGCATGTGAGCTGGGGCGCGCAGCGCCATCCGAATTATCCCGAGGTGCCGACGTTCAAGGAGCAGGGCGCGGACATCGAGTATTACATCTGGACCGGCCTGATGGCGCCGCACGGCACACCGGGGCCGGTGATGAAAGTGCTGCGCGATGCGACGCGCAAGGCAGTCGAAGACGTAGATTTCAAGTCGGCGATGGCGCGCGTGAACTCGCCGATTCAATACATGGATACGCCGGAGTTCGCCAAATACTGGGATGCGGATGCGAAGCGTCTCGCGGCGGTGGTGAAAGTGGTCGGCAAGGTGGACGATAAGAAGTGACGCATCCCATAAACGGTATGCGTAGGATGGGTACTGGCCTAAAGGCCGTAATCCATCAAAATCCCATTGTACTCACGGTGTTTGCGATGGGTTTCACCCATCCTACGGTTGCTTTCCCATGAACGAACAACCCGCGCCGTCCGGTAGACGCCAACTGCGCAGCGACCAGATTTCCGGCTTGATACTGGTGGCGCTGGCAGGTTACGTGTGGTGGATGAACCGCGCGTATCCGCTCGGCACGCTGTCCGAGCCGGGGCCGGGCTATGTGCCGCTGCTGCTGGCGATCTTTATGGGCGTGATGGGCTTGCTGGTGGCGTTGGTCGGCGGCAAATCCAAGCCGCTGGCCGCGATGGAATGGACGGAAGCCAAACGCGCCATCGCGCTGCTGGTCGCGTGCGGAGTGGCGGCGTATGCACTGGAACGGCTGGGCTACCGCATCACCATCGGCGCATTGATGATATTTTTTCTCGGCGTGATGGAGCGCCGCAAGCCGATGATGGTGGCGGCGGTCGGCATTGGATTTCCGTTGATTACCTTCTACGTGTTCGCGACCTTGCTGCGGGTGCCGCTGCCGGTGAGTCCGTGGGGCGTGTGAACTGATGGTCGAAACCTTCAACAGCCTGCTGCTGGGTTTCAGCGTTGCGTTGCAGCCGCAGATTCTGATGTATGCCTTCCTCGGCTGCCTGATCGGCACGCTGGTGGGCATGCTGCCTGGCGTGGGGCCGCTGGCGGGCATCAGCATGTTGCTGCCGGCGACGTTCGGCTTGAATCCCATCGTCGCCATCGTGCTGCTGGCGGGCGTGTATTACGGCGCGATGTATGGCGGCTCCACCACGTCGATATTGATACGCCTGCCCGGCGAAGCGGCGTCGGTGATGACCTGCATCGATGGTTATGCCATGACGCAGCAGGGCCGCGCGGGGCCGGCACTGGCGATTGCCGCCATCGGCTCGTTTGTCGCGGGCACGCTTGGCGTGGTCGGGCTGATGCTGCTGGCGCCGACGCTGGCGACGTTTGCGCTGCGCTTCGGCCCGCCGGAATACACCGCGCTGCTGTTGATGGGCCTGCTGGTGCTGGCTTACATGACCGGCGGCTCGATCCCCAAAACGTTGGCGATGGCGGGCTTTGGTCTGATGCTCGGCATGATCGGCATTGACGCCATGAGCGGCTATACGCGGTTCAGTTTTGATGTGATTGAACTGGCCGACGGCATCGGCATCGTGCCGGTGGCGGTGGGCCTCTTCGGTATTTCTGAAATTCTGATGACTGCCTCGCAACAGCCGCTGAAGCTGCCGAAGAATCCCTCGATGCGCGAATTAATGCCTTCGCGCACCGAGCTCAAGCAATCCATCGGCCCCATTACGCGCGGCAGCGCCGTCGGGTTTTTGATCGGCATCATTCCCGGCTCGGCGCATATTATTTCGTCGTTCATTTCCTATGGCATTGAACGCCAGATTTCCAAAACGCCGGAGCGCTTCGGTAAGGGCGCCATCGAAGGCGTGGCGGG
>CAWUUY010000498.1:0-6088 GCA_963924885.1 uncultured Burkholderiales bacterium | reverse complement strand
TGCTCAACGCTTGGCGCAGCATTTTGACTAAAGCCGCAGAAATCTAGTACATCATCTAGGTGCTGTTGAAGCATATTTTTAAAGCAAATCCGACTAACATTATTTTTGCACGCTAACATTTGCGATGTTAGCGTGCAGATTTCATGTTAGTTCTAAGGCTGTTCAAATTCATCACTTTCAAAAAATATACAAAATTATTGACAAAAATAGCCAAAATCTACGTATTTATTGACAAACTAGGGTCATACAGCGATTTATGCGCACTTTTATTGACAAAGCATTTATACCAAGCACTCATAACAAAAGGTAATGCATCTGCATTGACTAGACAAGGTGATTGCATTACCATTCACGTTATTGACCCCCTGATCGGAGCGCGCAATGGCTGCCATCCTTGAAGTTGAATCAACCTTGACCGACCGCTACCAAACCACGATCCCTGAGACAGTTCGGCGAGCCTTAAAACTAGGCAAGCGGGACAAGATTCATTACACAATCCGCCCCGACGGAGAGGTCGTGCTCACCCGCGCAAAAATTACCGAGCAAGACGATCCTGTACTTGGGCAGTTCTTGGGCTTTCTTTCTAACGACTTTGCCAAACATCCAGAACGGCTTCAGACCATTGACGCCAACTTGGTACAACGTATTCGTTCGTTGGTCGGTGGCAGCGAGGTTGATCTCAATTCTGCGCTTTCGCCAGAGGATGAGTAAGCTTGAGTCAACCTGCTCCTTTTTTAGTCAACGACTGGGTACTCTTTGCCCACCCCCTATTCCTTGCCGAGGTCGAAACACTGGCTCAGCAAGTCGAACGACTCAAGTACAAAGACCCAATCGGTTACACCAAAAAAAATGGGAGCAAGCGACTGGCAGCAATTGCCAAACTCGCGTTTGAAGTCATCCCACAAGATCCGGCGCGCGCAGAATATCGGCAAGGCAACACGTTAGGTGACGAACACAAGCACTGGTTTCGCGCCAAGTTCTTTCAACAGTACCGGCTTTTTTTTCGTTATCACCAGACAAGCCGGATTATTGTCTACGCGTGGGTGAATGACGAAACCACGAAACGCGCGTATGAACAATCCAGCGATGCCTATCATGTTTTTCAGAAAATGCTGGAGCGAGGCCACCCGCCGGACGATTGGCCGAGCCTCCTTGCGGAGGCAAAGAAGGCGTCAAAACGCCTGCGGAATGTTGCCGGCAGCCCATAACCTGCAAATCCTACAAATCACTCCGCTTGGGAACCAAACCGATCTATGCGAAAACTGGCTGGGCTTAGTGTAGTTGGCATCGGCGTCTATCTCGCGCTCCAGACCCAATGGGGCGCGGCGATGTTCATAGGCATTGCGTTGCTCTGTTTCGGTCTTTGGACATTTCTTGGGTCACTGGCTTCGTTCGGCCAAGGGTCATCCGCCATCAACCACGGCGGCGCTGGCCGCGGCGACACTGACATCAACCTTGGAGATTGAAAACCAACCACGCCGTAGGGCGGAAAAGCGCGGCGCTTTCCGCCAGCCTCACCACGAAATCCGAGTTAATCCGCCTTCGCCCCCGATTCCTTGATCACCTTCGCCCACTTGGTGACTTCAACCTTGATGTAGGCCGTAAACTGATCAGCGGTATTGCTCACCGGATCAAACCCCAGCACCGACAGGCGCTCCCGCGCGTCGGGCATTAACACAATCGCACCGATACTTTTGTTCAGCCTGTCGACGATGGCCTTGGGCGTGCCGGCGGGTGAAAAAAACGCGATCCAGGTGTAATCCTCATAGCCGGGGAAGCCCTGTTCGGCCACGGTGCCCACGTCGGGCAACGAGGGCATGCGCTGCGGGCTGGTGACAGCGACGCCGCGTATGCGCCCGGATTTAATCAGTTGCACCGACGGCGGCATCGCGGTTAAGCCTATCGGCACCTGATTCGAAGCGGTGGCGAGGATCGCGGGCATGGCGCTGCTGTAGGGCACGTGTTCGATATTCAACCCCGCCATGAGTTTGAGCAGCCGTTCGCCGGTGAGATGCGGCGTGCTGCCCGCCCCTGCCGATCCATACTGGAGTTTTTGTTTTTTGCCGAGCGCGATCAGTTCGGTGAGATTTTTCGCCGGCGTCGCCGGATTGACGAAAATAATGTTCGGGGTAGTGCCAGCATTGATGATGGGCGCGAAATCCTTGAACGCGTTGTAGCCGGGGTCTTTGTAAAGGCTGAAAGCCGCCGCGTACTGGCTGCTATTGCACAGCAGCGTGTGCCCGTCAGGCGTGGCGCTCACGGCAATGCGCGTGGCCAGCGTGCCACCCGCGCCGCCGCGATTGTCGATCACAATGGATTGTCCCAGCTGATCGGATAACTTTTGCATCACCACGCGCGACATGAGGTCGATCGGGCCGCCCGCCGCGCCCGCCGCCAGCACGCGTATGGTTTTGCTGGGCCAGTTGTCATTGGCGGCAGCGGCGACAGCGGTGGTGCCGCAGAAGTTACTTGCGGCCACGAGTATGGCCGTCCATTTTGCGTGCATGAAATCCCCCCTCCGGTGATAGACATGAACTCTGCCTTCATTGTAGCCAGCTTGCGCCGAATTTGACACTGCCGGCGTGATCCCGTGTAATGCCCCGCACCGAAGGAGAAAACCATGCGCTGCTGCCTTGCTGTTTTGGTATCTGCCCTGCTACCAGCGTTCCCCGCGCTCGCGCAAATCGTGCAAACCCAGCACACGCGCCCAATGCGCCTGATCGTGCCCTACGTGCCCGGCGGCGGCTCCGACACCATAGCCCGCATCCTCGCGCCGTACATCACCGAGTTGTTCGGCCGGCAGGTGGTGATCGACAATCGTGGCGGCGCCAACAGCACCATCGGCACTCTGATGATCGCGCGCGCCGCGCCCGATGGCCACACGCTCGGCATGATCGATTCGGCGTTTGTGATCAACCCCGCCGTGCAGGACAAGCTGCCATACTACACGTTGAAGGATTTCACGCCCATCGCAATGGTGCGCGCGGCACCCTTGGTGCTGCTCGTGCATCCGTCGATGCCGGTGGCGAACCTAAAAGAATTCATCGCTTACGCCAAGACGCGTCCCGGCAAACTTACCTACGGCTCGGCGGGCACCGGCTCCGGCCAGCACATGGCGGGTGCGCAGTTTCACAAGGCCGCCGCGCTCGACATTATTCACGTGCCGTACAAAGGCAGCGGGCAGGCAATGACCGATCTGCTCGGCGCACAGATCGCGTTGATGCACATCACGCAGAGTGTGGCCAACCCGCACATTGTCGGCGGCAAGCTGCGACCGCTGGCGATCAGCAGCGCCTTGCGTTCGCGCTTTAACCCTGACGTGATGACCTTCGCCGAAGCGGGATTTCCGTCGGTCAACGCGGTCACCATCAACGGCATGGTCGCGCCGGCGGGATTGCCGCGCGATGTGGTGCAGCGGTTGAATGCGCTGATCGTGCGCCTGTTAAAAAGCCGCGAACTGGAAAAGAAACTGCCCGATCTCGAAACCAACGGCGAACCGCTGACGCCCGCGCAATTCGGCGCGTGGATTAAAGCCGAGGTCGAGAAATGGCAAAGAGTTCTGAGGTGATTTCAATAAAATATCATTTAAAAACAAATACTTAAATAATTACATCCATTCGCGCATCATCCAGTTCGCCACACCCGCCAGCGCGCCATCCTGTTCCGGCGCACCCAATATCTGCACACCCTGCGGCAAACCCCGCACCTGCAACAACGGCAAACTGAACGCTGGCACGCCGAGCCAAGAGCCGTACACCAGAAACGAGCGGTCACCGGTGTACTCCAGGCCCTTGATCGCCGGCCCCGACGACGCGAGCGTGAGGTAACCGTCGGCGTCACCCAGTGTTTCGCGCCACCCTCTGCGCATCGCATTGCGCAGATCGAGCAGCCGTTCGTAATCGCTCGGTGACATCTCATGGGCGCGCTTGACCAAGCCGTGCAAACGCTCGCCGATCACCTTGCCGTAACGCGCGATGTAATCTTCAAACGGCCAGCGCAATTCATACGCCACGATATCCAGCGAGCCATCCACGTTCGACATCAACTGATCTTCGAGCGCCGCCACGCGCGGGCTTGTATGGCGACTCACGATATCAACACCGCGCGCGGCCAGCGCGGCCACTGCCGATTCAAACTGCGCTTCGGTTTCTTGATCGATCTCGCTCCAGCCGCGGGTGTACAACCGGATCAATTTGCGCGGTTGCACGGGCGCGGGCACTTGCGCACCCGCACCCTGCAAAAAGCGCCTGCCGGGGCTGGCGATGCCGAGCGAAATCTGCGACGCCACGCGCCACACATCACCCAGCGTCGCGCCGATCACGCCCAGATGATCCGCCGTTGATGACAACGGATGCACACCGCCCAGATGCAACTGGCCGAGGCTGGGCTTGAAGCCAACCGCGCCGCAATATGACGCGGGGCGCAGCGTCGAGGCCTGCGTCTGCGTGCCCAGCCCCACCGGCGCCATGCCCGCGCCCACCGCCGCCGCCGTGCCGCTGGAGGATCCGCCCGGCGTGCGCGTGGCATCAAACGGATTCGTGGTCGGGCCGGAAAACCCAATCGCAAATTCGGTGGTCACGGTTTTGCCGAGGATCACCGCACCCCCTCTGCGCAGCGCCGCCACGCAGGCCGCGTCCTGCCCCGACTGCCAGCCCTTAAAAGCGGGGCTATTCATCTGCGTGGGCATGTCGGCGGTAGCGATGATGTCCTTCACCGCCACCGGGCAGCCATCGACCATCGACAGCGGCTTGCCCGCCTTGTAGCGTTTGGTGGCGGCGTCGGCGGCCTTGCGCGCGGCATCGGTGTTCAGCGTGACAAACGCCTGCACCGTTTTGTCGCGCGCGGCGATCACTTCGAGGCAGCGTTCGAGAAATTGGCGTGGCGTAGCGCGGCCAGCGTGGAAATCCGCGACGCGGCGGTCAAACGAAATAACATTCGGGTTGTGCCAGCGTTGCATGGTTAGCTCCTCTACCTTAGTGCGCACGACTATAATGGATTCCGCTTGAGAATTTGATTGTAGCCGAACCCCCGGAGGTCACGATGCTTGCCCGCACCCTGTACACCACCGCCGCACTGGTGATCGCCATCATGCCCGCCGCCGCGCACGCGCAAACGTACCCCACCAAAGCAATACGTCTCGTGATCCCGTTCCCGCCCGGCGGCAGCACCGATCTCACCGGGCGCGTGCTGGGCGCAAAACTCGGCGAAACCTTCGGGCAACAGGTGATCGTGGAAAACCGTCCCGGCGCCAGCGGCATGATCGGCAACGAACTGGTCGCGCGTGCCGCGCCCGATGGCCACATGCTCACCATGGGCACCATCGGCGCGATGTCGGTCAATGTGTCGCTGTTCAAATCCGTGCCGTACGATTCCTCGCGCGACTTCGCGCCGATCACGCTCACCGGCAATGTCGAAAACCTGCTGGTGGTGCATCCGTCGCTGCCGGTGCGCACGGTCAAGGATTTGATCGCGCTCGCCGCCGGCAAATCCGGCATGCTGATCTTCGCCTCCAGCGGCACCGGCAACGCGCCGCACCTGGCGGGCGAGCTGTTCAAGCAAATGGCAAAAGTGAACCTGGTGCATCTGCCCTACAAGGGCGGCGGCCCGGCGATGATCGACCTGGCGGCGGGACAGGTATCGCTGTCGTTCGCCAGCATGCCGTCGTCGCTGCCGTTCGCGAAAAGCGGCAAACTGCGTGCGATCGCCGTAGGCGGCGCAAAACGCTCTCCCGCCGCGCCGGAAATCCCCACCATCGCAGAAAGCGGCGTGCCCGGCTTTGAAGTCACTGACTGGCAGGGTCTGCTCGCCCCGGCGAAAACACCCGCCGCCGTGATTGAGCGGCTCAATCGAGAAACCATCCGCATCCTCAACGAGCGCGAGGTGAAAGACCGTCTCGCCGCCGCCGGCCTGGTGGTGGTGACCAACACGCCCACGCAATTCGCTGAATTCATCCGCGCCGAAATCGACAAATGGGGCAGGGTCATCCGTTCGGCGGGTATCAAGCCGGAGTAGTCCGCACACACGTCTGGTGGCGCCGTTGCGTGGCGCTGGAGGCCAACGCCACGCGAGTTGGATTATGATGAGTGCA
>CAWUUY010000497.1:0-5988 GCA_963924885.1 uncultured Burkholderiales bacterium | reverse complement strand
CGTCCGGGGGATACGCCCGCTACAACGGTGGTGCCGTAGCCGCCGGAGTCGGTGACAAAAAATTTGCCGTAGTTGCCGGTGATGCCCATTACCAGCACGCGGTTGGTTTGGTCGAGAAGGATGCTCATATCACCCTCGCCAATTTGATGGCTTGTTTCACCGCGTCTTCCAGACTCGCATGATTTTTCGCGCCGAAGGTTTCAAAAATGCTGGGCACCTGCTCGACATAAGTGCCATCAAGTTTGAACACCACGGGCTTTTTACTTTTGCGCATCGCCATATTGGCTTTCATCGCGTTGGCGACACGGTTCATGTGCGTGCCGCCGCCGAATACGCTGACGAGTATCACCTTGACGGCGGGGTCGCCGTCGAGCAAAGCAAACGCGGGCTTGTAACCGCGCGTGGAGGTGGGGCCGGGGCTGGCATCGAGAAAACACGCGGGCTTGCCGCCGAGTTGGCTGATTACATCCATCGCGCCCATGGTCAGCCCCGCGCCGCCGGAAATCAGCCCGATGTCGCCGTCGAGCTTGACGTACATGTGGCCCATTTCAAGGCTGGCGCGCAGCAGTTTATCGGCGCGGCGCCGTTCGCCGTCGCGCTGCGCGAGGATATCGGCGTTGCGGTAGTGCGCCCAGTCGTCGTAAACCACCTTGGCGTCGAGCGCCATCAGTTCGCCTTTCAGATCGCCAGACTTTAGGCGCACCAGCGGATTGATTTCGATGGTGTGGCAGTCGCGCGCGGCGGCGGTTTCCACCAGGCGCTGAGCAAGAGAAATCACGCGTTCGCGCAACTGAAATTCCTTTTCCACGGTTTCCAGCACCGCGCGCAACGCGTGCGCGCGAAACTTCCACGGCGCGCCGAACGGGTAGCGCGCTGGTGGCGCGCCTTCCTCGATGTCGATGCCGCCCCTGGGTGAATACAGCAGCACATAGCCTTCAGCGGCGGCGTCGATGGTGACAGATAGATACAGTTCGCGGTCAAAAGGCAACCACGGATCGGCGAGCAGCACCTCGGGCTTTTCATCCCCGAAAGTGGTGGCAAAGAGTTTTTTCGCAGCGGCTTTCAGCGCGCGGGCGTTTTCCACTTTGATCACGCCGCCTTGCTTGCCGCGGCCGCCGCTGCGCACCTGCGCTTTTAACGCCACCGGATATTCGCGCACGCGCGGCGCGGCGGCGCCGGGTTTAATCAGTGTGCCTTTGGGAACCGCAACGCCTACCGAGCGCAGCAATGCCTTGGCCTCGTGTTCAAGAATCATCATGGGCGGATCCGTCTCCCGTGGATTGGTGTTTGAAAGTGAATGCGCGCAACGCCGGCAAGCAAGTCCAGCATGCGCGATAGATGAGCGGCGGCAACTATGATAATAATCAAATGACCGGGCTTTGACAAAAGCCTGGATGAAACAAGGCGGGGACTACCCGCGCGACTTCAGCAGCGGCCCTGTCAACGTCGCCAGCGACACCCGCTGCTTGCCCTGCGTGTCGAAATTCTCCGGCGCAAGCCATTGCCTGAACGCCGTATCGATGGCGGGCCATTCGCTGTCGATCATCGCATACCAGGCGGTATCACGGTTGCGTTGCTTGTAAATCGTTGCCTGCCGGAACAGGCCTTCATAAGAAAAGCCGTAGCGCTGTGCCGCCGCGCGCGAGGGCGCGTTGTGGCTGTCGCATTTCCATTCGTAGCGGCGATAGCCGAGATCGAATGCGTGCTTCATCATCAGGTGCATGGCTTCGGTGGCGGCGTACGTGCGTTGCAGCAACGGCGAATACTTGATGCCGCCGACTTCGATGCAGCCATTTTTCGGATCAATGCGCATGTAACTCGCCACGCCCACCGCTTTTTGATTGCGCAAATTCACGATGGCGTAGAACAGCGGGTCGTCACCCATGCACGAGGTGCGCATCCATTCGCGAAAATCATCCGGCGTGGCCAGCGGGCCGTAGGTCATGTAAGTCCAGCCGGCGCCGTCGGCATCCAGCGCGTTGGCCGAGCAAAGATCGTTCAGGTGCCGCGCGGGATCAAGACGTTCGAGGCGGCAATAACGCCCGCTCAAGGTTGCGCCGGAGGGATGCGGCGGCGCTTTCCATGCCGGCATTGGAAAGCCGACAGGTTGGCTCATTCCGTTTCGGTGTGTAGTCATTAAATCGTTTAAAAACAGATGGTTATGACTGAGGTGGGTGATGTGCTATTTCAGGCGCCGCAATTCCGCCACGGCGCCTTCGTATTCCAACAGGTTCCTGGCGCAATCGCGCTGCACGCCATGCAGTAATTTTTGTGCGGGCACGCGTTCGCCCTTGATGAGGTGCGCGTGCGCGATATAAAAATTGGCTTCGCACTGTATCTCGCGGCGGCGCGCGGAGTCGTGCGTGGCGGTGGCCGCTATCACGGAGTTCACATCCGTACGCCCCATGTAAAGCGCGATGACGGGGGCCGGCCAGCCCGCGCGCAGACGACGCGTGTCGCGCTCCAGCATATCGTCGGCGTCAGTATGCCCGCCACGCTTGCGCGCGAGGTGCAGCCATAGCGCTGTATAGATGTTCGGCTTGGCCTTGAACGCGGCTTCAAAATCATTGGCCGATCGCGCAAATTCGGATTGGTAAAACAGCGTGCGTCCGCGCGCAAAATGCACGCCCTGGGCGTTGATATCCAGTTGCAGGGCCTTGTCGAAATCCGCCAGAGCGCGCGGGTAATCGCCTTTCACCGTGAGCTCAATGCCACGCGCGTGAAACAGCACCGGATCGTCGCTGCGCAGCTTGATCGCCACGTCGAAATCCGCAATGGCGCGCTCGAATTCTCCTTTGTTGGACCACGCCGTGCCGCGAAAGTAATTGGCGTGACGCACCTTGGGATCAAGCTTTAACGCGACCGTGTGATCGGCGATGGCCTTGTCGTAATCGCCTTTATCCGAGTAATGCATGCCGCGCAGCGCATACCACTGGGCGAGCATGTCGTTGTTAGCTTTGCGGTTTTCGATGGCGGCGGTGCAATGCTTGATGGCGAGTTCGGGGTTGGTGGTCGCTCGGCAGAGATCTCCGTCGTTTGCCAGGGTTGTGGGCTGCGCCTGAACAATGCCGGAGAGTATGGCCAGACCTAACATGGCGTAAGTGGTGTACATGGCAGCTAATGGCAGTTTCATACTGGCTTACCCTCGATTTGTTGTTCCGCCCACCATTTTTTAAGCCAGCCGGTGTTGCCGCCCAGCGCCACGATTTCCAGCAGTCCATCCGGCAGCGGCGGATACTCGCGGCGTATATCGCGCGTATGGTTGATAAAAAACCCGTTGCGGAAATCGACTTCGAGTTCGTCGCCGGTGTCGCAGAATTCCAGCACGTTCACGCAGTCGCTCATTACGCGCAGGCCGCAGCCCACCGCGGCGCGGTAGCCGAGAAACGGCATCGACTCGCATACCAGCCCCAAGCCTAGCGCCTGCATCGCAATGTAGCCATTCATTTTCGGTCCCATGCCGAAGTTGTGTCCCGCGACGATGATGTCGCCGGGTTTGCAGCGCTTATGAAAACCGGGATCGGTTTCTTCGAACAGATGCGGGATGATGTCCGCCGGATCAAAATGCCGCCCGATGATGATGCGGTTGGGTACCACGCCGCCCGCGTGCGGCACGTCGTGGTCGAGCTTGTAGCAGCGGCCTTTGAGTATCCAGTCTGCGTCATTCATAGTGCTGTCTCCATCACCATGAATTCGCGCGGGTCGGTAATTTTGCCGGTGACGGCGGACGCTGCAACGGTCGCCGGACTGCCCAGATACAGTTTCGCATCGCGCGCGCCGAAACGCCCCGATGGATTATTGGTGGCGGTGGAGATCGAGGTTTCGCCGTTGTGCACCGGGCCGATTACCGCGTCGTTGCACGGACCGCAGCCGGCGGGCAGCATGATCGCGCCCGCTTCGATAAACACCTGCATCAAGCCTTCGCGCGAAAGGCGTTTGGTGGATTCCTCGGTGCCCGGCGCAATGAACAGGCGCACGGTGTTGGCGATGCGCCGTCCTCTTAACACCGTGGCGACCTGTACCAGATCGTCCCACATGCCGGAGCCGCACGAGCCGATGAAGGCGTGATCGACTGGCGTGCCGGCGGCCTCTGCAATATTTACCGCGTTCTGCACGCCGCCGGGCAGCGCAATCTGTGGTTCAAGGCGGGAGATGTCGAGGGTGAATTCGGCTTCGTAATGCGCATCGGCGTCCGCGTACACCGGCGTGAACGCGCGCTGTGCATGGGCGCGTGCATGATCGAGGATCGCCTCCGACGGCGGCAGGAACACGCCATACGCCTGAATCTCGGTGGGGCTGGAACACAGCGCGGCGCGCGCGGCGAGGCTGAACTGATCGAGGTCGCCTGCGTATTCGAGCACCTTGTAATCGATATCCGCGTCGAAGATTTTCTTTTTAATCAGCATCGCCAGATGAAAGCCGATGTCGCGGGCGTAAACGCCGGGTTTCAAGCGGCCCTTGAGCGTGAGCTTGACCGACTTGGGCACTTGCACCCAGTTAGTGCCGGTGGCGAGCACGCGGCTGATTTCCGAGCCGATGCGAAAGCCAAACGCGCCGATGGCGCCCGCGTTGGTGGCGTGTCGGTCGTTGTCGAAATAAAACATGCCAGGCAGCAGCAGGCCCGACTCCATCGGGAAAATATGGCCGTGACCGCCGCGCCCGACATCGTAAAAGTTATTTACGCCCCATTGCTGCGCGGCATGGCGATTGAACGCACCGCGCTCGGCCGCGCGCGCGCTGCCGTAGATTACGTCGTGATCGCTGACCATCATCACTTTGTCGGGGGCGGCAAGCCGGTTGATACCCAGCGAATCGAGTTCACGCTTCGCGCCCATCACCACGCCGTCGTGAATCATCACGTAGTCAGGGTTGGGGAACACCACGTCGCCGGGACGCACGGATGCCTTGCCGCTTTTTCGGGCAAGCACCTTTTCTACGGCGGTCATGCTCATAAAGCGATACCCATCATCTCCAAAGCCGCGCGACCGAGCAGGCCATACGGATTGGCTAGCGTCTCCTTAATTTCGTGGTGGTTGTATTCCTGCCCGACAATCAGTTTTACGGGCTTGCCGGCCTTTTGCACGGTGGCGTAGAACTCAGGCGTCTGCCGCTGAAACTCCGGTGTTTCCAGCGTACCGTAAGCGAGTGTTAACGGGCAGGCGATTTTGCCGATGTGGCGGATGGCGCTCAACTGCTCGATCATCGCGTCGTTGAATTTTACGTAATCGCGGCGCGCGGAAAGGCTCACCGGGAACAACTCGTACATGCCGCTGCAACACAGCCCGGCCTTGATGATGGTCATCGGCACGCCGTACTGCGCGGGCCAATCGGTGGTGAGCGTGCAACCCGCCAGATGTGCGCCGGACGAATGCCCGCACAGATAAATGCGCTGCGCGTCGCCGCCGAAGCTCGCTGCATTTTTATACACCCACGCGACCGAGCGACGCACCTGATCGACCATGGTGCGCAGGCTGTCGGACGCTTCTTTCACGCCGACGAAATCCGGTGCAATAAAATGCACACCCGCTTTGACGAACAGCTCGGCGGCGAAGGCATTGCCTTTGGCCGTGCCGTGATGCCACGCGCCGCCATGGATAAAAATAAAAATTGGTGCGTTCGCTGATTGTGTTTTGTAGATATCGAGTTTTTCGATTTCCGTGGGGCCATACGCCACCCGCAGCGGCTCGCCGATGCGCGAACGCACCGCATCACTTTCGAGTGCGAAGCGCTTGCGCACATTGCCCGCGTGCGGCGCATAGGTGGCCTGGTTGTAGGCCGCGTCGAGCGCGGGCTGATCGTAATCCATGAAGACGCGCGGGCCGGTGGATTGCATGGGCAGGCTGGGAGTGGTCATATTATGTAAGTATAGGTTTTAAAAGATATTAGTGACAGCTCAGCGCGAAGCAGGCAAAGGCGTGCAACCCATGAATGCCGAGCGTAGTATCTCGAACAGATTATGCCCTTGTTTGTGCATGGTATCGAGGTAGG
>CAWUUY010000496.1:0-13166 GCA_963924885.1 uncultured Burkholderiales bacterium | reverse complement strand
ACAGTGACCATCATGCTCAAGATTTACAACACCCTGACACGCGGCAAACAGACGTTTGTTCCGCTTACGCCCGGCAAGGTCAATATGTATGTGTGCGGCATGACCGTCTACGACTATTGCCACCTGGGACATGCGCGCGTGATGGTGGTGTTCGACGTGGTGCGACGCTGGCTGCGCGCGTCCGGCTATCAGGTGACCTATGTGCGCAACATCACCGACATCGACGACTAAATCATCAAGCGCGCGCAGGAGAGCCACGTGACCATGGGTACGCTGACCGAGCGCTTTATCACCGCCATGGACGAAGACGCCGCCGCGCTGGGCATCGAAAAACCCGACCACGAGCCGCGCGCCACGCAATACGTGCAGGGCATGCTCGAGATGATCGAGGTGCTTCGCCAGAAAGGCTTAGCCTACGTTGCCAGCGACGGCGACGTGAACTACGCCGTGCGTAAATTCGACGGCTACGGCAAGCTGTCCGGCAAGTCCCTCGACGACCTGCGCGCCGGCGAGCGTGTGCAAGTGGATATGGCAAAAGACGATCCGCTCGACTTCGTGTTATGGAAGCGCGCCAAAGAAGGCGAGCCGTCATGGGATTCGCCATGGGGAAAGGGCCGTCCCGGCTGGCACATCGAATGCTCAGTGATGTCGGGCTCGCTGCTGGGCAAGCATTTCGACATCCACGGCGGCGGACAGGATTTGCAGTTCCCGCATCACGAAAACGAAATAGCGCAGTCCGAAGGCGCGCACCAATGCACCTTCGTCAACACCTGGATGCACAACGGCTTTGTGCGCGTGGACAACGAGAAAATGTCCAAATCGCTGGGCAATTTTTTCACCGTGCGCGAGATACTGGCGAAATTCGATCCCGAAGTGGTGCGCTTTTTTATTATCCGTGCGCAGTATCGCAGCCCGCTGAATTACTCTGATCATCATCTCGATGATGCGAAGCAGGGGCTGACACGGTTGTATACGGCGCTGAAGGATTTTGATGTGACGGCGGGTGCGGTGGTTTGGAGCGATCCGCACGCGGCGACATTCCGCGAGGCGATGAACGACGATTTCAATACGCCGGAGGCGGTGGCGGTGCTGTTTGATCTGGCGAACGAGATCAACAAAACAAAATCGCCGGAGACGGCGCGTTTGCTGAAGTCGTTGGCGGGGTTGTTGGGCTTGTTGCAACGTGACGCGAACGCGTTTTTGCAGGCCGGTGCGGCAGATGCCATGGCGCCGGATCAGATCGAATCGCACATTGCCGCGCGTGCCGCCGCCAAGAAGGCGAAGAATTATGCCGAGGCGGATCGCATACGCAAAGCCTTGCTGGACGCGGGCATCGTGCTTGAGGATTCCGCGCAGGGCACGGTCTGGCGCCGTAGCTGAATTTGTAGGGTGGGTGAGGCGCGAGTTTTGCGCCTTAACCCACCATCCCGCGTTTTATTCGATACCGCTCGGTGGGTTACGGCGTCGATAACCCTGACGCCTGACCCACCCTACGAAAATCCAAGGTGGTGTACTCCCGCGCGTAACCTCAATCCAGTTTCAGATTGAGCTTTTTCAAAATCTTTTCGTTGCGCGCCATTTCGTTGCGGATGTATGCATCGAATTGCTCGGGGCTCATGGCGCCGATGTTCATACCCTGCTTGCCGAGCACGTCGCGCACGTCGGGCAATTGCAGCGCCTTGCCAATTTCGGAACTCAACCGATCGACGATGGGGCGTGGCGTGCCGGCGCGCACTACCGTGCCAAACCAGTTCAATGATTCAAATGCCGGCCAGCCCGACTCGTCTATCGTCGGCACTTGCGGCAGCGAGTCCGAGCGTTTGAGCGAAGTGACCGCGATGCCGCGCAGCTTGCCGTTGGGTATGTGCTGCACGCAATCGAGCACATTGCCCACCAGCATGCTGGTGTGTCCGCCGATCGCGGCGATCACCGACGGCGCGCCGCCGCCGTAAGGCACGTTGACGATATCGATTTTTGCCGCGTCCTTGAATAACTCGCCGGCGATGCGTCCGCCGCCGATGATGCTTGACACCGCCCAGGTGAGTTGTCCTGGGCGCGCTTTCGCCAGCGCGACCAGTTCTTTCATGTTCTTCACCGGCAGCGAGGGGTGGGTGCAGAAAATCAGCGGGTTATGGATCAGCCGCGTGACACCAGTGAAATCTTTCAGTGCGTCGTACGGCAGTTTGGAATGCGCGAACGGATTGACGGTGAAACTGGTCGCCATGAACAGCACCGTGTAACCGTCGACGGGCGCGCGAAACACCTGTTCGGTGCCAATCACGGTGTTGGCGCCCGTGCGATTTTCGATCACGATGTTTTGACTCAGCGTTTTGGAGAGCGGCACGGCTAGCACGCGCGCCAGCGTGTCGGTCTGCCCGCCGGGCGGAAACGGCACCACAAAGCGTATCGCGCGGTTAGGGTAGTCCTGCGCCAATGCGGCGCCCGCGAACCACGCAATCATACCGCCACAGAGTAATTTTAAGCTTTTGTTTTTAAACATTTTTTTAAACTCCTCAGTCAATTTTCAGTTTCAGCAGTTTGGCGATGCGTTCATTGCGCGCCATTTCATTGCGGATGTAAGCGTCAAAGTCGGCGGCGTTTTGATAGGCGATATCCAGTCCTATGCGGGTCAGATTGTCGCGAACCTCTTTGGTTTCCAGGCCTTTGACGATTTCAGTATTGAGCCGCTCGATGATCGCGCGCGGTGTTTGCGAGCGAACGAGTACGCCATACCAGTTCGCCGCTTCAAAACCGGGATAACCCGACTCGGCGACTGTCGGCAGCTTGGGCAATTAAGTCGTGCGAGCGGGCGACATGACGGCGAGGCCACGCAGGCGGTTGCTGGTAATCTGGTGCAAAGCTTCTGCCACGTTGGACACAAGGATCATGGTATGGCCGCCGACTACTGCGGTGGCCGCCGGCGCGCCGCCGTTGTAGGGCACGGCGATGATATCGACCTCGGCACGTTCGTGAAAAAACAATTCTGCCGCGATACGCTGGCCGCCGATCACGCTCGATACTGCAAAGGTCAATTCGCCGGGTTTGGCGCGTGCGAGCGTTATCAATTCCGCGATGGATTTCGCCGGCACGGACGGATGCACCGAGATCGCCAGCGGACTTGACACCACGCGTGCCACTGCGGAGAAATCCTTGATGGTGTCGTAAGGCAGTTTTGAACGCACAAACGGATTGATTGAAACGCTCGGCGCGACCACCAGAATCGTGTGGCCATCGGCCGGCGCGCGAAACACCACTTCGGTGCCGATCACGGTGTTGCCGCCGGTGCGGTTGTCCACCACCACGTTCTGGCCCAGCGAGCGGCCCATCGGCACGGCGAGCGCACGCGCAAAAATGTCGGTCGCGCCGCCGGGCGGAAACGGCACCACAAAACGGACGATACGCGAGGGGAACTCTTGCGCCGGGCTTGTCGAAGCGGCTTGCGCCGCGTTGCTTGCCGGGACGGCAAACAACGCGGCGGCAAGGATCGCGCGCAAGTTCACGGCAATCTATGCCATCACTGCGGCATCGCCCGCAACGGCAACGCCGGCAGCGGCAGCGCGTGGCCTTCCGGCACCGGCGTGCGCGCGACATTCATCACCAGTGCGAGCAGCCCGTAGTAACCGGCCACCGCGAGCAGATCGATTACGCCTTGTTCGCCGAATTTTTTAACAGCACGCGCATAGGTGGTGTCGCACACGCCGTTGTTTTTCAGCGCCTCGGTGAGAAAGTCGTAAACGATTTCTTCGTCTTCCACCATGCCGGTGGGGCGGCGGCCCTCGCGCACGGCGTCGCCGATTTCAGGTTTGAGCCCGGCTTCGACCGCCTGCCGGTAGTGCGCCCACCACTCGAATTGCTGCGAGTAATGGCGCGCGGCGATGATGGCGGCGAATTCGCCGATGCGTTTTTCCAGCGGGCAGATAAAACGCAGATACTCGCCGACTTTCTGCACCCGGTTCATCAGTTCCGGGCTGCGCAGCAGCGCGCTGAACGGCCCGCCCATGTGTTTGCGCGGGCCGGACATCACGCCATCCACCGCCGCTTTTTGCGCGGGCGTCATTTGGTCTTCGGGTATCGGCCCCAGGCGCGTGGGGGCGAGCGTGTAGTGTACTTCCTGTGACGAACTGGACATGGTTTTCTCCGAGGGGTCGGTAGGATTACGGGTTACCCATGAAATGACGCTTGCCGATTTCCACGCCGTTGTGGCGCAGGATGTCGTAGGCGGTAGTGGCGTGAAAATAAAAATTCGGCAGTGAGCGTTTCAACAAGAGATCAATGCCGGTGAACTGCATCTCGCGATCCATCACCTTGATGGTGAGATTTTTGTCTTCGCTGCCGTCGACTTGCGCGGGCTTGATGCCGTTTAACCACACCACGGTGTTGTCGACGCGGGAGGCGAGGTCAGCGATGGATTTTTCATCCATCGGTACCTTGGGCGCTTCCACGCCGGCGAGCGCGGCGATGCAGTTCCTAGCGTGGTCGGTGCTGGCCTGCACCTGGCGCGCGAGGCTGAACATGTCCGGGTAAAGCCGGTAGTTCATCAGCGAGGCGTCATCGAATTTTTTCTCGGTGTAGAGCGCCTGCGCTTTTTTCAGCACAATGGCGAGGCCTTCGAGGTGACGCACAAACACGGGTAGCGAAATCTGGGACATCGATAGAGCCATGGTCGTATCTCCTTGAGACGGGTTGGGTGGGGCGGAATCGGCATTTTACTCGATGGGCTATCGCTTTGTTGGGGCCGGAATGCTAAAGTTCTGGTCGGTAATATACCCAATAAAATTTCCACACGAGGCAAGTAGGCATGGCACACGGAATCGGATTCCCAGACCAAAAAGTGATGGCCGAACTCACGGCAAAAATGCTGATCGAGGTCGATGCGGTGAAGTTCATGGAAGACAAGCCGTACATCTACACCTCGGGTTTGGCGAGCCCGGTATATACCGATTGCCGGCGGCTGATTTCGTTTCCGCGGGTACGCCAGACGCTGACCGATTTTGGCGTGGCCACCATTCATCGCAATGTCGGCTTTGAGCAATTCGACGCCGTGGCGGGCGGCGAGACTGCGGGCATACCTTACGCCGCATGGTTCGCCGACCGCATGATGCTGCCCATGCAATACGTGCGCAAAAAGGCCAAGGGTTTTGGCCGCAATGCCCAGATCGAGGGCGTGGTCACCGAAGGCCAGCGCGTGCTGCTGGTGGAAGACCTCGCCACCGACGGTGGCAGCAAGGTCAATTTTTGCAAGGCGCTGCGCGCGGCGGGCGCGAAATGCAATCACGTGTTCGTAAATTTTTACTACAACATTTTTCCCGAAGGCGCGAAGCTGCTCGACGACATGGGCGTCACCATGCACGCGCTGGCGACATGGCAGGACGTGCTGGCGGTGGCGAAAGCCGCCAACACCTTCGATGTCAAAATGCTCGCTGAAGTGGAGAAATTCATTAACGATCCGCGCGGCTGGTCCAAGGCACATGGCGGTACGGCGGGCGCTGGCGCTGAATAATAACGTTAAAAAATATAATAAAAACAAATAGTTACGCTAATGCCGCAGTATAGTGCCGTCAAGCCGCTGTTACACCTGCTGTCGCCGGAATCCGCGCACGGCGTGGCGATCTGGGCGCTGAAAAAAAGTCTTGCGGGGTGCGCCAGCGACACTGACGATGCCGTGCTTGCCACGCGAGTGTGGGGGCTGTCGTTTCCCAATCCGATTGGCTTGGCCGCGGGCTTCGATAAAGACGCCGAGGTGATCGACGCGATGCTCGCGTTGGGTTTCGGTTTTGTCGAAGCCGGCAGCGTCACGCCATTGCCGCAGCCGGGCAATCCGAAGCCGCGTCTGTTCCGGCTGAACGAAGATCAGGCGGTCATCAATCGCTTCGGCTTCAACAGCAAGGGGCTCGATCACTTTGTTTCAAAGCTCAAAGCGCGCAAGCGTGCCGGCATCGTCGGCGCCAACGTCGGCAAAAACCGCGACGCGCCGGATGCTGCCGCTGACTACGCGACGGGCATCACCCAATTGTGCCCGCTGGCGGATTATCTGGTGTGCAACGTGTCGTCACCCAACACGCCGGGCCTGCGAAGCCTGCAAGCGCGCGCGGAAATCGAGGCGCTGATACAGCGCGTGCTTGAAGCTCGCTACGCCGCCGCACCGGACAAAAACAAGCTCCCGCCGCTGTTGGCAAAAGTCGGCCCCGATCTGGACGAAGCCCAGATACAGGATATCGCCGAGGTTGCACTCGCCACCAAAATCGACGGCTTGATTGTTGGGAATACCACCATCACGCGTCCGCCGCTGGCCAACCGCCACGGCGCGGAAACCGGCGGCTTGTCGGGCAAACCGTTGCTGACGCTGGCGACGAAATGCCTGTCCGACATGTATCGGCTGACCGGCGGAAAAATGCCCATTATCGGCTGCGGCGGTGTCGCCAGTGGCGCAGACGCCTACGCCAAAATTCGCGCCGGTGCGTCGCTGGTGCAACTGTATTCCGCGTTGGTGTTTCACGGCCCCGAACTGATCGGGCGCATCAAACGTGAATTGGCGGAGCGCCTGCGCGCCGACGGCTATGCGTCGGTGAGTGACGCCGTGGGCGCGGAGCATCGCCGGTGAGTCGATCCGGCGGCGCCTGTGATAAAATATTCACCTTCCTGTTGTTTATCTTTCCCAAGCCGTTGTAGCTCAGCTGGTAGAGCAGGCGCTTCGTAAGCGTCAGGTCGGGGGTTCGATTCCCTCCAACGGCACCAATGCAATCAATGACTTACATGTTTATTCGTGTAGGTCATTTTTAATTTGTGCGGATATGTAGGCGCTGTGTAGGCATTTCAGGTCAATGTATGCGCCGTCTGCCCTGCGCGTGGCTTGACGACAGGTGCGCTACTAACGCCGGGTGCCGCTGATGTTTGTGAAGTGTGAAGGGAATCACAAACAGCCCACCGCAGTCCCTGCGCCGCCGCCGTAGCGCGATCTACGCGCATGTGGACACAGGAACTTTGGCCTGCGCGCTGCTCTGCTTGAAGCGGTAGGACTCATTGCCGGTCTCGGCGATGTGGCAATGATGCGTTAACCGATCCAGCAATGCCGTGGTGAGCCCCTATGAACTAAAGTACAATTCCCTCAGACTGAACTGTCACATATTTTATTGATTTATAAGCGGATTTTTCCATTCTGTCCCGCTTTGGAGGAAACCGGTAGAACGCCAAAAGCGGCTTCTGGCCGAAGCGTGGCAGTCCGCATACAGAAAGGCCTCCTTGTTTTGAAATATTGATGCTATGATTTACTGGTGAATTTCCAATAATAAACGTCAATGCTGCGGGACTGAATAAAACATGAGGCTTCTTGGTGGAAGGAGCGCGGCGCGGTGTATAGGCGTAGCGTTGTCGGTTGTAGGGACATATTCCTACGCTCAGTGGTGGAAAGACCCCTTTAGTACGGATGCGATGACCGCCCCGGCGCCCGATAGGCGCTGGGAGCCGACGTCGCCTCTGCCTATGGTGATCCCGGTCATGCCGGCAGAATTGCTGCCGGGTGACAGAGCGCTGTCGTTGCCGGAGTTGACGGAATTCGCGCTACGCAATAATCCGCGCACCCGTCAGGCGTGGTTCGGCGCGCGCGCGGCGGCGGCGGCGGTGGGTTTTGCCAAGGGCGATGATTTACCGACGATTACCGGGTCGCTGTCGTTTCAGCGTCAGAGGCCGGTGTCTGGAACTAGCGGACTCGCGTCGCCGTGGTTGAATCGTTATGGACCCGCGATTAGTTTTGGCTACACACTGTTTGATTTTGGGTTGGGCGATGACCGTACTGAGGCTGCTGAGTACCGGCTGCTTGCTGCGAACCTAGCGCAAAATCGCGTGTTGCAGGATGTGATTTTTCAGGTCGAGCAGGCTTACTATCAGCTCATAGGTAATGAGGCGCTGGTTCGCGTTAACGAACGCTCGCTGAAGAATATCGAAACCGCGCTGGATGCGGCGCGGCGGCGACGTGAGTCTGGTGTGGCGACGGCGGGCGACGTTTTCCGCGCGGAAACCCAGGTGGCGCAGGCGCAACTGATATTGACGCGCAGCCGGGGCGAGTTTGAAAAGTCCCGTGGTTCATTATCTACCGCGGTGGGCGTGCAGACTAACAGTTCGGTGAGAGTGCGAACCCTGTCTGCACCGCCGCAAATTCAGCCAGTGGTAGCGTCGATTAATGAATTTCTCGAACGCGCAAAAGCGACGCGTCCCGACCTGGTGGCGGCCGAAGCGCAGGTGCGTGCGGCCAAAGCGTCGGCCGAGGCTGCGTCGAAGGTCGGTTTGCCGTCCATCGAGTTGACCGGCAGCTACGGTATTAACGAATACACCAGCAACTGGCACCCTGACCGACCGTCCACCCGTCCCCAATCGTACACGCTGAACGTGCGTATCCCGATATTCTCGGGGTTCAAGGATACCTACCAGATTCGGCAGGCGCAGGCGCAGGCCGAACAGGCAGTGGCTGCGCGCGACGTGTTGTTCCGCCAGACGCAACTGGAAGTGTGGCAGGCATACCATGACTTGCAGACGGTGACGACCAGTATCAAGACAACGGAAGCGCAAGTGCGGTCTGCTGAACAAACGGCGCAGGCGGTACTCGCGCGTTACCAAGGTGGTTTTGGCACCATCCTCGACCTGATTACCGCGCAGCAGGATGAAGCGAATGCGCGTACGCAGCAAATTCAATCCTATCTGGACTGGTATACGGTTTTGGCGCGTTTGAATTACACACTGGGAGCGAACAATATGATCCCGGCAACTACAGAGAAAAAATAATGAAGCGTTTATCAATACTCTTGGTGTTTGGCTTGATTGCCGCGATTGGTGGCGGTAGTTATTGGTATTGGCAAAAATCCACCGGCGGTGCGGATAAAGGCGGCGCCGCTGGCAAGGTTGAGGCGAAAAAAGGCAAAGGCAAAGGTAAGGGCGGGCCAATTGCGGTGCGCACGATCGATGTTAAGCGTCAGGCGATGCCGGTGGTGATAGACGCCGTAGGCAGTGTGGAATCCGAGCACAGCGTAGCGGTGCGCCCGCAGGTGAGCGGTACGCTTACCGCAGTGAATTTCAAGGAAGGCGATTACGTCAAGCAGGGGCAGGTGTTATTCACTGTGGATTCGCGCCCGATGCAGGCATCCGTTGCGCAAACGCAGGCAGCCGCAATGCGGGACGAGGCGCAACTCGCACAAGCTCGCGCTCAGGAGGCGCGCCTGCGGCCATTGGCGGAAAAAGAATATATTACCCGTCAGGAATATGATGTGGCAGCCACGCAGATGAAGTCGCTGGAGGCCACGGTTGCTGCGAACAAGGCAGTGGTTCAAGCAGCGCAATTGCAGCTTTCCTACGCGCAGATCGCCGCGCCTATCTCCGGTCGAACGGGGAGCTTGAGCGTCAAGCCCGGCAACCTGGTGACTGCGGGGACCGGAGGTGCCCCACTGGTGATGTTAAACAGCACCAAGCCAATTTTGGTGGCCCTGAGTGTCCCACAGCGTAGCCTGAACGATATACGGGAACTCTGGGGCAAGCAGGAACTGAAGGTGCAGATTTTGTCTGGTAGTAGCGGCACGACCATAGCGACCGGTACGCTGGTGTTCATCGACAATTCCGTGAACCCGACGACCGGAACTATTTTGGTGAAGGCGCGTGTCAAGAATGATAATGAGGAGCTATGGCCCGGCCAATTTGTGTCGGCTCGCATCGTGTTGCGTGTGGAGGAGGACGCGATGACGTTGCCCGAAGGCGCAATTCAGCCGGGGCAGGATGGTCCCTTTGTATTCGTGGTGAAAGACGGTCGTGCGCAGATGCAAAATGTGACCGTGGATCGTCAGTTGGGTGAGCAGGTAGTAGTCTCCAAGGGACTGAAGGGCAATGAACAGGTTGTAATCGAGGTGCCGCCAACGTTGAGTGCCGGTTCGCAGGTTACCCTGCGCGGTGAGGGTGAGGGCAAGGGCGGTAAAGGCGGCAAAGGCAAGGGCGAGAAGGGGGAGAAAGGCAAGGGCGGTGACGTTGTTGAGGGCAAGGCGGCGGACAAGGAGGCGGGCAAGGGTGAGAAGGCGGCCGATGGTGGCGCAGCCGCTCCTGGCGGTTCTGGCAAAGCCGACAAAGCGGGCGCTGATGGCGATGTGGCCAAGGCCAAGAAAAGCGATAAATCCAAGGAATAATCCGGGTAAGGAGCAAGTTCATGAACATATCGCGTATTTTCATTGAGCGTCCGATAGCCACCAGTGTGTTGTTCATGGCGATCATGTTTTTCGGCTGGCTCGGGTTTACCACCCTGCCGGTCAATGATCTGCCGAACGTTGATTTCCCCACCATTTCCGTAACCGCACGGCTTCCCGGCGCCAGTCCGGAGGTGATGGGTAATACGGTTGCCTTGCCGCTGGAGCGCGAGTTCAGCCGTATATCGGGCGTGGATGAAATGACGTCATCGTCGTCGTCCGGCAATACGCGCATTACGCTGACTTTTTCGCTTCAAAAGGATATCGACACGGCGGCGCAGGATGTGCAAACGGCGATATCCCAGGCGATACGCCGGTTGCCATCGGATATGCCAGAACCACCGACGCTGCGCAAACTGAATCCGGCGGATGCGCCGGTGCTGATTTTGGCGGTGTCGTCCAACAATCAAGTGCAGATGTCCAAGCTGGACGAATTTGCCGATGCCAATATCGCGCAACGATTCTCGACCATCAACGGTGTGGCGCAGGTGCAGGTATTCGGTTCGCAGAAGTATGCCGTGCGCGTGTTTGTAGATCCCAACGCGTTGTCCAGACGCGGCCTTGGACTGGAAAGGGTGGTTAGCGCGATTCAGGGCGCCAACTCCAATATTCCGTCCGGCTCGCTGCAAGGCAAGGCGCGCACCTATACCGTCAGGTCTAACGGCAAATTGCAGACTGCCGAGGACTTCAACCCGCTGATCATCGCGTACAAGGATGGCATGCCGGTGCGTCTGTCAGACGTGGGCCGCGCCGTGGATACGGTGGAGAATGAAAAAATTCGTAGCTGGTTCAACGGAGATCGCGCCCTGATTCTGGCGATTTATCGCCAGCCGGGATCGAACACGGTTGAGGTGGTGAGCAAGTTGAAGGCATTGCTACCGGAAATACAGCAGAGTATGCCCGCGGGATCAAAGCTGGACGTGCTGGTCGATCGCTCAGAGTTCATACGGGATTCGATAAACGAAGTGAACTTCACACTGGTGCTGTCGATTATCTTGGTGATTGGCGTGATCATGGTGTTTTTGCGGAATATCCGGGCGACAGTCGTCACGGCGTTGGTGTTGCCGGCATCAGTCCTCGGAACGTTTGCTGTGATGAGCATGATCGGCTACACCCTCAACAATCTGTCTCTGATGGCGATCACGCTTGCGGTGGGTTTCGTGGTGGATGACGCTATTGTGGTGCTCGAAAACATCACGCGACACCTGGAGATGGGTAAGGATCGCATGAGGGCGGCGCTGGACGGAGCGAAGGAAATTGGCTTCACAGTGGTTACCATGACGGTGTCGCTGTCGGCGGTGTTTCTACCCATCTTGTTTATGGAAGGCATGGTTGGGCGGTTGTTTCGCGAGTTCGCGGTTACCGTCGGAATAGCGGTGTTGATATCCGGCGTGGTGTCGCTGACCATTACGCCCATGCTGTGCAGTCTGTTTTTGAAAAACGAACACCAGCATGGGCGCCTCTTTAATTGGTCGGAGCGCGTGTTCGAAGCATCGCGCATAGGTTATGTGTCGAGCTTGCGATGGACGCTCAAGTATCGCGGATTCGTGCTGGTGGGATCTGCGCTGGTGTTGTTGTTCACGGGGTGGCTGTACACTGAGGTGCAAAAAGGCTTCATCCCGCGCCAGGACACCGGCGTCATCAATGCCAATACCCGTGCGCGTGAAGGCGTCACTTTCGCCGAAATGATTCGCTATCAACAGCAGGTCGCAGATATCATTCAAAAAAATCCGAATGTTGAAGCCGTCATGTCGACGGCGGGGCAGGGTGTCGGCGGCATTGTGGGTGAAAATGTGGGACGGTACATTATTCGTCTTAAGTCTCGTGACCAGCGTTCTGATACGGCAGATCAAGTTATTCAGCAGATACGCCGGGAGGCGGCCAGGTTGCAGGGGGTACGCTTGTTCCTGTCGAATCCACCCGCCATCCGCATCGGCGGGACGTTATCGACCAGTGATTATCTTTTTGTGCTCACTGGAACTGAACTAAAAAACTTGTATGCACCGGGCGCGGAGATGGAGGCGCGATTGCGTGCGTTGCCGCTGGTGCAGGATGTCTCTAGCAATCTCGAACTGCGAAACCCGGAAATACAGGTGCGAGTGCTGCGTGACCGCGCGTCGGCACTGGGGATCAGTTCGCAACAAGTGGAGCAGGCGTTATTCAACGCCTTTGGCGGACGGCAGGTTAGCACCATCTATGGCGCCTCGGACCAGTACGAGGTGCGCCTTGAAATGGATCGCAAGTTCCAGTCAGATATCAATGCGATGGATTCACTGTTTATCACCGGGCCGGGCGGGGCCATGGTGCCACTGAGCGCGGTTGCCGAGGTGAAAAGCGGCGTCGGGCCAGTATCGGTTGCGCACGTAGGTCAGTTGCCAGGCGTGGTGCTGTCGTTCAATCTGGCGCCAGGAGTCTCGGTAGGCGATGCGGTTAACGCCATTAATGACATCGCGGCGGAAGTGGTGCCAGCAGGCGTGTCCAGTGCGTTTACCGGCAGCGCCAAGGCGTTTCAGGAGGCATTCCGCTCACTGCCGTTGCTGTTGCTGATCACGATTATTCTGATCTACATGATATTGGCTATTCTGTATGAGCACTACGGACATCCATTTACCATTTTGACGGCGTTGCCGTTTGCCGGGTTTGGCGCTTTGGCTACGCTGATACTGTTCGGCGAGGAACTGAATATCTTCAGTTTCGTCGGCATTATCCTGCTGATAGGGCTGGTCAAGAAAAACGGCATCATGATGATCGACTTTGCGTTGCAATTGCAGCGCGAGAAAAACATGAACCCGCATGAAGCCATTGTCGAGGCTTGTAGCGTGCGCTTCCGTCCGATCATGATGACCACTGGTGCGGCGATTTTTGCGACACTGCCGATCGCGCTGGGCTACGGTGCTGGTGCCGAAACGCGGCGGCCCTTGGGCATCGCGGTGGTAGGGGGGCTGGTGTTCT
>CAWUUY010000495.1:0-21139 GCA_963924885.1 uncultured Burkholderiales bacterium | reverse complement strand
CTGGACGGTAGTGCCGTATCAAAGCACACACAACACGGGCGGCACCATCATGGGCACTAATCCAGGCAACAGCGTGGTCAACCGGTATCTGCAAAGCTGGGATTGTCACAACCTGTTCGTGATGGGCGCGAGCGTGTTTCCGCACAACGCGGCTTACAATCCCACTGGCCCAGTCGGCGCACTGACTTACTGGGCGGCGGAAGCGATCAAGAATCGCTATGTGAAAAAGCCAGGTATGTTGGTGTAGGGTTGCGTTACTTTATTCGATGCGGGGGCGCGGCTGCGCTGTGTGCCGCAAGTATAGCCAGCGCCCAAAGTTACCCCACCAAACCGGTACGTATTCTCATCCCCGTACCCGCCGGCGGCACCACCGATGTGCTGGCACGCATGCTCACGCCGGCAATGTCGAACATGCTCGGCCAGCAAATGGTGATTGATAATCGCGGCGGCGCAGGCGGCTTGATCGGCACCGAGGTTGCCGCCAAGGCCGCGCCCGACGGCTACACGCTGCTGATGTGCAGCCAGGGGCCGATCACCATCCTGCCGCATCTGCAAAAAAAGTGCCCTACGACACGCTGCGTGACTTTGCCGCTGTGAGTCTGATTTCCGCCGGGCCGTATCTGCTGGTGACGCAACCGAGCGCACCGTTCAAGACGGTGAAGGAACTAATCGCGGCGGCGAAGGCTGAGCCAGGCAAAATCAATTACGCCTCGGCGGGCAGCGGCGCGCCGAATCATCTGGCGAGTGAGTTGTTCAAAAACATGGCAGGCATCAATCTGCTGCACGTGCCATATAAAGGTGCGCCGCAAAGCGTCACCGACGTGCTGGGAGGACATGTGCGGTTGAATTTCGGTTCGATACCGCCGCTGTCGCCGCACGTGCGGGCCGGGGGCTTGCGTGCGCTGGGCGTATCAAGCGCCAAACGCATGGCGCAGATGCAGGAGCTGCCCACTATCAGCGAAGCCGGCATGCTGGGCTACGAGTTTTATGCGTGGTTCGGCATGCTGGCGCCGGCGAAGACGCCCAAGCCGTATCTCGCGCGCATTCATGAAACCTTGCAGAAGGCGCTGCGCGCGCCGGACACATCCACGCAGTTCGAGGCGCAGGGCGCCGACCCAGTGGGCAGCAGCCCCGAAGAATTCGCCGCGTTTTTGAAGCGCGAATACGACAAGTACGCGAGCGTGGTGAAAACATCCGGCTTGCGTATCGATTAAGCGGTTGCCCCGGTCGCGGGCGCGCGAGTAGACTGTTTCCGTGGCACCGAAGTCCTCACCAGGAGGCAACGCATGGCTGTCCAGCGAATTTGCGCGGTTGGATTCACAATACTGTTACTCACGTCGATGGCGGCGAGCGCCGCCATCGCGTATCCTCAGCGCCCGCTACGCTTCATTGTACCTTCCGCGCCCGGCGGCTCGCCCGACATCAACGCGCGCCTGCTGGCGGCAGAACTTTCCAAACAGTTGGGCCAGCAGATCGTGGTGGACAATCGGCCCGGTGCCAGCGGCGTGATCGGCCTGGATCTGATTATACGCTCGGCACCCGACGGTTATACCCTTGGCTACGGCACGTCGGCGGCGCTCGCCAGCAATCTGAGCGTGCTGCCCAAGGCGCCGTACGACCCAATACGGGATTTGCAGATGGTCGCGCAACTGGGGAATCAGCCCAATCTGCTCGGTGCATCGATGGCGTTTCCGTTTCGCACCTTGCCGGAGCTGATCGATTATGCGAAAGCCAATCCCGGCAAAACGTTTTTCGGTTCCAGCGGCAACGGCACCAGCATGCATCTCACCGGCGAATTGCTGAAGCTGATGACCGGCACGCGCATGGTGCATGTGCCGTACAAGGCGGCGCAGCAGGCGATCACCGACATCATCGGGGGACAGGTACATTTCATCTTCGACAACATGGGTTCCATCGTCGGGCACGTGCGCGCGGGCCGGGTGCGCGGTCTGGCGGTCACATCCGCCAAGCGCTGGTTTGCCGTGCCCGATTTGCCGGCGGTGGCGGAAACCCTGCCGGGCTTCGAGGTCATGGTGTGGGGCAGCGTGGTACTGCCGGCCGGCGCGCCCAAGCTGATCGTCGCGCGGCTTAACAGCGAGATTAACCGCGCGCTGCAAAACTCGCCGCTGAAGGACAAGTTGACGGGCATCGGCTACGAGATCGCTGGCGGTGCGCCGGAACAGCTGACCGAATTCGTGCGCCGGGAAATTGCGAAATTCGCCGATATCGCGAAACGTTCTGGGGCCAAGGCGGAATAAAGACCGCCGCCGATGAAGCGGCCGCGACCGCGCTGTTATTCGGCTTTGGCACCGGTGGCTTTCGCCACGCGCGCCCATTTATCCAGTTCGGTTTTCAGAAATTTTGCGAACTCCGTTGGCGTGCTGCCGACGGCTTCGAAGCGGCGGGATCCACGCCGCCTGTCACGCCCAGTAACAATCCTTCGAGCAAGCCCATGATGTTGATGCTCATGATGAGCTGATGCGCGAGCTTGGCGGCTTGGCTCGCGCCGATGTCGCCCGCGCGCGTGATGGTCGATGCAAACGATTGAAACGCGGGTAGCGCGCGGTCAATCACACTTTGCTCGCCGCCCAGTATCAGTGCGAGTTTGCCGTCGGCGGCGGCGAGAAAACCGCCGGTGATGGGCATGTCGATGGTGGCGCAGTTTTTTTCAGCGAGTGTGGCAGCGATGCGGCGCACCGGCGCGGGGCCGAGTGTGCTGCCGGTGGCGAAAATGCTGTTGGGCCGCAACGCCTGCATAATGCAGCTCGCGCCTGACACCACGTCGTCGGTCTGCGGTGTGTCGGAGACAAGGCTGATGATGAGGTCACTGTGCGCAGCAACGTCGGCGGCCGAAGCGCACACGCGCGCGCCGGCGGCTTTTAGTTCGGCCACCGGCTCGCGCCGCACGTCATGCACCGCCACCTGAAATCCGGCTTTGAGCAGGCGCAGGGCGATGGGCTTGCCGATGATGCCGAGACCGATGACGCCCACCTGTGTAATATCGTTCATAAACTATTCTGCCTTGATGTGGGCGTCGCGCGCCACGCGCGTCCACTTGTCGATTTCGCCGACGAGCATACGCGTGAATTCGGCGCTCGGCAGCGGCGCGGGAATCGCGCCTTCCGCTTCCAACCGCTTGGCCGATTCCGGCTGACCGAGGATCACGGCCATCTCGCTGTTCAACCGCGACACCACAGCAGCAGGCATACCCGCTGGTCCCAGCACGCCCCAGCACGTGTGCATTTCATAACCGGGTGCGCCAGACTCCGCCAGCGTGGGCACGTCGGGCAGAAGCGCGCTCCGCTTCTGCGTACTCACCCCCAGCGGTTTCATGCGCCCGGAGCGGATGTGTGCCAGCGTGATCGCGGCCGTGCCGAACATGATTTGCACCTGCCCACCTATCAAATCAGTTAATGCCTGCGCGCCGCCTTTGTAGGGCACGTTGATTAACTGCGCGCCGGTGATGTGCGAAAACAAGCTGCCCGCGAAATGATTGATGCCGCCAGTGCCGGAGATGGCGTAGGTGATGGTATTTGGCTTGGCGTGAGCGAGATCGATCAAACTTTTGATGTTGTTGGCGGGAAACGCGCTGTTCGCCACCAGCACCAGTGGGCCCGCCCCCAGTTGCGTGATGGGTGTAAACGATTTCACCGCGTCGAACGGCAGCTTATGCACAGCGGCGTTCATGGTGTGCGAGATCGACATCGCCAGCAGCGTGTGGCCATCCGGTGCCGCTTTCACCACCAGTTCGGCGGCGATGATGCCATTGGCGCCGGGCCGGTTGTCCGTTACCACTTGTTGACCGAGACGCTCGGTGAGTTTGTTGCCGACAAAGCGCGCGATCATGTCGGTGCCGCTGCCCGGCGGAAAACCGAGGATTACGCGCACCGGGCGCGTGGGATAGGTGGATTGCGCCTGCGCGGCGTCACTGCTAGTGCACAGCATGGCGACGAGGCACGGCAACAAGGGTGACGCGAACTTTTTCAAAGAGGGCACGGTGTTACGCACAAGAAGAAGAATTCGTGTAAGTCTAGCAGCCTCACGTGCATTCAAACGCAGGAGTGACACGCATTATGTTTGCCTATGTTGGCTGTTTTACCACTGCGCACCGCAAGGCGCGCGGTAAGGGTATCAGCGTTTACCGCATCGATGACGCAGATGGTACTTCGGGCGCGTGGTCGCTGGTCGAGGTATTCGAGACCATCGCCAATCCCGGCTATGTCGCGCTGGACAGCCGGCAGCGTTTTCTCTATGCCTCGCACGGCGATGGCAATACGGTGAGCGCGTATGCGATTGATCCGCAAACGCGCAAACTCAAATTCTTGAATCAGCAACCCAGCAGCGGTGACAACGGGCCGCATCTCATAGTTGATCCGAGCGACCGTTACGTGGTGTGCGCCAACGGCCCGGGCATTGTGGTGCTGCCGATCAAGGCCGATGGTTCGCTGGCGCATGCAACCGACGCCGTGGTGCCGCCCGGCAAGGAGGGGCCGTACAAGCGCGAACAGGGACTCGGCGCGCATCCGCATCAGGTGTTGTTTGACGCCAGCGGGCGGTATTTGATATCGCCCGACAAGGGCGTGGATGCGACGTATATTTACCGGCTCGATTTGGCCAGCGGAAAACTCACGCCGAACGATCCGCCGTTTGTGAAATCCCGTTACGGCGCGGGGCCGCGGCATTTGTCGTTTCATCCGTCGCGGCCGTTCGCGTACCTCATCAACGAACTGGATTCGACGGTGACGACTTATCAATGGAACGGTACTCGCGGCGCACTGACACCCGTGCATATCATCCCCACCACGCCGCCCACGTTTGTGGGCGAAAACACGGGTGCGGAGATCGCCGTTGCGCTCTCGGGCCAATTTGTTTACGTGTCGAATCGCGGGCACAACAGCATCGCCACCTTCGAGGTGCACGCGCACGACGGCACGCTGGAGCCTATCGGCTGGGAACCGACGCAGGGCAAAAAGCCGCGCTTTTTTACGCTCGATCCATCAGGCGAAAAACTTTACGTGGCAAATGAAGACAGCGATACCATCGTTGCGTTCCGGCTCGATGCGACGAGTGGCAAGCCCGTGCCCACGGGTTCTATTATTAACACCGGATCGCCATCGTGCATCGCGTTCGTCAACTAATATAATTCAACAAAAACAATTGCTTACATAGGAATACCCCTCATGGATATGGAACTCAAAAACAAAGTCGCCATCGTCGGCGGCGCGAGCAAGGGATTGGGGCGCGCGTGCGCAGAGGTGCTGGCCGAAGAAGGCATGAAGCTGGTGATCTGCAGCCGCTCGCAGGCCGATCTCGATACGGCGGCGGCGGACATCCGCAGCAAAACCCAAGCCGAGGTGCTGGTGTTCGCGGGTGATCTGGAAAAAAACGAGGTCATTCAAAAGCTGTTCGCTGCGGCCGCCGCGAAATTTGGCCGCGTCGACGTACTGGTGGCCAACTCCGGCGGCCCGCCATTGGCAAAATCGATAGACGCCACCGAAGAACAATGGGCCACCGCGGTGCAGCGCTCGCTGCTGTTTTTCGCGCGTATGGCGCGCGAGGCGCTGCCGCATATGCGCGTGCAAAAAGGCGGGCGCATTATCAACATCCTTGCCAGCACCGTGTATCAGCCGATTCCGAACCTCGCGCTGTCGGGCGCAACGCGCATGGGCGTGGTAGCGTTCGCCAAAAGCCTCGCGGATGAAGTGGGGCGCGACGGCATCTTGGTGAATAACATCGCGCCGGGTTCGTTGCTGAGTGAGCGCATGCTCGGCAATGTCACCGCGCGTGCGAAAGAACTAGGCATTTCGCTGGAAAAAATGCTTGAAGAGCGCGCTAAGGAAACAGCCGTGGGCCGCATCGGTGAGCCGCGCGAGCTGGCAAACATGGTGGCGTTTTTGGCGTCAGGCAAATCGAGTTACATCACCGGCACTACGATACGCGTCGATGGTGGGCTGGTGCGCTCGGTGCTGTAACGTTTTTGCTGGCGTTGCAGCGGCAGCAGCGGCTGCGAGAACAAATTTTTCTCAATTCAATTTGCGCGGCAAGAAACAAACCATTTTTTCGCCAGTCCCAGTTTTGGCGAGGCATGGTCGCTGGCGCTATACGCGTTAGCGGTCATTCACTCGGCGATCCCACAATTGACGCAGAGAAATGACAATGAGAAAAATATCCAGGATGAGCATGGCGACCGTGGCAACGGCAGCAGCGTTGCTGGCGCTGGGCGGTTGCAGTTCGATGTCCACGCGCGATAAGAACACGGCCATCGGCGCGGGTATCGGTGCTGTCGGCGGCGCGATCCTCACCGGCGGCAGTTCGATTGGCACCGTCGGCGGTGCGGCGGTGGGCGGGGTTATCGGCAACTAGATAGGGCGGGACAGAAAGTAAGTACGCGCTGATTCGAATGAGATTTTCTACATAGCTACGTTTCAGCCTCCTTGACCGTTGCTGAATCGCGCGCACGGTTGCAAGTGCTGTAGTGTAGTGATGACGTCAGCTGGAAGCGACGGCGTTATCCAGCCGGTCAATCAATGTGGCATCGTCGTCCCTCGGTCGCTTGTCGCTGCGCACCGGATGCGCGGTAATCTGGTCATCGGGCGGCGGTGTCAGCAGCGCTTCCAGCGCCTGCGTGGCATCGATTTGGGTGTCGAGCCAGAACGCTTCATCCTCGGGCTGGATGATCACCGGCATGCGGTCATGTATGTGGTTCATCGCGGCATTCGCCTCGCCAACAATGATGGTGCAGGATTCGATCACCTCATCGCCGCGATGCCAGCGATCCCATAGTCCGGCAAAACTCACAATACCGCGATCCTGTCGGTGCAGCCACCATTTCATTTTGCCAGAGGGCGTGGCCTGCCACTCAAACCAGCCCAGGGCTGGGATCAGGCAGCGGCGCTTGCGAAACGGCACACGGTAACTCGCCGCGCTCGACACCTTGTCGGTGCGCGCGTTGAAGGTGCTGAACTTGATGCGCGACTCTTTCGACCAGTGCGGCAGCAGCCACCACTGGATCATCTCCAGTTCGTTCTCGCCATCGGCGCTGTGACGGATCACCGGCACATAAGCCGCCGGGTTACCTTGTTGTGGCGTGACGTTATAGCGCGCCGGAAATAACGAATTCGGCGGATACGGGACATTCTGCCCGCGACCCAGATGGTAGTGACGCTCAATGGCGGCCTGATCGGGCGAGACGTAGCGGCCGCACATGGGGCAGCGAAGCGCAGTGCTACCGGTTGAGGAAATCCGCCCCCGTCATCGGCATCAGAAAGTTCTTGTCCATTTCCTTCACGGAGTTGACACCCATCATCGCCATGTTGCGGTCGATTTCATCCATCAGCAGCTTGACCGCGTGATCGACACCGGGCCGGCCCGCCACCGCCGCCGCGCACAAAAACGGCCGCCCGATCAAACAGAAATCTGCGCCGAGGGCGTACGCCTTCAGGATGTCGGTGCCGCGCCGGAAGCCGCTGTCCATGATGAGTTTGAAGTCCTTGCCGGCGACTTGGCGCAGTTCCGGCAGCACGCGCAGCGGCGACACCGTGCCATCCAACTGGCGTCCGCCGTGGTTGGAGACCAGCACGCCTTGCAGGCCATGCTCGCGCGCGATGTGCACCACCTCTTTATGCAGCACGCCTTTCAACAGCAGATTGCCTTTCCAGCGCTTCCTCATGAACTCGATGTGTTTCCACGTGAGCTTGTCGCGGCGGCCATAACCTCGCAGCGCGGTGGACGACACCATCGGCACGCGCGGCCCCATGTTCTCCACGTGCGGCATGCCGTCGGTCAGCAGTGTCTTCAAGAACATGCCGAACGTCCACTTCGGGCGTATGGCGCAATCCCATGCGAGTTGCAGCGTGGGTCGCAACGGGTTGTTAAAGCCCGCCCGCACATTGTTTTCGCGATTGGCGGCAACCTGCACGTCCACCGTCACGGCCAGCGTCTGGAAGCCCGCAGCGGCGGCGCGATCCATGGTTGCTGCGATGCGATCTTCGTCGCCCGGCAGATACGCTTGAAACATTGAGGTCTTGCCGGCGGCGCGCACGTCTTCCATTTTCATCAGCGCGGCACCGCTCATCATCATCGGGATGTTGGCGGCCTCGGCGGCGGCAGCGAGCACTGTGTCGCCGCGATACGCCGCCATCGACGTGCCGCCCATGGGGGCGAATCCGAACGGCGCGCTGAAGGTGTGGCCGAATAACTCAACCTTCTGGTGCCGCGCCATGGTGTCCACCAGGGGCTTGGGCACAAAGCCGATTTCGTCGAACACATCGCGATTGCCGCGCAGCGACTGGTTGTTCTCCACGCCGCCGGTGACATAACCGTAAATCGGGCGCGGCAACACCTTGCGCGCGGCATCGATGAAATCCTGCAGGCAAAGATAGTTGCGCATGCCAGAGGGCAGCGAACGTTTGTCCACGAACGACAGGCCGCCTGCCTGATCGGGTTTGAGTTCAAGGCTGCGGGCGGCGGCAGTGCTTGCGGGAGTGGAGGATGCAGTGTCCATGATGTGTTCGCTCGCTGAGGGATGGGAAGGCTGGCGGCTATTATAATCACCCCATGAAAACACAGTCTGGCAAACCTCACATTCTGATTGCTGGCGGTGGCATCGGTGGTCTCACCGCCGCGCTGGCCTTGCTAAAGCGCGGTTTTAACGTGGACGTCTATGAGCAGGCCGCCGAATTGCGCGAGGTGGGCGCCGGCCTGCAAATTTCACCCAACGGCACGCGCGTGCTGCACGAACTGGGCGTGCTCGATGCGTTTCGTGCGCTGGCGTGCGAGGCGGAGGGCAAGGAAATCCGCCTGTGGAACACGGGTCAATCGTGGCGCATACACGACCTCGGCGAGGAATCGGTCGCGCGCTACGGGTTTCCGTACTGCACCGCGTATCGCCCTGATCTGCTGGCGGTACTGGCCGAGGGCGTGCAACGCATCAAGCCGGACGCGATCCACCTGAACGCAAAATGCACGGGCTTTAGCCAGAGCGCGCAGGGCGTGTCACTGGCATACAACGGCGACGAAGCCTGCGGCGACGCACTGATCGGCGCCGACGGCGTGCATTCGCGCATCCGGCAGGGGTTGTTCGGCGATGACAAGCCCGAATACACGGGCATGCTGTCGTGGCGCGGCGTGATCCCGATGGAAAATCTGCCACAACACATGCGCCGCCGGATCGGCAACAACTGGGTGGGGCCGGGCGGGCACGTGGTGCATTACCCCGTGCATCGCGGCGAATACATGAACATGAACGGCATTATTGAAATCGAAGGCTGGCAGGAGGAGTCGTGGAGCGCCAGAGGCACGCACGAGGAGTGTCACGCCGCGTTCGCCGGCTGGAGCGCCGACATCCACGCCATGATCGACCACATCGGCACGCCGTTCAAATGGGCGCTGTTCAATCGCGAGCCGCTCACGCAATGGAGCGTGGGCCGCGTGAGCCTCGTGGGCGATGCCTGCCACTCGATGCTGCCGATGCTGGCGCAAGGCGGCGTGATGGCGCTGGAAGATGGTTTTGTGCTCGCTCGCGCGCTGGAAGCCGCAGGTGAGGACATCGAGCAGGGCTTACAGCGTTACCAAGCCGCGCGCATCGAGCGTACTACCAGGGCGGTGATCGGCTCGGCGGAAAACGGGCGGCGTTTTCAGAGCCGCACGCTGGCCGATGCCAAAGCGGCGCAGGAATACGTCGACCGCGAATGGCAGCCGGAAAAAGTGCGCACCCGTTACGACTGGATATTCAACTACGACGTGACGGCGGTGCCGGTATAGCTGCAAGCCTGTCCCAATGAATCGCGCCGCACGGTGACGCGCGAGAGACCCGGCAGCCCCGCGGCCAGCCGGCCCCAGATCCACAGTGTCAGATACTCCAGGCTAGGGGACTCCAACCCTTGGATTTCATTCAATAAAGTGTGATCCAGTTGCTTGCGCAGCGCGCGGCACTTGCGCTCCACCTGCTCCAGATCGGTGACGAATTCATGCGGTGTGCGCGGCGTGCCGCGCAGCGCCACCACGCACTGAAACGAGTGCCCATGCACGCCACTGTATTTGTGGTCGCGCGGCGTGGAGCCGAAACAATGCGCGGCGTCGAAGCCGAAGGTATGGGAAATTTCCACCTCGGGCGCAGCGGTTTTGGACGGGGGACGTTTTCTTGGGGTCATTACGGAATGCCAATCAGTTTGTGCGTTTGCAGCGACAGCCGCCAGCGCGGATGCGCCTTGCAGTAGGCGACCGCGAGCCGCGTGTGGTGCGCACGGCGCGGGCCTTCCATGGGTTGCAGGAAAAAATGGGTGAAGCGCAGTTTTTCATGGCGTTCCGGCTCGCCGCCCTGCTGCGGGAACACCAGCTTCAATTCGTCGCCGTGCGTCAACGCGAGCGGCGCGCGCGCCTTCGGGCTAACGCACAACCAGTCGATACCCGGCGGTGGCGCCAGCGTGCCGTTGGTTTCGATGGCGATGCGAAAGCCCTTTGCATGCAGCGCGGCGATCAGCGGCTTATCCAATTGCAGCAGCGGCTCGCCGCCAGTGCACACCACGAAGCGCTGCGCCTTGGAGGGCTTGGGCCATTGTTTGGCGACCACGTTGGCCAACGAAGCGGCTGTGCGAAACTTGCCGCCGCCCGCGCCATCCACGCCGACAAACTGCGTGTCGCAAAAGCGACACACGGCGTTCTTGCGGTCTTTCTCGCGGCCCGACTACAGGTTGCAGCCGGCAAAGCGCAAAAACATCGCCGGCGTGCCCGCGTTCGCGCCCTCGCCTTGCAACGTGTAGAAAACTTCTTTGACGGAATACATAGCGTGGTGTTAGCGGGCTCGCTTCGCGCGCTTACGTGCATTCAGCATGGACTTGGCCGGGTGTTTAACCGGTGCTTGCCGCACCATTTTCGTGAACACACAAATCTCTTCCAGCCAGCGCAAGCGATTGATCAGCGGCACGTTTTGATAGCGCCTGACTTGGGCTTCGGTAACCTGGTACTCGTAGTCTATTTTAGCCATGTTCTTCCTACTTACGCTTCGCCGCAAGGCGGCGCACCAACTGTAACGCCTTGATATCGGAGGCATCCTGTTTGCGGCCCGTGCCTTTTTTTAGCGCGATCAGGTCGTCCACGGAGGCAAAGCACACCGTCACGCCGTTCAAGTCTTTTTCAATGCACCCCCCTGCGCATTTTTTCGAACGGCACCTTGGGCCGCACGAGTATATCCACCGTCGGCAACGTGCCGGTGGGGGAGTGCGGCGAAAAGGCGAGCAGCCGCTTGGTACGTATCCATTCGTTGATCTGCGCTTCATCACATAGCGCGACCAAGGGAACCGGCAAAATGGGTTTGAGTTTAAGCCGGGTCACCGCTTTCAAAAAGCGTTGAAGATTGGCGTGATCCATCGCCAGCGTGAGATCGACGTCCATGGTTGCGCGCTCAACGCCATGAAAATTCACTGCGAGTCCGCCAACCAACACGTAATCCACCTTGTGCTTTTGCAGTGCCTTGAATAAATCAAGATAGAACATGGATTATTTTTGCCACGTATCCCGCAGCGTCACGGCGCGATTAAACACTGGCATGCCCGGCTTGGAGTCACGGCGGTCGGCGACAAAATAACCGTGGCGCTCGAACTGGAAGCGTTCTTCGGGCCGGGCGTTTTTAAGCGATGTTTCGAGTTGCGCGGTGATGACTTTCTGCGAATCGGGATTCAGATCAAGCAGAAAATCGCGCTCACTTGCGTTACCACCCGCGCCCGGATTCGCTACCTTGAATAACCGGTCGTAGAGACGCACTTCGGCGGCCACCGCATGCGCGGCGCTGACCCAATGGATGTTGCCCTTGACCTTGACCGTGTCCGCGCCCGGCGTGCCGGACTTGGTGTCCGGGATGGTTTCGCAATGCACCGCCGTGATGTTGCCTTGCGCATCCTTGTCGCAGCCGAGGCATTTGACGACATAGCCGTAACGCAGACGCACGCTGTTGCCGGGGAATAACCGGAAGTACCCCTTGGACGGCGTTTCCATGAAATCTTCGCGCTCAATCCACAGTTCGCGCGTGAGCGGTATTACGCGTTTGCCGAGGTCGGGCTTTTGCGGATGGTTTGGCGCGTGGCAGTCTTCCTGCTGACCCGCCGAATAGTTGTCGATGATGAGTTTCACCGGATCGAGCACGGCGATGCGGCGTTCGGCGGCTTCGTTCAGATGCTCGCGCATACAGTCTTCGAGCACGCTGTATTCGATCCACGAATCCGCCTTGGACACGCCAATGCGCTCGGCAAACATCCGAAAACCCTCGGGCGTGTAGCCGCGGCGGCGCGCGCCCGCCAGCGTAGGCAAACGCGGATCATCCCAGCCCGCCACGTGTTTGTCGTTGACCAGTTGGATCAGCTTGCGTTTGGATAACACCACGTAGGTCAAATTCAGCCGCGCGAATTCAATTTGCCGCGGCAGCGGTTGCGCCAGCAGCCCGCCTTCGGCCAGGCACAGCAGAAGCCAGTCGTAGAACGGACGCTGGTCTTCAAACTCCAACGTGCAGATCGAGTGCGTGATGCGTTCCAGCGTATCCTCGATCGGATGCGCGTAGGCGTACATCGGATACACGCACCATTTATCGCCGGTGCGGTGATGCGTGGCCTTGCGGATGCGGTAAATCGCCGGATCGCGCAAATTGATGTTGGGTGACGCCATGTCGATTTTCGCGCGCAGCACCATGCTGCCTTCGGCGTGTTTGCCGTCGCGCATGTCGCCAAAGCGTTGCAGCGATTCGGCGGCAGGGCGCTCGCGCCACGGGCTGGGCTTGCCCGGCTCGGTGAGAGTGCCACGGTTGACGCGCATCTCCTCGGCGGATTGCTCATCGACGTAGGCGTGGCCGGCGGTAATCAGGTATTGCGCAGCTTCGTACATGAAAGCAAAGTAGTCGCTGGCGAAAAAAATGTTCTCGCGCCAGTCAAAGCCCAGCCACTGCACCGCATGGATGATCGAATCGACGTACTCCTGTTCCTCTTTTTCCGGATTGGTGTCGTCGAAACGCATGTGGCAGGCGCCGGCGTAGGCTTGCGCGAGGCCGAAGTTCAGACAGATCGATTTGGCGTGGCCGATGTGCAGATAGCCGTTTGGCTCCGGCGGAAAGCGCGTGCGGATTTTCGCTGGATCGGGTGGTGTATTGGCGTGTGTTTTGGCCGGGCCGGGCTTGCCACCCCATCCGCGGCCTGCGTATTTGCCGCTCTCCAGATCAGCGTCGATGATGCTGCGAATGAAATTCCCGGCAGGAACGGCGGGTGCGGCGCTGGCGGACGGCTTGTTTTTTTCACTCATGATGCGGCTATTTTACCGCGCTGCGCTGGTGCGCAGCGTAATAGCACTAACGCTTGCCGAGATAACGCGTAGGCAATGCTTTTTCAACGACACGTCGCCCTGATCGCGTCACCCGATAAGCCTTGGCACGCGGGCGGCTCGCCACCGCGCGCGCGAACTTGCCATCCACGTAATGCAGCGCCGCGCCATCATCCGCCGCCACGCCGTCGAGAATTTTTCCGCGCGCGACCATCTTGCGGTACGTGGGGCAGCGTAACGCTTCGCTGTCGTAGTGCGGGCAATTGCTGCCGGGCAAAAAGCCCAGACAATCCAGCGCGGTCAGCGGCCCGGCGATGGAATCCGTGACGCCCTGCTCAAACCAGCAGATCGAACCCGCGCTGGCGCCGCCCAGCACAATGCCGCGCTCCCACGCGCGGCGCAAATGCACATCAAGCTGCCACTCGCGCCAAACCGCCAGCAGGCTGCGCGTATTGCCGCCGCCGACGTAGATCGCGTCGTGTTCCATCACAAACGACTCCAGATCACGCGGCGTGCGCGCGAACAGTGGTAGGTGCGACGGTTTGCAATCGAACTGGCTGAAGCCCGCGTAAAACCGCAAACGCCCCATGTCGGTATCGCCATGCGCTGCGCCGATGAAACACACGCGCGGCTTTTTCTTTTTGGTTAGCGATAAAAAGTATTCGACCAGCAACAGGTTGCCGAGGTCTTCGGGTATCGCGGCGCCGCCGATGGCGAGTATTTGCGTTTTCATTTCTTTGAATCACTGTGACTATTTGGTTCTGAACGAGAAAAAAACTCATCGCAAAGGCGCAAAGACGCAAAGAACCCCCGCAAAGAAAAGCCGTTCTTTGCGTTTCCTTTGCGCCTTTGCGGTGAAGGGTTTTAAAGGGGATGGGCAGTTACGAGTCGCGGAGTTTATCGAGGAAGGATATAGCGTACGCCGTGCGCACAACACACGCTACAGGTGACGAAGGCAAGCGTGCCTTAACCATCGATCTTAACCCCCGCCTCCTTGATAACCTTCGCCCACTTCGCCACTTCGCCGCGCAGAAATGCGTCGAACGCATCGGGCGAGCCGGTCACCGGGTCGATGCCCATCTGGATCAGCCGGTCGCGGATATCCTGCCGCTTGCCGATGATTTGAATTTCGGCGCTGAGTTTATCCACCGCCGCCTTGGGTGTGCCCGCCGGGGCGAGCCAGCCTACCCAGGTGCCGCCCACCACCGGCACGCCGGATTCAGTGAGCGTGGGAATCTCGGGCGCCGTCTGGATGCGTTTGTCGGAGGCCATGCCGAGCGCCTTGATGCGTCCGCCGCGCACGTGCGGCAGCATCGACGACGGCGTATCCATCAATATCTGTATCTGTCCGCCGACGAGATCCTGCAACGCGGGCGCAGTGCCTTTGTACGGCACGTGAATCAATTTGATGCCGGTGGTGAGCATCAGCAACTCGGTGGTCAGATGCGCCGCCGCGCCGATGCCGCTGGAGCCGAACGCCAGCGTGCCGGGCTTGGCCTTGGCGAGCGCCACCAGTTCCTTGGCGTCTTTCGCGGCGAGATTGTTGGTGGCGGTCACGATCAACGGCGCGGTGACCAGCAGCGATACTGGCGCAAAACTTTTCACTGAGTCGTACGGCAGCTTGGGATACAAGGTTTGATTCGCGGCGTGCGCGGCGATCACCGAGGCCAGTGTGTAACCGTCGGGTGTGGCCTTCGACACAATCTCCACGCCGAGGATGCTGTTGGCGCCGGGGCGGTTATCCACCAGCACATTTTGATTCACTGACTTGGAAACCTCTTGCGCGAAGATGCGCGTCACCACGTCGGTGATGCCGCCGGGGGTGTAGGGCACGACCACGCGGATCGGACGCGCGGGATAAGCCTGTCCTGAGCCGGTCTGTTGCGCCCACGTGGGTTGTGCGAACGCCAGAGCTACCGTGGTGAAAACTACGTAAATATTTGTTTTTAAACACATTTTATAGTACTCCTCCTGGTGGCGATTTTACTCCACGCGCGCGCCGGTGGCCTTGACGACCTTGCCCCATTTCGCCACTTCGTTGCGCAGGTGTTCGGTGAACTGCTCCGCCGTGCCGCCGACGGGTGTGACGCCGCCGTTGGTGAAACGCTGGCGCACGTCGGTCATGTTGATGATCTTGTTGATTTCGGCATTGAGCCGCGTGACGATATCGCGCGGCGTGCTGGCCGGCGCGACCATGCCGAACCACACGTTGACCTCAAACCCTTTGACGCCGGATTCATCCACCGTCGGCACCGCGGGCGCGAGATCGGAGCGCTTCAGGCTGGTGACCGCAATCGCCTTGACCTTGCCGGCCTTTACATGCGGCAGCACATTGGGCGTGTTGTCGAAAATCATCATCACATGCCCGCCCATCAGATCTACCAGCGCCGGCGCGCTGCCTTTATACGGCACGTGGGTAATTTTTGTGCCGGTCATCAACTTGAACAACTCCATCGACATGTGATTGGACGTGCCGCTGCCGGTGGAGGCATAGGTCAACTGATCGGGCTTGGCCTTGGCCAGTGCGATCAGTTCCTTGATTGAACCCACCGGCACCGAGGGGTGCATCACCAGCAGGTTTGGCGTGGCGCCAGCATAAATGATGCCGGTGAAATCCTTCAGTGTATCGTAGGGCAGCCTGGCATACAGCGTGGCGTTCACCGCGAACGGCACCGCCACGCCGAGCAGCGTATAACCGTCACCCGGCGACTTGGCCACGATATCCGTGCCGATGGTGCTGCCCGCGCCGGGGCGATTCTCGACGATAGACTGGGCGAACCCGGTGTCGACAAATTTTTGCGCGACGGTGCGTCCGAGCGTGTCGTTAAACGCGCCGGGCGGGAACGGCACAACGATGCGGATGGGTTTGGCGGGAAACCCCTGCGCGAGTGCTTGCGCGCAAGCGAGGCTACTCAAAGCGAACAACAGGCGTTTCATGGGTTTTCCTCTCTGCACATTACACGTAACTCGGCCCCTCGATCACCGGGTGCTTCAACAAAAATTCTTCATTCACCTCCACGCCGATGCCCGGCGTTTCCAGCGGCAGCACGCAGCCGTTTTTATCCACCGTGTACGGCGTGCTCACCAGCTCGTCGCGAAACAGATTGTTCTTCGATACATCGCCCTCGAAGTAACCGCCGTTGTCGATCGACGCCAGCACATGCACGCACGCCGCCATGTTGATGCCGGTCATCGAAGTGTGCGGATTGCACTGAATTTTATAGGCTGACGCCATGTGCGCGATACGCATCACCTCGGTGATGCCGCCGGTTTTCGACACATCCGGCTGAAAAATCGTAATCACATTGTCTTCGATCAAACGGCTGAATTCAAAGCGCGTGTAATGGTTTTCACCGGCGGCCAGCGGCACCTTGCCGAAGGTTTTTGCCAGCGCATAAGAGCGGTAATCCTGCGCGGGGAAGGGCTCTTCGAGCCAGCCCACGCCGTTGGCCTCCAGCCCCGGCATCGCCGCGCGCGCGGCGTTGATGTCGTAGCCGGTGTTGGCGTCGGTCAGAATCACCAGCTCGTCGCCGAACGCCTTGCGCACCGCCGCCACGCGCTCGATGTCGCGCTTGGGCGTGTCGCCGATGCGCAGCTTCACTGCTTTATAGCCCATTGCCAGCAGCGGCGTCACCTCATCAATCAACGCTGATGGCGGCTGGTAGCCCAGCGATACCCCGCCCGCGTACGCGGGTATCGGGCGCGACACCCCGCCGAGCAGCCGATACAGCGGCCAACCGACCGCCTTGCCGCGAATATCCCACAGCGCCTGATCGATGCCGCTCATGGCAAGGCAAGTACCCGCGCCCATGCCGTGCGAGGCCAGTTGCTTGTCGTAGATTTTTTTCCACACGCCAACCACATCGGCGGCGTTCATGCCCAGCGTCAGTTGGCGCAAGGTGGTGTTCACCAAAGCGGCCACCGCCCCCGGCGCACGCCCATGATGCGATTCACCCCAGCCCACCAGCCCGCCGGCGGTGGTGACTTTGACGATAATCGCGTCGCGCTTAACCGCGCGGCCGACGCCAAGGCTCACGCTGTCTTCGGGTTTAACGGGAAAGGACGTCGGATACGCCTTGATTTCGACGATTTTCAGATCGGAATTATTTGTCGTGACCATGCCGGGGGTTCCATGAGTAATGGACAGGCGGCCACTCATCCCGATGAGCGGGTAAGTGGATCGCAGCCCGGCGCAAGCGTAGCCTATTCCGCAGTGGTTCACCAGACGCCGCTTTGGCGGCGTTTTGGCGTCCGCGCGTCAGTGCAGCACGACGCCCAGTGCCGCCGCGAAGCCGCAGCATCCGATCAGCAAGCGCAAAAACGCCTTGCCGCGCGGAAAGGTTTCCGAGCGGACACGCTTGAACACGGCGCTACAGACAACAATGGCGGCGAAAGCCAGCAGTATTTGGGCAAAAATCATGACGCGTAACCTCACGGCGCGGATGGCGGAAACGTAACCCATTAACGGCGGCGCGAGGAAAAACTGAAGCAGGCGCGACCTCGCCGGCAGGTACGGCTAGCGAGTCTTCAGGATGAACGGTTTTTGCGTTTTCTTTTCCGGATCGTACTGCGAGCGATTGGCGTGATTCAAATGCCGGCCATACACGTGAAACGACAGGGTGACGCGCGGGGTTTCGTTCGTCACCGAATGAATGGTGCCGGCGGGCAGCGCCAGCACATCGCCGGGGCCAAAGACTTTTTCGCCGATCTTGTGCAACTCGGCATATCCCGCGCGCGTGCGGTCGTCCGTGCGCTCCCAGAAGGTGTTTTTCTCCGGCCCATCGACGCCCACCACCACCGCCCAAGAGCCGTGATCGTGCGCGGGCGCGCCGCGACCGGGCAGCCAACTGATGGCGGTGACGAACAACGAGTGATCCGGCTCGTCGTGCAACACATGCACGCCGAAACCCTGATCCGCGTCGGCTTGATAGTGGCGCTCGTTGCGCCAATCGTCCGACGCCGCCACGCGTTGCGCCAGCGGACGCAGTGTCAATAGCAGTGCCTTTTCATTTTCCGCACTGGCGCTGATGTGCCGCAGATCGGTGACGAATTGTTGCAGCGTGTAAGTTTCTGCGTTCATGATCGGTTCCTCATGTCTCTCGACGAGTTTCGAACTCAATATAACCAGAGTTTAGTAATCTGACGATTCTTTTCGCAACGCCTTGAGCAGGGAGAATGTTGAACACCGCCGGTGAATCTGGCAAGAGTGGTGATGCCGATCCCGATGGCTATGTCGGGATGATTCGCGTGTAGGGGTTTTCGCTCATAACTATCTGTTTATAAACAATTTTTTATAAATAACTCAACGTGAATCATTGGCTTGGTATTGCCATGAGTGAGGCAATTACGCGGCGACAATTGCTCACGCCGGATGGGCAAACAACATAGAATTTCTCGATAAGGAATCTTTGCGCGCCAACACGATGAACGAAGAGCAGATAAAAGTGCACGCCAACGCGTTCTATTACCAGCAAGCCCTCGGGCCGAATGCCGAGCGCTACCTCGCGCTGTTCGAGAAATTCGAGCAGGCCGGCGAGCGTTGGGTGGCGGGCTGGAACTGGGCGGCGTTCTTTTGCAGCAGCGCGTGGTTTGCCTATCGGCGCATGAACGGGTACTCGATGCTGAATTTTTTCCTGCCGGTGGCGGTAATCTTTCTGTTGCTGGTGGTACGTGACGGCGGATTGCAGTTGCTCATTGGAGCCGCGTATCTGGGCATTGCGTTTGGGGTGATCCCGATGTACGCGGATGCGATCTACTACCGGGATTTGAAATACCGGATCGCCTGTGTGGAGGCCTCGGAAGACTCCGAAAAAACCAGCGGGTTGCTGCGCCCGCCCTCCGCGGGATCGGCGGCCAATGCGACCCTGACAGCGGCTTTGATTTTGGGACTTCCGCTGCTAATCCTCATTGCCATCCCGTCGTACTCGGATTACGTGCCGCGCGCCAAGGTGGTGGATGCCCTTGCGCTCACGCACCCGCTGAAGACATCGATCTCGGAATTTCATGCCAACAACAAACGCCTTCCCACGTCACAGGAGGCGGAGAAATTTCGCGCCGACGGCGGCAAGTACGCCGAGGCGCTGGTCTACGATGTCGATAAACGCATGATCGTGGTGACCATGCGCGAAGGCTCCTACAAGAACAAACGTTTCGCGCTGACTGCCGAGGAAAAAGACGGCGCGCTGGTCTGGACCTGCCGCACGATTGATCTTGAAGCGAAATATTTGCCGTCGTCGTGTCGCTGACGGCGCCGCTCGAGCCTTACTTGAAAAAGTAGGAGCCGTGCCAGTAGTCGCGGTTGACGCCCCGCAGCAGTTCCAGCAACATTTCCACCGGCGCGCCGCCATCGGCGGCCACCGCGATGACATATGACGCGGCCGGCGCCGCCGAAAGCGCGGTCGCCAGCAGCAGGCAAGGCCTGCCGTGGATATCGCAACGCTCGCAAACTTCCTGGGCTTTGCCCGCGCCAATCAATCGCGCCGACAGCGCCTCGATCGGCGGCTAATACAGCGTGTTTTTGCTGGCGCGCTCGAATCGCGCCTCGAATGCGTCGGCTTCGGGCCGAAAGCGCAGCAGCGCGGCCTTGATCTCGGGCTGATCGCGCAGGCGTTCGAGGTGTTCGGGGGAACGTACATCCATGCCGTGATTTCAATGCCGCGTAACGATGGGTTTATTCAATCTTCAAACCACTGTCCTTCACCACCTTCATCCACTTATCCTTCTCCGTCGCCAGCCATTTACCCAATTCGGCGGACGGCTTAGCCTGCGGGCGCGAGCCTTGCGAGGTGAGCTTTTCGCTGAACTCGGGCGTGGCCACGATGCGCCGCACTTCGGTGTAAAGCTTGTTGACGATATCGGGCGCGAGCTTTGCTGGGCCGAGGATGCCTTGCCACGATCCGGCGTTGTAGCCTTCGAGACCCGGCGTTTCGGCGATGGTGGGCACCCGCGGGAACATCGGTTCGCGCGCTTCGCTCGACACTGCGATGAGTTTGAGTTTGCCGCTTTTCACATGCACCCAGGTTTGCAACACGCCCATCATGAGGAAGTCGCCGTCGCCGGTCATCACTGACATCACTGAACTTTGCCCGCCTTTGGTGGGGATGTAAATCCATTGCGTGCCCGTGCGCTGCTGCATCGCCAGTGTCGAGAGATGAATATTGCTGCCGAGGCCCACCGGCGCGTTCAACTTGCCGGGGCTTTTTTTCGCCAGCGCGATCAACTCAGCAACGCTTTTCACTGGCACGCTGGGATGCACGGTCAAGAGATACGGCGAAAACGTCACCGTGGTGATCGGCGTCAGATCACGAATGATGTCGAACGGCAGCTTGGTATACATGCTGGGGCTGATTGACAAGTTGCCGATGTCCATCAGCGTCAGCGTGTAGCCGTCGGATGGCGAACGCACGACGATTTCCACGCCGATGTTGCCGTTGGCGCCGGGGCGGCTGTCGGAGATCACTTGTTGCCCCCACGATTCGGTGAGCTTTGAGCCGATCATGCGCGTGAGGATGTCCGAGGTGCCGCCCGCCGGGTAGGGCACGACAACGCGGATGGGTTTGGCGGGCCAGGCCTGTCCTGAGCTTGTCGAAGTGGCCTGCGCCTGTGTGTCCGGTGCGGTTAACGCTATTGCCAAGGCAATGACACAAAGCGTTGTGATGTAACTATTTGTTTTTATTGTATTATTTGTGACCGTCGTAATTGTCATGCATCCCCCTTTATTGCATTCGTGTCAGCGGTTCAAAAAACGATCGTAGCGCAATCGGCGATGATTCACCACTCGCGCTCGCCAACCGAAAACGCAAACGGAAAAGTTCTTGTGGCGCATGCCGGATGTCTCCTA
>CAWUUY010000494.1:0-8543 GCA_963924885.1 uncultured Burkholderiales bacterium | reverse complement strand
AGCCCGGTGGGCGCGGCGCTGGTGTCGATGGCCACGCGGCGCAAGATCAGCGGAAAAGAACTCGTCGCCGCCGTGGTGCTGGGCGACGAACTCTGCTGCCGCATCGGCAACATCCTGTGCACGCCGCCGGCGGAATGCAATGTCGGCCTTTCCACCACCGGCCTGCTTGGCTGCATCGGTGCGGCCATCGCGGCGGGCAAGGTGATGGGCTTTAACGAAGACCAGATGACCACCGCCATCGGCATCGCCGCCAATCAATCCGCCGGCATCCGCGAGGCACACGCCTCGATGTCGAGCTGGTTCACGCCGGGCAACTCGGGGCGCGCCGGGCTATGGGCGGCGTTTCTGGCGCAGCGCGGCTACACCTGCCCCGACACCATGATCGAAGGCGTTAAGGGCTTCGCGGTGTCGTTCGCCTCGAACCCACAGATGGGCGCGGCGACTAAAGACCTGGGCAGCCAGTGGGAAATCCTCGATCTCGCCTACAAGCCGTATCCGTGCGGCGTGGTGATTCATCCGATCATTGATGCCTGCCTCGACATCACCGCCAAAAACACCTTCGACGCACGCGACATCACGCGCGTGGATGTCACGGTCGATCCGCTGTGCCTGCAACTGTGCAACCGCCCCGCTCCGAAAATCCGCGCGCAGGCGATGGTGAGTTTTCCGCACTGGACGGCGACCACGCTCACGCACAAAGAGGCCGGCCTGCCGCAAGTCACCGAGGCGATGGTGCACGACGCGGATATCGCCGCGCTGCGCGCCAAAGTGGTGGCGCACGCCGACGACAAAATCGGCCGCGAAGCCGCGCTGGTTAAAGTCACGATGAAGGATGGCCGCGCGTTTGAGGCGCTGTGCAAACACGCGCTCAGCACGCCGCAAAATCCGATGACCGATAAACACATCGCCGACAAAACGCGGCTGCAAATGGAGATTGCATTTGGCAAAGACAAAGCGCAACGTGTGGCGGAGGAATGCTGGCGCGTGACTGAATTGGCGGATGTGCGTTCGTTTGTGGAATCGCTGGCGGCGTAGCATGCAAGGCTCAACAAACCTACCCTGTCGTTCCCGCGTAAGCGGGAACCCATAACACACGTGCCACTAGCGACGGCTAACGGGTTCCCGCCTGCGCGGGAACGACGGGGTTAGTATTGAACGCTATCATTGCATTGACTGTATCAACGAGGGGAAACCATTGAAAACACATTTGTCACGTAAATATCTATTTTTAAACAATATTTTAATATTTACCGCTCTTACGCTATGGGCCGTGCCCGCCGCGTTCGCGCAAACCAGCGACCTCGCGCAACTGCTACCCCAACGCCCGGTGCTGATCGTGGTACCCAACGCAGCAGGCGGCCCCAGCGACATCGTCGGGCGCCTGATCGGGCCCAAGCTCGCTGAGGTGGTGAAACAAAACTTCATCGTCGACAACCGCGCCAGCGCCAATGGCGTGACCGGTACCGATTACGTGGCCAAGGCCACGCCCAACGGCACGTTTTTGTCGATCGGCAATCCGGGCACGCACGCCATCAACGGCGCGCTCTACAAGAAACCCCTCTACGATCCAGTGCGTGATTTCGCGCCAGTGGCGCCGGTGATGACTGGCGGACTGGTGCTGGCGATCTTCTCCAAGCTGCCACCGCAGAATTTCAAAGAGTTCATTGCGTACACCAAATCGCAGGGTGGCAAGGTCAATGCCGCGATTGCCGGCGCCACCGGCGAGATCGCCACCAATGCCATCAAGATGGTGATGGGCGCGCCGATGAACAATGTGCCATACAAAGGCGGCATCCCGGCGGTGATCGCCGTGGCTGCGGGTGAATCACACATGGTGCTGACCAATCCGTCGGGCGTACAGCCGCAGATTGACAGCGGCCGCCTGCGTGCGATTGCCGTCACCGGCTTCAAACGCGAGCCCAGCATGCCCAACGTGCCAACCTTCATGGAAAGCGGTTTCGATTTCTCGGTGGATTTCTGGACCGGCGTGTTTTTGCCCGCACAAACGCCACCCAGGATCGTGCAGGCGTATGCGCGTGAAATCAACCGCATTATTGCGCTGCCCGAGGTGAAAGACCGCCTCACCGGCATCGGCTATCAGATGATGTCCGGCACGCCGGAGGAGTTCGCCGCCATCGTCAAACGCGATGCCGAGCGCTATCGCAAGATCATCATCGAATCGAAAATGCAGCAGTTGGAGTAGCCGCAGATGATCAGAATGCAGTTATTGCACGCATCAGCGGCGCTGATGTTCGCCGCCAGCACCTACGCGCAATTTCCGCAGTTTCCGGGAATGCCCGGTGGCCAGCCGACGATCATCTTGCCCGGCATCGGTGGGCAGGTTGACTGCAAGATGTTGCTGGAATTGATGAGCCAATCCGGCATACCACCGCAAATGAAAGCAATGCTGTCCGCCATGGGATGCGCTCCAGGGGGCGCAGTGACACCGCCACCATCGCCGCCATCCGCGCCGCAGCCGCCCGCGGCGCAAGTCCGCGAACGCTGCGAGATGGTTACCGACTTTACGCGTCCGCTTCCGCAAATCTGGCTCGGGCCAATGCAAGTGATCAGTGCGCGCGACCTCGAGGGCAGTCGCCTCGCACCCCTGAATCAGCAATTGGTTGACGGGTTGCGTTTTTTTGGCGAGGGACGCCTAGAGCAATCCGCGGCGGCGTTTCAAGCGGTGGTCCAGCAGACACCCGACCCGGCCCTGCGCTTGCGTGCGTTGACGGAACTTGCCAAGACCCAACTCGCCGCCCGGCGCACAGCGGACGCGCGCACCACCATCGAACAGGGTCTGACGCTAACGGCTGCCACCAGCGCCGCGCGCCCAGCTCCAGGCCGCTTTGCCGGCATGGACGAGCGCATGCGCCAGACCATGGAGCAGGCAAACCGCGAGGAAGCTGAGCGCGACCGCGCGGTGATGCGCGCTGAACTGCTGATACTCATGGGCATTGCGTTCGAGCAAGACAATGATCTCGGCGGCGCCATCGCCCGTTACCACGAAGCCAATGCATTGACGCGCAGTTCGCACGAAAAATCGCCTGATATGCCATTCTCCGATCCGATGAGCGATATCGCAAAACCCTATCTCGCGGCCGCGCTATTGCGCGCGGGGCAAGCGCCGCAAGCACGTGCCCTTTTGCTAAGCATGCTGGAAGGACGTGAGTAATCGATGAATATGGCCAATGTCGTGAAAGGCATGGACGGCGTGTTCGGGCCCGGCACGAATTTGCCGTTCCGTATCAACTTGCCTAATATGGACGCGAAGATGGAGGCCTACGCGATCTACAGCGGCGATCTGTTTCTGACGCCGTTCGCGTGCGCCGCGCTCGCCGGTATCGAAATTCAGGCGCGGTCTGCTGAGCGCGCACTGGAAATCGTCGAGAAATGCCGTGGACGCGTGCTCGCAGGCCTCCTCGCCAATCGTGCGTTTCATGCGCCGGAGCGCACATTTACCTTTCCAAGCGCGCAAGAGCTCGAGGCTGAAAGACGCGCCGGCACGCACGAAAAACGCCAGGCCGAACGCGTGCGCGCGCAGCAGGAAGCGTTGAGCAACCCCAATCCGCGTGCGCGCGCCGCCAGCCGTCCCGCGACTATCGACGAAATGCGCCGCATGGCCGCCGAGCGCAACGCCACGCTGGTAGTGTATGCCGTGGATTACGAGCCGGCGGCGCTGCCCGTGCGCATGCCCGACCGCGAGACCGGCATCATCGCGTGGGTGGTTTCGCCTGATGGCCGGGTGACTGTGCGCCAGCGCAAACTCGATGGATTGTTTGCTGAAAGTGCGCTGGCGCTCTCCGGCGCCGCGCTGCGTCTGCGCGAATCCTTGGGTGTGCCAGGACGCGGCGCGATTCGTGCCGCAGTCGCTGCCGTGCGTGCCCCGGCATCCGCGAGCAACGCCGATCTGCGGCGTTTTCATCAATTGCTGATCGAACCCATCAGCGATCTGCTGCCGGTGCAGGAAGGCTCGCGACTCATCATCGTGCCGGAGCGTGCGTTATTTCTGGTGCCGTTCGCCGCGCTGGAAAATGCCGCGGGCGAGCCGTTGATCGCGCGTCATGCGATATCGGTCACACCCTCGCTGCAAACGCTGGCGCTGGCGGCGCTGCGCAAACAACCTGCAGGCGATACTACAGCCTCTGTCGTGGTCGGCAATCCGCTGATGCCTTCGTATACACCCAAGCCCGGCGGGCGGCCCATGGACATTCCACCTCTGCCCGGCGCGGAAGAAGAAGCCTATGCCATTGCCGCATTGCTGAAAACAACCGCACTTACCGGCGCGGCCGCAACCAAGAGCATCGTGCTCGCACGGACCGCCAATGCCCGTTATGTGCATCTCGCCACGCACGGCTTCCTCGACCGTCTAACCGATCAGGCGCAAAGCGGCGTCAACCCGCATGTGCGCGAAATCGCCCTGTTCGACCAAACCGCCGAGGGCGGCATCAAGGCGCCGGGCATGCTCGCGCTCGCGCCCTCCGGCGGCGATTCGGGCATGCTCAGCGCAGACGAGATCGCGCAATCCTCCAACCGAGCCGAGCTGGTAGTGATGAGCGCCTGCGACTCTGGGCGCGGCGCGATCAATGACGATGGGGTGATCGGCCTGTCGCGCGCGTGGATGGCCGCCGGTGTGCCGAGCGTGATGGTGACGTTGTGGACGATACCTGATGATGCGACCAAGGATTTGATGGTGTCGTTCTATCAGCAACTCATGGCCGGTACGCGCAAGGCCGAGGCGCTGCGTCTGGCCATGCTCGCCACACGCGCAAAATATCCCGATCCGTTCAACTGGGCGGCGTTCACGCTGATTGGGGAGACCGATTGATCCATTTTTTCAAATCGTGTGTGGTCGTCTTTGTTGTAACGTCAGCCCTGCCGGTGACCACACTGGGCGCAACCACGGTGCCTCTGTCGCGACCCCTGCGGCTGATCGTGCCGTATGTGCCGGGTGGCGGCACCGATACCGTGGCGCGGTTGATCGCGCCGGCCTTGAGCGAGGCGGTCGGGCAAACCGTGGTGGTCGATAATCGCCCCGGCGGCAGCAGCACCATCGCCACGCATCTGGTCGCGCGCGCCACGCCGGACGGCCAGACGCTCGGCATCAGCGACGCGGCGTTTGTGACCAACCCCAGCCTGTTCGACAAATTACCTTACGACACCCTGCGCGATCTGGTTCCCATCGCCATCGTCTCCAGCGGCTCGATGTTGCTGGTGGTGCATCCCGCGCTGCCCGCGAAAAACATCAAAGAGCTGATCGCACTGGCGAAGGCGCAGCCGGGCAAACTCACCTACGGCACGGCGGGCAACGGCACCGCCACGCATCTGGCGGGCGAACAATTGCGCTGGATCGCGCAAGTCGACATCCAGCACATCCCGTACAAGGGCGCGGGCCAGTCCATTACCGAGTTGCTCGGCGGACACATCAGCATGGCGTTCACCTCACCCTCGACCGCCAGAGCCCATGTCGCCAGCGGACGGCTGCGCGCCATCGCCATCACCAGCGCAAAGCGTAACGTGGCGGTGCCGGAGGTGGTGACGTTCATCGAAGCCGGGCTGCCAAAAATCGACACGCAGACGCTGACGCCACTGTTTGCGCCGGCGGGCACTTCACCGGCGTTCGTGGCTAGCATCAACGCGGCGGTGATGCGCGCGACCGGCGCGGGTGAACTGCGCGAACGGTTTCAGGCGCTCGGTTATGATCCGGAATCCAACACGCCAGCAGAGGCCGCGGCACGGATACGCATGGAGATCGAAAAATGGCGCAATGTGATCAAAAGCTCCGGCGCCCGCGCGCACGGCGCCTAGGCGGTAGTTACACCGTGTCCGCCGCGTGGCGCGCTTTCACTGCCGGCCTGCTGGCAGCGGTCGCGGGAGCCGCATGCGCAGCCGACTACCCGGCAAAGCCGGTGCGTCTGATCGCGCCATTCGGCCCCGGCGGCGGCACGGACATTCAGGGCCGCCTGCTCGGCAAGAAATTTCACGAGAGTACTGGCCAGACGCTGATCGTCGACAACCGCACCGGCGCGGGCGGCATGATAGGCGCGGAAATTGCAGCCCGCGCGCCGGCTGACGGTTACACCGTGCTGTTCACCACCACCTCGCTCGCGATCAACATGAGCCTGCAAAAAAAGCTCGCGTTTGATCCGGTGAAAACACTGACGCCGCTGACGCTGGTTTCGTCGGCGCCATATCTGCTGGTGACGCATCCCAGCGTACCCGCGGCATCGCTCAAGGAGTTTTTTGCATTGACGCGCCAGCGCGGCGTGAAAATGAACGCCGCGTCCAACGGCGCCGGCACTGCTCCGCACTTGGGCCTTGAAATCCTCAAGCAGATGGCCGGCATCAACGTCACGCAGATACACTACAAAGGCGGCGGCCCGGCGATACTCGCCGTGGTATCCGGTGAAGTCGATTTTCAGTTGGCATCGTCGCTCTCGGCGATGCCGCATGTGAAAAGCGGACGCCTGCGCGTGCTGGGCGTCACCGCTACCGAGCGTTCGCCGCTGTTTCCGCAACTGCCGACCGTCGCCTCGCTGTACCCCGGCTTCAGCAACTACAACTGGTATGGCATGTTCGTGCCCGCGGGCACGCCCAAAGACATTTCACAAAAGCTATACGCCGAATTTACCAAAGCGCTCAAGTCACCGGACGTTCGGGATTTCATCGCGCGCGAAGGCGGAACAGCCATAGGCAGCACCCCGGAAACGTTCGCCGCCTATTTCAAACAGGAAGCCCAGCTGTACGAAAAGGCCATCAGGGCGGCAAACATTCCGCAGGAATGACCCTGCCGGGAATCGATGCGGCCAAAGGAGTCAGGCATGTTGACGCAGTACCAAATCGATCAGTTCCACCGCGACGGCCTTCTCTTGGTGGAAAACGTCGCCGATGCGCGCACGCTCGACACCATGGGTGCGGCGCTGACTGATCTGGTGGAACAGTCCCGCAAGGTCATGCAACACGATGCCATCTACGATCTCGAGCCCGATCACTGCGCCGAGCGGCCGCGCCTGCGCCGCATCAAACATCCGCACCAGCGCCATCCGGTGTTCAATGACTTTCCTCGCACGGAGCCACTCCTCGGCATCTTGAGGCAACTGCTGGGGCCGGATGTGCGCATGCACAGCTCCAAGCTCAACCTGAAATCCGCGGACGGCGGCTCGAGTCTCGAATGGCACCAGGACTGGGCGTTTCATCCGCACACCAACAGCAGCATGCTCGCCGTCGGCCTGATGATGGAAGACTGCCGCATGGACAACGGCCCGATGCTGGTGATCCCCGGCAGCCACAAGGGCCCGGTGTACGATCACAACGCCAACGGGCGATTCTGCGGCGCGATTGATCCGGATGCGGTGCCGCTGGATTACGCCAGCGCCATGCCCTGCATCGGCAAGGCCGGCACGATCTCACTGCATCACGTGTTCTCGGTGCATGGTTCCGCCGCCAACACCTCGCCCTACCCGCGGCCGCTGCTGCTGTATGAATTCATGGCGGCGGATGCGTGGCCGCTAATGGGCGTTACCGATGTCGCGGAATTCGATGCCCGCATGATTTGGGGCAACACCACCTACATGCCACGACTTGAGGCCGTACCGGTGCTCCTGCCGCTGCCGGCTTCGCGCAATCTTGGTTCGATTTACGAGAATCAGACGGAGTTGAAGCGGCGTTACTTCGCGCCGAAGTAGGCAGTCATCAAGCCCCAGCATCCAACAATATTTTCCCAATGTGCTCACTGGTTTCCATGCGCGCATGCGCGTCGCATGCCTTTGCCAACGGAAACATTGAATCAATCACCGGCGTAACCTTGGCGCCCAAATGCGGCCAGACTTTTTCGTTCAGCTCGCGCACGATCTCGACCTTCTTCGCCAACTCGGACAGCCGCAACTGCGAACCGCTGACCATGGCGCGTTTGCTCATGATCGCGCCCAGCGGCACGCTGTAGTCGTTTGTGTCGCCGGAACTCAGGTGCAGGATGCGCCCGTCCATCGCCAAGGCTTCCAGGTTGCGCTTGGCGTAGGAGGCGCCCGCCATGTCGAGAATGACATCCGCGCCGTGACCACCGGTGATTGTTTTTACCTCGGCGACGAAATCCTGCGCCTTGTAGTTGATCGCGGCCTGCGCGCCAATCTTCAGACAATAGTCGTGCTTGGCTGCATTGCCCACGGTGGCGATCACCTTGGCGCCGATCAGCCGCGCGAGTTTGATCGCCGCACTGCCCACGCCGCTGGAACCGCCATGCACCAGCAGCCACTCGCCTGCCTTGAGCCGTCCCAGCATGAACACATTGAGCCACGCGGTCATCAGCGCTTCGGGCAGGCCTGCCGCCATCTTCATATCGAAGCCATCCGGTATCGGGAACGTGACCTCTTGCAACGCGATGCAGTATTGCGCGTAGCCGCCGCCGTTGGTCAATGCGCACACGGCATCGCCGGTTCTCCAGCGCGTAACACCCGCGCCCACGGCGGCAACTTCGCCCGATACTTCCAGCCCCGGAATATCGGTCGCGCCTTTCGGGCCGAAACCGCGAATACGCTGGCCGCAGTCGT
>CAWUUY010000493.1:0-4428 GCA_963924885.1 uncultured Burkholderiales bacterium | reverse complement strand
CGGCATTCGCCCAACAGACGCGCAAGCCGCGCCAGGTGATGATTCCGTACTCGGTAAAGACGTTGCCCGAAAACGAACTGGTGGATATCCACGCCTATCTACGCACCATCAAACCACCGCCGGCGGCGAAGGATGTGCCGTTGTTGAAGGATTTTTGAAGCGCGTGAGGGGGAGGCGAGGGGCGGACGCCTTTGCACTTACGCCTTACGCCTCACGCCTCACGCCTTACGCCTCACAGGGCGCGTTAGCGCCCCTGACAAACCGCATCCACCAGCGCGGGCTGACCTTTCTTCACCACCGCAATCGCGCGTTGTAACGCCGGCCCCAACTTGGCCGGGTCGCTGATTGGGCCTTCGCCCCACACGCCCATGCTTTGCGCCAACTTGGCGAAATCGATATCGGGGTTGGTGATTTCGGTGCCGATGCGCGCGGTGTGTTGTGGGCGGTTGTGGATTGCCGCCATGCGCGCCACGTGCATGATCTCCTGATGGTAGCAACGGTTGTTGTGCATCACGATCAGCATCGGGAGTTTGTGATGCGCCATGGTCCACAGCGCCCCCGGCGCGTACATCGAATCGCCGTCGGGCTGGAAATTCACCGAGAGGATGCCGCGGTCGCGGTTGGCCAGCGCGGCGCCCACCGATGCCGCCATGTAGTAACCCTGACCTTGCCCGCCGGAGCCGCCGAGCATCTGGTGATACTCCGTGGTTGGCCACAAGCGGCGCGCCCAGGCGATGCGGTCGCTGGTCACCAGCGACCATTTTTCATTCTTGATGACCTGCCAGGTTTCCGCCGCCAGCCGCGCGGTCGAAATCGGCGACACATCCCAGCCCAGCGTAGCGGCCTCCTTGTCGCGCGCGCGCATCTCGTCGTGCATTTTCTTGTAGGTCGCGCGCCGCTGGCCGACGGCGGCGGCATTCGGCGCCGCGCGCTTGATCGCCGCGATCAGATCGGGCAGTGTTGCCTGCACATCGCCGCCAATCGGCAGATCCACTGCCTGATGGCGTTGAAAATCCTGGAAATTCGATTTCAGATACACCTCGCGCATGCCGATGGTGATGACCTTCGCGTCGGGCTTGATGATGCTGCGGTAGGTCTTGTACGGATCGGCGAATGAATTCAGATTGCCCCACGGATCGCCCACCTCCAACAGCAGAATCACGTCCGCGTCGCGCAGCAGCGTTTGCCGCAGGAACGAGCAATCCAGATCGTGCGTGTTGGGGAAGTTCATACGCTGACCGTTGTCGATCACCGCCGCACCCAGCGATTCGGCCAGTTCCACCATCAGCTTCACGCCCTCCTGATTGCGCACCGCGCGGTCGGCGATGATCACCGGCCTTTGCGCGGCGACCAGCATGCGCGCCGCTTCGGTCAGCGCGCTGGTGTCGCCCTGCGGATGCACAATGCGCGACATTTTCGGAATACGCAGCGTGCCCGGCGCGTGATGGTTGTCTTCCTCCTGAATATCCATGTCGGTGGTAATCATCACGGGTGCTGCCGGCGCGGTCAGCGCGAACTGGCAGCCGCGCACGGTGGATTCGGCAAAGCTCTGCAACGAAATCGGCTGATCGTCCCACTTTATGTAATCGCGCACCAGATCACCGGGATCCTGCACGCTGTGATTCCACTCCACGCCGGGCCGCCGCGTGTCGGAGCGCAGGCCGTTGCCGGCAAATATCATCATCGGCACGCGGTCGCACCATGCGTTGTAAACCGCCATCGTCGCGTGCTGCAAGCCGACCGTGCCATGCAACATCACACCCATCAATTCGCCGCACGCCTTGGCATAGCCGTGCGCCATGCCGGCGGCGGTTTCCTCGTGCAGACAGGTGAGGATTTCAGGATTTTTATTGCCCAGATGATTGATGATCGATTCCTGCAGGCTGCGAAAGCCGGCCGCCGGATTGATCGCGATGTACTTCATGCCTGTGGCCTTAAGCACATCGGCCATGAAATCCGAACCGGGGTTGGTGATGAAGGTTTCGCTCGGCAGCTTGTTTGCCGCAGGTTTGGCGGTGGTCTCGGCGGCTTGTGCAATCGTTGTGGTTGCCGCAACCACCGCGCCTGCTGCCGCAGCCGTGCCTTTCAGAAACGAACGGCGATCCAGCGTGGGTTGCGCGTCGAGGGCTTCGGGTTGCTGGCTGGGGGTAGCGTTATTCATGGAAAAATCCTCAATAAGAATTTGTTTTTATTGAATTTTTTATTAAATCGATAAAGGGGGATTGGGTTCAGGTGTTATGCCAAACCTGATGATACGACGCAATCGGTAGTGCGCGTTGGAGAACCTCTGGCCGGTTCACTGCGGCTTAATCCCCGCGGCTTTAATGACCTTGGCCCAAGTGACCAATTCCGTTTTGATCAGCGCGGCGAACTGCTCGGGCGTACTGTTGATCGGCGTCATGCCCATGCCCGTCATGCGCTCCTTCACATCGGCGCTGCTGGAAATTCGCGCGATGGTCTGATGCAGAAGGTCGATGACGGGGCGCGGCGTGCCCGCCGGCGCCAGAATGCCGAACCATTGCGTGCTTTCAAATCCCGGCAACGCCGACGCCGAGATTGTCGGCACGCCGGGCAGACTCGGCAGCGGCTGGGCCGTGGTGACGCCGAGCGCGCGAACTTTTCCCGATTGGATATAAGGCAGCACGGAAGGCACCGATGAAAACGCCAACGCCACCTCGCCGGACATCAGCGCGATCAATGCGGGCGTCACGCCCTTGTAAACCACCTGCTGTATTTTGATGCCCGCCATCTGCTGAAAAAGCTCCGCGGTCAGATGCGGGTGCGTACCGGCGCCGGGCGAGCCGCTGATCAGCGTGCCCGGCTTGGCCTTCGCCAGCGCGATCAAATCCTTGACGTTCTTCGCGGGCACGGAAGGATGCACCGTCACACATTGCGCTACATCGACCACATTGATTACGGGTGCAAGATCATTGATCGTGGCGTAGGGCAGCTTGGCGAAGATGCTGGGGTTGATGGTGAGCGAGGGTTGAATGATCAACAGCGTGTGGCCATCCGGCGGTGCTTTCGCCACGGCGTCGATGCCCAGAATACCGCTCGCCCCCGCGCGATTCTCGACCACGAACGGCTGTTTGAAGGACTCCGTGAGTTTCTGCGCCAGCATGCGCGCGAGGATATCGCTGGTGCCGCCGGGGGCGGAGGCGGCGATAATGCGCACCGGGCGGGTGGGGTAGTTTTGCGCGAATGCGGCGTTCGTGGCCACGGCCACGAACGAGTACAACAGCACCTTGATGGCAGTCGATTTCATGGGTTACCTCGCGAGTCTTTATTTCAACCTTGGATTCAACACATCCCGCAACTGGTCGCCAACCAAGTTAATCGCAACAATAGTCACCAGCAACGCCAGCCCCGGAAAAAAACTGATCCAGTATTTGCCCGATAACAAATGCGTGAAGCCGTTTGAGATTAGCAATCCCAACGAAGGCGAGGTGATGGGCATGCCCAATCCCAGAAACGACAGTGTAGCCTCCAGCGCAATCGCGTGCGCCACCTGCACTGTGGCCACCACGATTAGCGGTGGCAGCACATTGGGCATGATGTGGCGCAGAACAATGCGCACCGGGCTGTAGCCCAGGCACAAGGCGGCATCGACGTATTCCTTGCGCTTTTCGACCAGCGCCGCGCCGCGCACGGTGCGCGCGTAGTAGGCCCACTGTACGGTGATGAGCGCGACGACGATTTTATCCATGCCCTGACCGAGTATCGCCAGCAGGATCAGCGCGATCAAAATCGCCGGAAATGACAGTTGCAGATCGACCACGCGCATGATGATGGCGTCGGTCCAGCCGCCCGCGTAAGCCGCGATGAGGCCGAACACGATACCGATGGCCAGTGCGGCCACGGTGGAAAACACACCGACGCCCAGGCTGATGCGCAGACCGTAAAAAATCGCCGACAGCATGTCGCGGCCCTGATCGTCGGTGCCGAGCAGAAAGGTTGCACCGGTACTACTCTTGCCGCCCGGCGCGAGTTTGCTGTCCATGATGTCGAGTTGCGCGAGGTCGTACGGGTTTTGCGGTGAGATCAGCGGTGCGCAGATCGCAGCGGTGAGTATCAACAGCAGCACGATCAGAGCGGCGACCGCAACACGGCTGCGCGAGAAGCCGGTGGCGAATTCACGCAGCGGAGAGGAAGGCGTCAACGCGGCGGCGTTCATGTGGGCGCTCCCGATACCCGTACGCGTGGATCGAGTGCCGTGTAGAGGATATCGACGACGAGGTTAATGATGATAAACAGAAAAACAATAATCATCAGATAAGCCACAATCACTGGCCGATCCAGCACGTTGATCGAATCGATCAACAGCTTGCCCATGCCCGGCCACGCAAAAACGGTTTCGGTGATGATGGCAAACGCGATCAGCGAGCCGAACTCCAGCCCCAGCACGGTGACGATGGGGATCAAAATATT
>CAWUUY010000492.1:0-2743 GCA_963924885.1 uncultured Burkholderiales bacterium | reverse complement strand
CATTGACCGCGAGCGGCGCGAAGGGCTTGCGCAGTGTCATCTGCTCATCTGACATGCCGATCTCGAAGGCATTCAACGGCAGCGCGATCATCGCAAAATAGCCGAGCGTCACCACCAGCTCGACCAAGCCCTGCGGGCCGAAGTGTTTGAGCAGGGCCGCGTAAGTGGTTTCGTTCAGGCGGCAGTTGCCCGACACCATTTGCGTAAAAAAATCCGTGACCAGTTGTTCTTCCGCCGTGGGATGCGGCGCGGGGCGGCCCTCGCGGATGGCGTCTACCGCGGCCTGCGTGACGCCGGCTTCCAGTGCCCAGTTGACCCACGCGCCCCATTCGTAGGGCGCATCGAGCGCGCGCGAACCGAGCAGCGACAAATAGCCGCGCAGACGCAGCGCCACGATGGATTCGTCGGCCTGTCCGCGCGAGTGAAAGTAGTGCCCCAGATGCGCGTAGCGCGCGGCCAGATCGGGACTGGCGTTCATCAGCACGATGAACGGCCCGCTGACTGGACGGCGCCGGATGGCTTTTACCGCGTCGAAAAAAAGGCGTTGGTGTTCGGGCAGGGCATCGCGGGCAATCGCGGCGAGACGGCTCATGCCGGAATGGCGGCGCGCCGCTTCGCGCCTTGTTTTTCCATCACCGATTCGAGCACCTCGTAATAGTGCCAGCCGTTGATGCGCGTGCGTCCCAGAAAAATCGTCGGCGTGTTGGTAATGCCGATGCGGTGGGCCTGTTCCACCGCCGCCAAGGCGCGTTCGGCGTACTCGCGTTCATCGAGCGCGGTTTTTAACTCATCGACATCAAGGCCGACACGCGCGCCGGCTGCGAGCAGGGTGGCGGTGTCGCCGATGTCGCCGTCCTCGGTCCACATCAGATCGTAGAGCGCGGTCTTGTAGGCGAAATCGAGGCCGTAGTCGCTGGCGAATTCCAGCGCCTCGAAGGCGCCAAAGCTGTACTGGCGGCGCTCCGGATAACGGATCGCGGCGTATTGATCGGGCGCCATTTCCTTGATCCACGCATCGCGCCGCTCGGCGCGCGCTTGTGCTTCCGGCGATTGATCGCGCACACAGCCTGCGGGCGGCGTGTCGGGATGCAGCCAGTGCGGCCGCCACAGCGCTTGCACTTCATACTCGCGCACGAGGCGGTCGATCTGCGCCACCGCGAGATAGCTGTAAGGACATACAAAATCCGCGAAGACAGCGACGCGAAACGGTTCCGGTTGCGTGGGCGTGGTCATGGTTACCCTCCTGTCTGTGCCTGCTTGCGGCGCCTATTAAAAAAGTGTTTAAAAAAAATACTTAAATCAAATAGCCCTAGCCATTGCTTCTGCCGCTTCGGCTGCGAGGCTGCCGCCGATTATGCCGCCTTCCAGCGCGTCTTTGTCAAACGTCAAAAACGCCACGCTGGCGCCGTGCTCGCCGGTGATCAGCGGCGCGGCGGGTGTATCGCCACGCGTGTAGCGAAAACCCGGCGCGCTGATCTCGCGGCCTTCGATGATGACTGTTCCTTCAAGCACCACTTCATAGCGGCCGAACTCGGGCGCGGGCATGGCTAGCGCCGCGTGCGCGGGTGCGCGCGTGACCACCGCCGCCGGGCCGAAATCCGGCGGCATCAGGTATTTGTAGGAACCGTTTTCAATACCGGGCAGCGGATGCCACTCGGAATCGGCGGCGAGTGAGGCGAACAGCCGACCACTCAGGTTGATCTGGCGGCGCGCATCCTGTTTGGCCATGGAGATGATGCCGCCGGCGCGCGGATGTAGCACCAGCATATCGTGTTGATTGGACACCGCGAATGGCCCGTACGGCATGTTGTGATCGGTGTAGTGAATCGCCAGCGGTTCCAGATGCTTCACGCCGCGCGGGAAATCCATCGCGCCGGAGAGCAGCAATTGAAACTGCGAGGTGAGATGCATATGCGCATAAACCGACGGGCAATCGTCGAAGCGAAAGCGCATCGCCTCTGGTCCGCCGTCCTCGCCCGACAGCAGCACCTGACACGCGAAGCTGATGCCTTCGGACACGCCGCGTTTCCACGGCGCGTTAGCGGAATCGACGATGTAACTGGCTTGCATGTTCTGGCTTGCGTGATGGTCTACGCTTCCGTCGTGGCGGGGAAGCGATACACCGCGAACACGATGCCGCCCACCGGGTAGGAAAACGGGCCGTGCTTGGTGTTGGGTGGAGCGTAATGAAAGTCGCCTTTTTTCAGCACCTTGCCGGCAACGTGCTGCTCGCCTTCGATGACGGTCACGCAATGCGAGGTGACATGCTCATGCTCGGGTTCGACATAGCCAGGCGGAAACTTCACCAGCGCGGCGACTTGCCCCTGCTTGTCGTCGCGCATCAGCAATTTGATTTTTAGATTCGGATGAATCTTATGCGCGCCGGTGGGCAGCTGGAACAGAGTGACGTTATCGTCCCATATCAGGGTGTCGGTGTTAATCGCGAGAAAGGGTACGTCGGTGGTCACGGCGGGGTTCTCCAAGGGTGTTTATGTAAGTCTTTGATTTATTTGATTATTTGTAACTGTTCAGCGCAACGATAAGAACCTTAAAACCTCTTTTGCCACAGAGGACACAGAGGACACAGAGAACGGCGAACCGCTTTTCCTCGGTGTTCTCTGTGTCCTCTGTGGCGGATGCTTTTGAATGTGTTGTTCGGGCTGAATAGTTACCCAGACACAACCAGAAAGAAGAAACCCATGAAATTGTCTCCCCTGCTTTTTGCCGCCGGTGCACTGCTCGC
>CAWUUY010000491.1:0-14319 GCA_963924885.1 uncultured Burkholderiales bacterium | reverse complement strand
CCTCGGCCATGGTCGGGATATCCGGGAACGACGGATGGCGCTTGCTCGACCCCATCGCCAGCCCGCGCAGGCGGCCTGCCTTGACGTGCGGTGCGGGCGTGGGCAACGCCGAGCACGCGAGCGCGACTTGTCCACCCAGATGCGCGGCCACCGATTGGCCCGCGCCATTGTAGGGAATGTTGCCGAGGTCCATTTTCACCGCGAACTTGAGCATCTCCACCGCCAGATGCGGCGTGGTGCCGATGCCGGGTGTGGCGAAGCTGTATTTTTTGGGCTCAGCGTTGGCGAGCTTCAACGCATCGGGCAGCGTTTTGGCCGGCACGCTGACATGCGCGGAAAACAGATTCGGCGATTCGGCAAAGTTGGTGATGGGAATAAAACTCTTGAACGGATCGTACGGTATCGATTTATACAAGCCGGGGTTCACGCCGAACGCGGAGCTGTTCACCAAAATCGTGTGGCCGTCCGGCGCGGCGTTCGCCACGATGCCGGTGCCGATGTTGCCGCCTGCGCCCGCGCGGTTATCGACGATGAATTGTTGCCCGGTGATCTCGGTCATGCGCGCGGCGATGACGCGCGCAATCACGTCAGTGGTGCCGCCGGGCGCGAACGGCACCAGCACGCGCACCGGGCGCGTGGGCCACGCAGGCTCTGCCGCGTGACTCACGCCCACCATCACGAACGAAAATAAGTATATGTTTTTAAACAGTTTTTTCACAATACCTCCGGTGGCTGCTGCTGACATGCGCTATTCGGCCTTGATGCCCGCATCTTTGATCACTTTCGCGTAGCGCACGGTTTCGCTCTGGATGAACGCGCTGAATTCCTGCGGCGTGCTGGTCAGCGGCTCAATGCCTGCCGTCACCAAACGCGATTTCAGATCAGCGGTCGCCAGCGCCTTGTGCAACTCTGCATTCAAACGCGCAATCACCGCCGGCGGTGTGGCTGCGGGTGCGAGCATGCCGTACCACAAACGCACGGCGAAGTTTTCGTGGCCGAGTTCTTTTGCGGTGGGCACATTCGGCAACTGCGGCGCACGATCGGGCGCGAGTATCGCCAGCGCGCGCGCCTTGCCCGCGATCACTTGCTGCGCCGATGCCGGCACCGCCATGATCAGCACATCCACCTGACCGCTCAACAAGCCGATCAACGCCAGGCCCGATCCTTTGTACGGCACGTGATTCATACGGGTTTTGGTCAAACTCATGATGAGTTCGGGCGTAATGTGCGTGGTGGTGCCCACGCCGCCCGAGCCATAATTCAGGTTGCCGGGTTTTTGCGCCGCCAGTGCAATCAGCTCCTTCAGGCTTTTCGCCGGCACCGACGGATGCACCAGGATCACGTTGCGAATTTCCGCCACCAGTGATATCGGTGCCAGGTCTTTTTGCTCGTAATTCAGTTTCGGATACAGCGACGGCGCAATCGATATCACCGACGACACCAGCACCGCTGTGTGGCCATCGGGCGGCGCTTTCGCGGCGATCTCGATGCCCAGATTACCGCCTGCGCCGGGGCGGTTATCCGCCACCATCGTTTGGCCCATCTGCTCGCCCATTTTTTGTGCCACCGCGCGGCCCAGCAAATCCGTCGGGCCGCCCGCCGGAAACGGCAGCACCAGCCGCATCGGCTTCGACGGGAATGTTTGCGCCTGTGCCTGCATGCCCGCCAGACCGCTCGCGATCACAACCAACAACGCCACCAGCTTACGCATAGTCATACGCATAGTTAATACCTCCTCGTGTGTTTACTGTCGCGCATTATGCCAGCACTGGCGCGAAAACATCCATTCCCGCGATGGACGCCACCCGGATGTGTCCTTTACGATTCGGCAATGCATAAATCCGGCGGAAACTGACTCATGTTGCGGTACCTGATATTTTTTGCACTGGCGGGCGCGGCGCACGCCATTCATGCCCAAGCGCCACCGGGTAATTACCCGATCAAATCGGTGCGCGTCATTGTCGGTTCGTCGCCCGGCGGCGGCATCGACATCATGGCGCGCGCGGTGGCGCAGCGGCTTACCGAGCGCTGGGGCAAGCCCTTTGTCGTCGATAACCGCGCGGGCGCCAACGGCATCATCGGCATTGAAATGATCGCCAATGCGCCACCCGACGGCTACACGCTATTCGGCGGCGCAAGTCTGATCGTTACCGCCACGCCGATGAAAAAAGTGCCGTTCGACACGCGCAAAGTCATCACGCCCGTGGTGCAGATGACCAGCGTGCCGGTGATGCTGGTCACGCCGCCGTCGTTGCCGGCAAATTCGGTGAAGGATCTCATCGCGCTGGCACGCGCCAAGCCCGGCACGTTGAGTTACGGCACCTCCGGCGTAGGCTCCATCGCGCATCTGGGCACCGAGCTGCTCAAGCACATGGCCGGCGGCATCGACATCGTGCATGTGCCCTACAAAGGCACCGGGCAGGCGTTCGTCGACGCCATGAGCGGGCAAATTCATCTGCTCTACGCCAGCGGGTTGGGCGCCGTGCCGCATATCCGCAGCGGCAAGCTGAAATTCCTTGCCGTCACCACGCTAAAACGCCTACATACTTTTCCCGACGTGCCGACGGTGGCGGAAACCCTGCCCGGCTATCAACTCGACAATATGCACGCGCTCTACGCGCCCGCCGGCACGCCACCGGCCATCGTGCGCGCCATCAATCGCGAAGTAGTGCAATACGTCACCACGCCCGAGATGAAAGACCGGCTGGCGCTCGAAGCCACCGAAGCCGCGCCGCCGAATACGCCCGATGAATTCCGCGACAATTTCGCGCGTCAGGTGGCGATGTGGGAGCGGTTTATCAAAACATCCGGGGTGAAGCTGGGGGATTAGGCGTCGCTGTAACTCACATGCGCCGCCACGATGCGCCAGCCTTCGGGCATGCGCACCCACGCCTGACTCTGCCGACCGTTGCGGCCCGCGCGGGTGAATTCAATGTTGGTGGTCGCGGTATCACGCCCGTAGCTCGTGACCACGGTTTTACCCACCAAGCGCGCCACACTCCGGGGATCGCGCGCACCGCGAAAGTTTGCAATCTCATCGTGGCCGTAGAGATTTTCGCCGGTACCGTAACGGATGGTGCGCGGGTGGTTCCAGAACAGTTCGTTCAGCACGGCGACCTCGTTGTCGATGATCGCCTGTTGGTAACGGTCGAACTGCCGGGTGACTTCAGCCAGCACTTGCGGGTTATTGATTTCCATTCATTTTCTCCATCAAAGATTCAGGTCAGCGCTTGGGCCACAACACACCCTGATTGCCGCGCGCCACCGGGCCGATGCCCTTGTAGACAAACTTTTGCAGGCGTTTGCCTTCGTAGGTTTCGGTGGTGTAGAGGTTGCCCTTGGAATCAGTGGCAACGCTATGCACGCCGTACCACTGCCCCGGCTGGCGGCCGCCGTCGCCGAACGCGGTCAATTCCTCCAGCGTGTCGCGCACGATAATGCGCACGCGCTCGTTTTGGCCGTCGGCGATGAAAATAAAGCGCTGCTGCGGATCGCGCGAAAACGCGATGTCCCACACCGAGCCGGAGGCGAGCGTGTTGCGTGCGTAGAACTGCTCTTTCACAAACGTGCCGTCGGTCTTGAACACCTGCAAGCGGTTGTTGGCGCGGTCGCACACATACACCAGGTTGTCGCGCGACACGTCGGCGCAATGCACCGGGTTGCGAAACTGCTGCGCGGGCGGCGCCTTGGGATCGTACGGCCCCATGTCCGCGTCGACCGGTTTGTTGCCATACGCGCCCCAGTAGCGTTTCATCTTGCCGGTGTCGGCGTCGAGCACGGCCACGCGCCGGTTTTGATAACCGTCGGCCACATAGGCTTCGTTGGTCTTGGCATCGACCCAGATTTTCGCCGCGCGGCCAAAGTTGCCGGGGTCGTTGCTGCCGGCGTTTTTGCCCAGCCCGCCCACCTGCATCAGGAACTTGCCTTCCTTGGTGAACTTCAGGATATGCGCGTCGGCCTTGCCGTTACCGCCAATCCACACATTGCCCTTGTGATCGACATAGATGCCGTGATTCGACATCGGCCACTCGTAGCCTTCGCCCGGCCCGCCCCATGAGCCGACCAGATTGCCCGCCGCGTCGTAGCGCAGCACCGGCGGCGCACCGCGGCAACACTCCGCGATCGGCGGCGTGAGTTCAGCGCCCTTTTCGTTGTTGTGCAGCGTGGCGGAGCTGCGATGAATGATCCACACATGATCCTGCTCGTCCACCCACACGCCGATGGCCATGCCGAGCAGCCAGCCGTTGGGCAAGGGCTTGGGCCACAAGGGATCGACCTCAAACATCGGCGCCTGAACGGTATCGCGCTGCGCCTCGGCCTTATTTTGCAGCAAGGCCTGCGCCACGCTCAAACCGGCTATGCTCAACGCCAGCATCACGCCGAAAATGTGATTACGTTTCAAATGACGAATCTTCATGATGATCTCCCTATGCTATCGTGATGGATAGTGATTGATCCCGGCTGCGTCCAAAGTCATTATACGCACGGTCATTTTTAACTGTCAGTCTGCCGTCATTTTGATGCCATCCATCGCAAAGTTCATACTACGCATTGCCCTCTGGCCCTGGGTCGCGTTACTGGCAGCCATGCCCACCATAGCGCACGATATTCCCGCCGATGTGCGTCTGCACATTTTCTTCAAACCCGCAGGCAACACGCTGCAAGTGCTGATACGCGCGCCGATGTCGGCGCTGCGCGAAGTGGATTTCCCCAAACGCGGCCCCGGCTATCTGGTGGTATCGAAAGCCGACGACGCGTTGCGCAACGCCGCGAAGCAATGGCTGATCGGCAGCGTTGAGGTCTACGAGAACGACACGCTGTTGTCGACGCCGCGCATCGCGCGGGTGCGCGTGGCGCTGCCGTCGGACACCTCGTTCATCGCTTACGAATCCGCGCTGGCGAATCTCAACAGCCCGCCGCTGGCGGACAGCCTTGATCTGTACTGGAACCAACAACTGCTCGACGTGTTGCTGGAATACCCGATCCAGTCGGACCAAGCAGATTTTTCAGTTCGCGCGCGGGTGGATCGGTTGGGACTGAAGGTCTCCACCGCGCTGCGCTTTTTGCCGCCGGGCGTCGAAACGCGCGCCTATGAGTTTCACGGCGATCCGGGGCTGGTGCGCCTGGATCCGCGCTGGCATCAGGCGGCGTGGCGCTTTGTGGTGTCGGGCTTCTGGCACATCCTTGAGGGCGCGGATCACTTGCTGTTTTTGCTGTGCTTGATGATTCCGCTCGGTGCGCTGCGCCAATGGCGGCCGCTGCTGGTGATCGTAACCTCGTTCACCGTCGCGCACTCCATCACGCTGATCGCTGCCGCGTTTGGCTTTGTGCCGGATACGCTGTGGTTTCCGCCGTTGATTGAATTATTGATCGCGCTCACGATGATCTACATGGCGCTGGAAAACGTTATCGGCGGCAATCTCCAGCGACGATGGATCATCACCTTTGCGTTCGGTCTGGTGCATGGCTTCGGCTTTTCATTCGCGCTAAGCGAATCGCTGCAATTCGCCGGCGACCATCTGCTCACCTCGCTACTGGCGTTCAACCTCGGCGTGGAAATCGGTCAGCTCGCGGTGCTGGTGGTCCTGTTGCCATTGCTCGCGCTGCTGTTCAAACACGCCTTCGCTGAAAAGATCGGCATCATCATCCTGTCGGTGCTGGTGGCGCACACCAGTTGGCACTGGCTGCTGGAACGCGGCGAGCAACTGGCAAAATTTCCGTTACCAAAATTCGATGCTGCGTTTGCCGCCGGCGCCGTACGCGGCCTGATCGTGTTGCTGATACTGGGCGCGCTGGTGTGGTTGATGAACAGCACGGTGCGGCGATGGATGAACAAAAATGATAAATAAAAAAGATACTTACATTATGCGTGCTGACGGCATCGTTTTGCTGCGGTAGGGGCAATCGTCAACCCCGATTCAAAATCACCCGCCGGTATAATCGATTCCACACCGCGCGCCCTGCCCGGCTGCACGCTCAACATCAGGAGAAGGCCATGAAGCACGCCATGCTTTACCTGCGGATGGTGGTGGCCGTCACGGCCAGCGTAACGCTTTTCAGTGGGGCGCAAGCACAAACGTATTCAAGCAAGCCCATCCGTTTTATCGCGCCGTTTCCGCCCGGCGGCACCACCGATGTTCTGGCGCGCACACTGGCGCAAAAACTCGGCGAGAGTCTCGGTTGGCAAGTGGTGGTCGAAAGTCGCCCCAGCGCGGCCGGTAATATCGGCGCTGAAATCGTCGCCAAATCCGCACCCGATGGTTACACGCTGGTGCTGTGCGCAAGCTCCGCGCTGGTCACCAACCCGCACCTCTACAAACGCCAGGGCTTCGATCCGCTGAATGATCTGGCGCCGATCACTCTGGTGGCCAAGAGCGGGCAGATGCTGGTGGTGCATCCGTCGGTGCCGGCGAAATCCTTCCAGGAGCTGCTCGCGCTCGCCAACGCCAGGCCCAGCCGGTTGACGCCATGTGCATTACAAAGGCACGATTCAATCGGTGATTGATCTGGTGGCGGGACAGATTGACATGGTGTTCTCCGACATGGTGCCGGCGGTGCCGCAGATCAAATCCGGCAAGCTGCGCGCGCTCGCCGTGACCAGCGGGCAACGCTCGAAGGCGCTGCCGGAGGTGCCCACCACGGCGGAGACCGGCATACAGATTACCGTGCCAGAAACCTGGTGGGCGATTCTCGCGCCGAAGCGTACGCCGCCGCCCATCATCAACCGCCTCAACGCCAACCTCGCGCAAATCCTGACACTGCCCGACGTGCAGAAGCGCTACGCCAACCTGGGCATATTCACCGCGCACTCGACGCCGGAACGCGTGCTGGAACAGATCAGAAGCGAATTGCCGCTGTTCGGCAAAGTGCTCAAGGCCGCGGGCGTGGAGCAGGAATAGTAAGAATAGCGCGCCGCGCGTTAGCGCTCCATCTTGCGCGTAATCAGGCAATGCAGCAGCGCGCGATCATCTTCCGACAACGCGCTGTTGCTGTCCAAGCCCAGAAAATGCCGCTTGAACGCCGCCACGGACGCATTAAAAACCGTGACGTCGTAGCCGAACGCCGCCATTAACAACCGGTCGCTGGCAATCGTAGGCGCGGGTGAATAGGGCGGCTCGCACCACAAGCCAAAGCCGCGCTGCGCCAGCCACCGCCACGGAAAAAAACGACTCGGGTCTACCTTGCGCCCCGGAATAATATCCCCGTGTCCCAAAAAATTCGCGGCGGGGATTCTGTAGCGTGTTTTTAAATCTTCCAGCAGCAACAGCAAGGTTTCGATCATCGGTTCGGCAAACGGCTCGACGCCGTTGTTATCAAGTTCGATGCCAATGGACGCGGAATTCAGATCACTCAAGCCGCCCCAATACGCCTCGCCCGCGTGCCACGAGCGCGCCAGTTCATCGACGAGGTAATAGAGTTTGCCGTCGCGCCCGATCAGGTAGTGCGAGCTGACTTCTTTGCGTGGATCCGTCAACGTGCGCAGCGAATCCTCGGCGGTGTTGTCACTGGTGTGATGAAGGATGACGTAGTTCGGTCGGCGCGGCCCGAAGTTCACCGAAGGCCGCTCGGTCAACGGCAGGTGGGTGTATGGCGGCAAGCCGGTTTTCAGCGGCAGGGATGTACACGCGCCCAGCAACAGCAAGGCGCATACCGCGCAAATATTTAAAATATTGTTTAAAAACATATATTTATGACTAAAACACGCCCAGCGCCAATCCCGCCGCCAGCGCGGCCCCTACTTCCTCGCAACGCTGCAATTCAACCGGCGGAATGGTTTTCATGGCAAGAATTTTCTCCGGCGTTTGCGCGTGGGTGCAAACGATCACCGGCTCGGCGGCGCGGCGCAGCCGCCAGCCTGTGCAGATGCGGTCGATCTGTCGCACCGCGTTTTCACCATCGCTCCCCGCGCACACGAGTGCCACGTACGCGCGACCACTGATTTGATCTAGCACGGCATAATACGTGCGATCAAAAAAATCCTTCATGATGCCGGACATCGCTGCCAGGTTTTCCGGCGTGACAAATAGATAGCCCTGCGCCTGCAACACGTCCTCCGGCCCCGCCTCGCGAGCCGTCATCATGCGCACCTGTACGCCAGTCTCGCGTGACGCGCCGCGCGCCGCCGCTTCGGCCATCTGCCGCGCGCCATCGGTCATGGTGTGACACACGATCAGCAGCGTTTTCATTCGCTGGTCAGCTTCGCCGCCTTCACGACCTTGGACCACTTCGCCACATCGGCGCGAAAATAGCCGCTGAATTCGGCCGGCGTGGTGCCCTCTGAATCCGCGCCCAGCCCGGCGAAACGCTCGCGCGTGTCGGGCGCCTTAACGATACGGCTGACATTGGCGGATATTTTTGCCACGATTTTTGGTGGCGTGCCGCGCGGTGCAAATAGGCCGTACCACACGTTGACTTCGAATCCCGGCACGCCGGATTCGGCGATGGTCGGCACATCGGGCAGTTGCGCGATGCGCTTCGGGCTGCTCACCCCCAGCGGTTTTAGCTTGCCAGATTTAATCATCGGCAGATTGATCGGCACGCCGCCCATGTAAATCACCAATTGCCCGCCGATCAGATCCGTCACCGCCTGCGGCCCGCTTTTGTACGGCACGTGCAGCAGTTGCGTGCCAGTCATCAGCGCGAACAATTCACCTGCCAGATGATCCGAGCTACCGGTGCCGCCACCGGATCCATAGCTCACAAAACCCGGCTTGGCCTTAGCGAGCGCGACAACCTCCTTCACCGCATTGAGCGAAGAACCCGCCGTCACCACCAGCACGTTGTAGCGTGACGACAATTGCGTTATCGGCTCAAAATCCCGCAGCGCATCGAACGGCAGTTTTTTGTAAAACGAAGGTGCAATCGCCATGCTGCCCGAGCCGAACAAAATTGTGTGGCCATCGGGCGGCGCCTTGGCCACCACGTCCATGCCGATAGTGCCGCCCGCGCCGGCGCGGTTATCGACGATCACCGTTTGCCCCCATGCATCGCCCATCTTCTGCCCCAGCACGCGCCCGATAATATCCATGCTGCTGCCGGGGCCGATGTGGATCACCATGCGCACGGGGCGCGCGGGGAATGTTGCGCTGTCCTGTGCGGCGGCGATACCGCACATCGCCAACGCCGATAACCACGCAAGCCCTTTAATCATCGGTTCAATTCCTTAATCGTAAAACGTCGCATATTCATCCACGCCGATGCGCTCCGGCTGAAACGTATTCACCACCGCCTCATCCTGCGCATAACCCATCGCAATGCCGCACATAATGGTCCAATCGCGCGAGATATTTAGTTCGCGCCGCACGATGTCCGGATAGCTCGCAATCGACGCCTCCGCGCACGTATGCAGCCCGCGCGCCCGCGCCGCCAGCATCAGTGTCTGCGCAAACAGTCCGTAGTCGAACCAACTGCCTATTTCGAGCTTGCGATCTATCGTCAGCACCAGCCCCGCCGGCGCGCCGAAAAACACATAGTTGCCGGCGCGATAGGCGCGCGACTTTTCATGATCGCCGCGCCCGATGCCGAGCGTGCCATACAAACCCCAGCCGCAGGCGCGCCGCCGCGCGAGATACGGCTCTTCAATGGGGTCAGTGTAATAGTTGTAGTCGCGCTTGTGCCCCGGCTCGTCGGTCAGAAACGCCTGCTGGATCGCGCCGCCCACGCGTTTTAACGTGGCCCCCGTCAGCACATGCACACGCCACGGCTGAATGTTGGAACCGCTGGGCGCCCAGCGGCCGAGTTCAACGATGTCGCGCAGAGTTTGCGCGGGAATCGCGTCGGGTTTGTAGGCGCGAACCGAACGCCGCGTGCTCGCGGCCTCGAATACATCGGCTACGGGTTTGCTCAGTGCATAGTTCATGATTTCCTCCAGCAATGATGTTAACACCGCGCCTGCGTCGGTTAAAATCGCCGCTCACCTCACAGTGATCCCAACACACCATGACCAACCCCACACGCATCACCCTCGGCGGCTACGGCCCGCCTAACACCACGTGCAGCCGCGGCCTGAAAGTGCTGGGAGACACGCTCACCGCCCAATTCGGCAATGAGGTCGCCGTGCATACGGTGTGGAACGTGATGGATTTTGGTTACAAGGCCGCCGATTTATTGTGGATGGCGGAAACCGGCGTGTTGTCGCTCACCTATCAATCCACCAGCTACATCGCCGACCGCGTGCCGGAACTCGACTTTATTGATTTGCTGTTTCTGTTCGACAACCTGCATCAAGCGCGCGCCGCGATGGACGGCGCGCTGGGCGCATGGATGAGGCAAAAAATCGAGGAACGCATCCCCAGCTATCGCGTGCTGGGGTTTTTCGAGAACGGCTATCGGCACATCTCCAATCGGCTGCGCCCGGTGCGCACGCTCGCCGATTTGAAAGATATGCGGGTACGCCTGATGCCCGGCGAGATTCACCGCCGCAGTTTTGAACTGCTGGGCGCCGTGCCCTGCCCGCTGGATTTAAAGCCGGGCCTCGAAGCCATCGTGTCCGGCGCGGTGGACGCGCAGGAAAATCCGCTCGCCAATACCGCTGATTACCACGCGCACAAGGTGCATCGCTTTCATACGCTCTCCGGCCACTGCTACCACTCACGCGGCCTGTACATGAACCGCGCGCAATTCGATGCCTGGCCCAAAGCGTTGCAGGACGGCATGCGCGCCGCCGCGCGCCGCGCCGTGCTGGCGCAGCGCGATCTGGCGGTGGAAGAAGAACGCCTCGCGCGCAAAGCCATCGAGGCCGAGGGTGGCGAGGTGGTGGAACTCACGCCCGAAGCACGCGCGGCTTTCGTGCAAGCGGTGAAGCCGTTGCACGACGAGGCGCGCCAGCGTTTTGGCGCGGAGGTGTTCGGGATGATTCCGCGGGTGTGAGCGGCGGGCTACTCGCCTTGCGCGAGGCCCCGACAATCAACGCCAACTTGTCGCAGCGGCTCAGTTGCTTGATACGGTACTCGCGTTTGCAAGCGGCGGAGCGGTTCGCGGCTTTCTCCGCATACACCAGTTTCACAGGCCGCCGCGAGCGCGTGTAACGCGCGCCGGTCTTGCCCGCGCCGTTGTGTTGCGCCACGCGCCGAGCGACATCCACCGCCACGCCGGTATACAAGGTACTGTCGGCGCAGCGCACGATGTACACCTGCCATCGATTCGCCGCACGGGGCATTTACGTAACTATTTGTTTTCAAACAATTATTTATGCAGGCCGCGTTCGCGCAAGTAACGCGCACCCTTGGCCGACAAGGTGTATGGCGACTTTTTTCCGAGCGCGGGCTTGCCGCCGCCTTCCGCGTTGACGTAATCGTATTGCCGCAAAAACACCAGGCTGGTTTCAGCGATCTGGATATTCATCTGAGCCGACTGGGCGATGTCGGCGGCGTGGCCGCGCGTGTGTGCCGCCAGGTATTGCAGGGCGCTCACCTGCGGGCCGTCGAGCGTCTCCCACTGGTTGATGAATTGCGCGAGGTCTTCCCGCAGTTGGGTGTTTTCGTTGCGCAGTTGCGCGAGTTCTTTTTCCAGCGCCATCAGCTTTGGTTTAAATTTTGCCGCCGCCGGCACCTGCTTTAACAACGTTGCCACTACACTCACAGCCGCACTCCTGTTTATCCATCCATCGACTGCGGTATTTTACACGGCGGCCACGACAAAAAAACGCGCCGGCAAGCGGCGCGTTTTACGCGAGATCCCCAAAAGCCAAGGGGAAATTATTTCTTTTGATGGTCGTCGGGCTTCTTGGTCATGATCTTCCACATAAACCAACCACCGCCGCCGACCATGAGCACCAGAAAAACAATAATGCCCACATAATTGGGTTCGGGAATGGGTGCATCCGCGATTTCAGCCGCGTGCGCCACGCCCAGTGCCAGCAACATCACGATAAATTCTGTTAATTTAGTCAATTGAATCTCCCAAAAAGTTGACACAAACATGGCGTCAGTCAAATTGCCGCTAACCCGGCGATACGACGACTCATATGGTTGCATTTGTTTCAGCTTCAAGTATGCCCACGGAGACTTACCCCACGCTTACCCATCCGAAGGTCGTTTCCAGGATAATGGCGCCTCTCACAACCGACAAAAGGAAACATGATGGCAACAACCACCACCGCCAGCGGGCTGATCATCGACGACGTCACCGTCGGCACCGGCGCCGAAGCCAGCGCGGGCCAGGAAGTCACCGTGCATTACACCGGCTGGCTCTCCAATGGCGAAAAATTCGATTCCAGCAAGGATCGTGACGATCCGTTTGTGTTCCCGCTCGGCGGCGGACGCGTGATTCGCGGCTGGGACGAAGGCGTGCAAGGCATGAAAGTCGGCGGCACGCGCAAACTCACCATCCCGCCCGATCTGGGCTATGGCGCGCGCGGCGCGGGCGGGGTGATTCCCCCAAATGCCACGCTGGTATTCGAGGTGGAGCTGCTGGCGACAGAATGACGGGGTGCGCGCGGCCCGCCTGACGACAATTGCACACCTTTCGGAGCCGGAAAACCCCCAAAAATCATGTAATTACCCGTAAAAGTAATTACGTGTATAATAAAGAACGGTGTTAGATTTCCGAGTGAATTCCTAGTATTAAGGTTTGGATCTTCCGGTGTTGTTGGATGTTCGTCCTTGGGAAGCTTTGAGACCTAAACATTGCAGGGGGAAGTTCCCCCGATTTACATTACTCAATCACTTTTTAAGGAACGTGCAACATGGCAACCGGTACAGTCAAATGGTTTAACGATGCGAAGGGCTTCGGCTTCATCACTCCTGATGGCGGCGGCGAAGATCTTTTCGCGCATTTCTCCGCAATCAACATGTCGGGCTTCAAAAGCCTGAAAGAAGGCCAGAAAGTGACCTTCGACATCACCGACGGCAACAAAGGTAAAAAGCAAGCCAGCAACATCCAGGCCGGCTAAGTTTTTGTAATAGTTTTTGCAGTATAAAAAAGCCGGGCTTTGCCCGGCTTTTTTTACGCCTATGCGCGGTAACGCGCGCGCTGATTGCCGCGCACGCAATCAGTTACCATGATGATCCGTCGCCATCGCTGACCTCCCGTTTGTCTCTGCCCGCCTCCAACTTTACCGCCCTGCGCCACCGCGAATTTCGCCGCCTGTGGCTGGGCACGTTCTGCTCCACCGGTGGGCAGTGGGTGCAAAGCGCCACGCTGGGCTGGGTGGTGTACGACCTCACGCACTCCAGCGCGCTGCTCGGCGCGGTGCTGGCGATGCGCGCGATACCCATGCTCCTGCTGGCGCCCATCACCGGCGTGGTGGCGGATCGTTACGACCGGCGGCACGCGCTCGCCGCCAGCCAGTTAATCGTGGTAGTGGTGTCTTTCGCCATCGCGGCGGGACTGGCGCTCGATCGCGTGCAGGTGTGGCATTTGTTTGCGTTTACGCTGCTGGCGGGCGTGGGCATGGTATTCGACCGCACCCTGCGCAACACGCTGGTGTTCGGCACGGTGCCGCGCGCGGACGTGGCCAACGCGGTGGCGTTAAACAGCATCGCCTTCAGTCTGATGCGCACGGCGGGGCCAGCGGCGGCGGGGTTTTTGATCGCGTGGGTGGGCGCGGCATGGAATTTCGCGCTGCAAGGCGTGCTCTACCTCGCCGTCGCGGCGCTCGCCATCACGCTCAACACGCCGCACGAGGAGGCGCGCCCCCACTTGCACAAGACCGCCAAAACCAGCGCGCGCGCCGACATGATGGAAGGGCTGCGTTACGCCGTCACCGACCCGGTGACGCGCATGATGCTGCTGCTCGGCGCGGTGCCCGCGCTGCTGCTGATCCCGAGTCTCAGCGCGCTGATGCCGGTGTTCGCGGTCAAGGTGTTCCAAACCGGCCCCGAGGGGCTGGGGCTACTGCTGTCGTCGGTGGGCGTGGGCGGCGTGTTGGGCGGCGTGGTGTCGGTGCGCACCGCGCGCGTGGACCGCATCGGCCTGACGCAGATCGCCGCCATCGTCATCTTCGCGCTGGCGTTGATTGGCTTTGCGTTGAGCACGCACATGGGGGTTGCCGCGTTTTTTCTGGTGATCGCCGGCATGGCCGAGATGGTCAACATGAGCAGCAATCACACCGCACTGCAAATGAGCGCTCCGCCCGCGATGCGCGGACGCGTGGCCAGCCTGCTGCCGTTTTTCCCCGCGCTGATGGCGATTGGCGGCCTGAGTTCCGGCGTATGCGCGGACTGGCTCGGCGCGCCGGGCGCGGTGGTCGCGCTGTCGGTGTTGGCCGCCGTGATCACCGGCGCCGCGTGGATGGGTTCGCGCGCGTTGCGCGACTTGCGGCTATCGACGCTGTTGGAAGAAAAGTAGCTCCCCCGCATCGCCCGCCCGACGGTCGCC
>CAWUUY010000490.1:0-8135 GCA_963924885.1 uncultured Burkholderiales bacterium | reverse complement strand
CCAGCGCGAACAGGGCCTCGGTGACGAATTGTTTTTACTGCGTTACGCGCCGATGCTCGCGGCCAGGGGCGCGCGCATAACCTACCGCGCCGCCGCGAAGATTCATACGCTGCTGCAACGCGTGCCGTGCATGGATACCGTTCCCGAGGAACACACTCCCATACCGTCCGGGGCAGCGATTTTCCTGCTCGGCGAATTGCCGCGCCTGCTCACACCACCTGAAATGGCGCAACGTCAACTCGCTGCGGTTTGCGCGCTTCAACCAGGGCAAGCGCTCCCGGCGAGTGAAAGCGGCGCCGACCGGTATCCCCCGAGCCTGGCCATCGCGCCTTTGCCAGAGCGCCTTGACGCGATCCGTCTGAGGCTCGCGGCAGCCGGCCCCGCGCCGTATCTGGGATTGACATGGCGCGCGGGAGTGCCGCCACGCGAGCAAACCGCACTGGGCTGGGGCCCCTACAAAGCCACGACCGTTAGCGCGTTTGCACAAGCGATCAGCGGCTTTCCGGGCACGCTGCTGGCGCTGCAGCGCGCGCCCGTGCGCGGGGAAATCGAAGCGTTTGCGCAAGCGGCCGGCCGGCCCCTGCATGATTTCAGCGACCTTAACGACGATCTCGAAGGCATGCTGGCGCTGCTCGCGTTAATCGAGGAATATGCCGGGGTGAGCAATACCAACACACATTTGCGTGCCGCCGCCGGAAAGTCGGCGCGCGTACTGGTGCCCGCGCCCGCCGAGTGGCGCTGGATGCACGCGGGCGACGCCTCGCCGTGGTTTCCGGGATTTAGCCTTTACCGCCAGGACAACGACGGCGGGTGGCAGGATGCATGGGCCAGGCTCAAGCGCGATCTCGACCACGCCCGGCCCGCGTAAGGCGGCGTTCAACGATGGCGAAAACCGTGCCCGAACGAGATTGTCAGCCGTGTACCGCCTGTTGCGACGGCTGGCTGCAAATCAAGGTGGAAGGTGTTCCGGTCTATCCGGGCAAACCGTGTCCGCACAGCACGGGCAAAGGATGCAACAACTACGCGAACCGGCCGGTCGACCCGTGCGTGCATTTCATTTGCGGCTGGCGCCGCGACGCCAGCCCGTTGCCTGAATGGATGAAGCCCAGCAATGCCAAGGTCATCGTGCTGTTCGATCAGTCGAACTGGCGCGGCATTCCCGTGGATGTGGCGGTGCCGGTGGGCCGCCGCATACCACCGCGAGCGCTTAATTGGCTGCGACAATTTGCGCAGTCCCACGGCCGCGCCCTGATCTACTCCGAACAGATCATGGAAAACGGCGTGTATACCGTCAAGCAAGCCGTGGCGGCGATCGGCCCTGCCGAGTTTCAGCAGGAGATGGCGGATCGCATGGGCCGCGGAGAATCGCTGCTGTAGCGTCCCTTCGCCGTAGAAATCGATGTAATGCAAAACCTAATGCTGACTCCCGTCTATACCGAAATCAAACGTCTGCGCTCAACCGGAAACGGCAGCGCCGCGCTTACACTGCTTGAGGCTCACCAGCCCTCGAACGAGAATGACGCCTTTGAGGCGATGATTTGCCTGTTCGTCTGCGGCGAGATGGAAAGCTGTTTGCGGGTGGCTCGCACTTATCCGTGGAAAGCGACTTGGGCGAGCAAGATGGCCCTCGCGCTGGGCGCGCTCGTCGAGCGCAACGACCCCGGCGCGGCGCTCGCCCTGGCGCGGACGGCGATGGGCGATGCGGCCGCCGGCAACGATGCGGCGGCGATTTATCTGATCGTATTGCAGGCGAACGGCCTCGTCGAGGAGGCCGATGCCTTTGTCACCCGCCGGTACCGCACGCCTCCCGCGGGCGAGGCGTTGTTGCTGACCATCATGGCCGAGATCGCGGCAGCGGTTCAGGATTGGAGGCGCGCCTTTCAGCTCGCGTCGGCCGTCATGTCTCTCGATGCCGACGACTATCGAGCGCTAATGACCTTGGGCGCCGCCAATTTTGCAGTTGGCAACACCCACGAAGCGCTGGGCAACGCACTGCGCGCGAATCAAGCCCGTAGAGCTACCCAGCCGGCGATTCTGCAAATCATGCGCTGCCACAACAAGCTCGGCGATTATTACGCGGCAATCGGGACATTCGCCGAGCTCGGTCCGCCGGACGCACTGCAAATGATCATGCCGGATATTCACGTCGAACTGGGCGTGGCCTGGCACGCGATTGAAAAAAAGCAGGAAGCCATTGCCGCGCTGAAGACGGCGCTGGCTTCGGTGCAGCGGCCGATGACCGCCATCCGCACGTTGCTGAAGATTTATGTTCAGTGCGGCGATACGCCCGGCCTGGAATCGCTGGTTCGCGATCATGCATCGGAGATTCATGCCGACATCGACTGCCTGTGCACCTTGGGACTTGCGCGCCTGGAGCACGGCGATTTGTCTGCGGCCATGGCTGTATTCAACGACTCGTATGCGCTCTTTTGCGCGCAAAACATGGCTCTCGACATGTTGCCGTGGCCGGTGCCCGAGCCGCGCCTGCGCCATGATCTCGAACAGCTTGATCTGTTGGCACGGCGCGGCAAACTTGAAGCCGCAGGCCGGGGCGCGCTCGTTCTATTGCAGCGCTACGGCAATCCATCGCAGGATTTGAACAGCACCTTCGCCCCAGCAGGCGCGGACGGCGACTCGTTGCGGCAAGCGTTGGTCGGAGCATGGTCTCGCCCTCTATCGCCATTTGCAGGCCGGGCATTGGGCGGCAACGATTACGGCAAAATTGAACAACAGTATTTTGACAGCCGCCCGGCAGTTGTAGTGATCGATAATTTTCTGTCCGCCGAAGCGCTGGCGTTGTTACGGCGTTTCTGCGAAGAAGCGACGGTGTGGAAACTCAATAACGATCACGGCTATGTCGGCGCGCTGCTCGCGCAAGGATTCTGCTCGCCGGTGTTGCTGGCGATCGCCGACCAGTTGAAGCAGGCAATGCCGAAAGTGATAGGCGATTTTCCGCTGCTGCAGGCCTGGGGTTTCAAATACGATCAGCGCATGCAGGGCATCCACATGCATGCGGACTTCGCCAAAATCAATGTGAATTTCTGGATCACGCCGGACGAGGCCTGTGCGGACAATACCAGCGGCGGCATGGTGGTTTACGACGTGCCCGCGCCGGCGAGCTGGACCTTCGCCGACTACAACACCGATCAAGCGAAAATGCAGGCGTACCTGACGGCGCACGGCGCCAAGCCGATGCGCGTGCCCTATCGCGAAAACCGTTGTGTGCTGTTTGATTCGAGCCTGATTCACATCACCGATGAACTGCACTTCAAGCCCGGCTACGAAAATCGCCGGGTCAATGTCACGCTGCTGTATGGCCGCGCGCGCAGTTATGGCTGAGGGGCGTGCGCTACAAAATGAGTTTCAGTCCGAAGACTACTTTATCTAGTAAATAGTTCCCATTTTATTATTAAGTGGTTATAATACTACTTACTAAATAATGCCTCAAGAGGTGGAAAAATGGCAATCACTGCTGACACTATCGACCATGTGACCGTTGAACGCCTGGTTGAGGCGGGCGCGGTTCGCGGGGCCAACATTGTTGGTCAGCCAGGCGGCTGGGGCGTGGTCATACAGTATGGCACGACCGAGCGAATGTTGGCCGCCAAGCGTGGAGCGGTTCGTACCTTTCGCAAATTTGAAACGCTTGCCGGCTACCTCAAAAGCATTGGCATTGCCAGCTACCAAGTGGATGCAACTCAGTTTACCCCCGTCAAGGGCGGGCACAAGCGCACAGACGCTTCCGCAAGGATGAGGAGCGCGCACGAGGCCGCCGCATACAAAGGGTGGCTTACCCAGCAAGTTCAGAAAGCCATCGACGACCCCCGGCCAAGCGTGCCGCATGAGCAAGTCGCGGCCGAGTGGGCTGTCGAGCGCGCGGCGTTGGTCAAACGTGCCAGGAAAGTGAGGCGTTGATCTTGCCGTTGTGGAAGCCCGCCGCCATTGCCGACCGTAAAAGCATTACCGCTTATATCGCCCAGGACAATCCGCAGGCAGCAATAGAAATAGGTGACCTGCTGATGCACAAGGCCGCGCAACTTGACCAGCGTCCGGCGCTGGGACGCATTGGACGAGTGAAGGGGACGCGCGAGCTGGTGGCGCACCCCAATTACATTTTGATTTACAGGATTGCCGGCAAGGCCGTTGAAGTACTGCGCGTCAAACACGCAGCGCGAAAATGGCCCTGAGACAAAAAGCGAACGGCAAGGGGAATAGCGGTTACGACGGCGGAAAACCGTAGAGCGTTGCCGGATTGTCCGCAAGAATTCGCTTGCGTGTAGCGGCATCAAGCGCCCAATCCAGCAACAGATCGCGCATTTGCGCATCATCGGGTTGTGCATTCGTTAGCCTTGTGAGAGCTCGGGACGATTCGCCACTTTGACATCGTAAGCGAGCAGATCACGGCGCGCCTCGGCGCCGGTGACCGGCTCCACGCCATGGAACGAGTTGGTGGTCTTGACGAACGCAAACAGCGTGTTTGGCAGGTAGGGCATGGTAAACACGCGGCGGAACTGATCGAACGGATAATGCGGCCCGCCGGCGCAGGCAGCCTGGGGATCCTTCGGCACATAGATCGATGTCCCCAGGTGCGACTGCGATTCATCCGCCGGCAGATAGAACAGAAACGTCAGCACTTTTTTCGGCGCGTCGGTATGCGGGCCAAGCGCATAGTTGGTGTAATCCTGCACCACATACCCTTCGTCGTAGAACTGCGCGGTGCGCAGGTCGCCGAGCCGCTGCTCGAGCAATTCGCCGAATTTGGGCAGCATGAGGGCTCCGAAAGCGCCGCCGATCAGCCAACTCGCCACACCATTCCAGAAACTGCGATAAGGCTCGGCGATGCCATTGATCTTGTCGGGCAGCAGCGGCAGTACCCACCGCGACTCGTTGAAAGTCCCGGTGCCGGTGACCATTCCGAGCGACTTTATCGTCTGCAGAGCGTCCCTGGGCGGCAGGTCAGCTGGCGCAGCAGTTCGCACCATTGTTCGCCCAGTCCGTGCATCGTGTATTTTTCCGCTACCAGCGCCTGTCCGCGGCGAATCCGCTTCAGCGCTTCTTCGGCGTGAGCCTGCGCCCAGCGGATGCCTTCGATCACATTGTTACCCAGCCACGCGGCTTGTTCAAACTCCAAATAGCTTTGCATCGGACTGGCTATCGGCAATCGGCCTGCATTCAAAATTTCCGCTATGCGGTTTGCCGATACACCGCCCTTCACGGGGTCCGTTGGCGCGCCCGGCAAGATTGCGAGGTCACAAGCGGCCAACTCGCGGCGCGTGGATTCCAACGACCACTCGACAAACCGGGCCTCGAATGCCGGCGCGTAATGCGCCTGCAGGTTGCGCGCAGCTTCGCGCACGCCATGACCGTCCTGCGTGACGATGACCAGCCGGCACGGACGTGGCGCGGAGGCTGTCAATTCGCTTATCCAGGGTTCCAGAAAGCGGAGATTCGAGGGATGCCCAAACCAGAGCAATTTCAGTCTTTTTGCAGGCGCATACGCAGGCGCGGCCATTGGATCGAGAACCGCGTCAGCGATGATAACCGCCGGCTTTTTGAAATGCGGCGCGATCTGTTCCGCCATAAGCTCGGAATTGACAACCAAGGCGTCGGCCATGCCGAGCGCCGTTGAATAAAACTCATCGACAACATCCGGCTTCTTGCGAAACGGGTAGTCACAGATGTCGACTACCAGTCGTGCGCCGTTGTTTTTCATTGCCCTGCATGCGTCAACCCACGGGGCAAGCGGCAGATCAATCGTAAATTTTGGAACTATGCCTATCCGCGCGTCGCGCCAATTCGTAGCCTGGGCGCCGAGAATCGCGGATGGCTCCAGGAACAGAGTCGTTTCCTTGTTCGCGCCAAGCGTGCGCGGCGACACCCATGCGCAGCCTGGCGCTTGCCATCGGACAGGCAAGCAAATTTTGTTCGGCATTTTGGCCGGCTACGAACGCTGCGGCCGCTGGCCCGGTAAGCCATACCGCTTTCATGCGGCAGAGGTAAAACGGGTTCCCGATCTCCAAGCTTTGGGCATGGCGAGGACGCCGATGTTCAAGCGGCAGCGGATTCCCATGTAAATGTGCGGGCTGGCGTGTATCAAATTCCCAGCGCCTTCAACTGCTTTTCCGGATAACGCGTACCAGCATTGACATTCAACGGAAACGCGTCGCTCAGGCGCCTCACTTCATCGGCATTGAATTTGATATCCAGCGCCGAACAATTTTGCTCCAGAAAGGTACGACGCTTGGTGCCGGGTATCGGCACGATGTCCGCGCCTTGGGCCAGCAGCCACGCCAGCGCCACCTGCGCCGGGGTGCGGCGATGCGCCGTCGAGACACTTTCGATGGAATTCATCAACTCTTTGTTTTTATTGATATTTTATGGAATAAATCACACTTTTGCATGACGCTTTTTACACCGGCACGATGCATAAGGGTTTTATATTGAGTTTGTTGGCGCGCTTGGCAAGTTTTTCGTCGAAGGTAAAAAGCGTGGTGCATCCAGTACAGGCGGCCAGATGTAACGCATCCGCAAAGCCGATGCCTTTGCGCTGGTATTCCAATGCGGCCATGATCTCATTGGCATCTTCCAGAATGATGCCGTGGATTCCGGCTAAATGCGCGATGACCTTTCTTACTTTTTCATCTTCGAATTGGTAGCACTCAACTTTTGTCAGCACCCACCACAATTCCTGCACCACCACTTTCGGCACAAAGAGGGCGGTTTCTTTTTTCAGGATTGTGACCGCTGCCGCGTGCTGCCGCCTGTCGTCAGCCGTGTAATAACGCACCAATACGCTGGTATCCAGCGATTTCACAGCGATTTCGCGGCACCGGTGGCGATGGCCTTGACTATCTCGGCCTGCGTGGCCTTACGCCCTTTGTATCCCAGTATCTTTGGGCCATCTTCAATTCGTGAACCGTCGCGCCCCTTGTCTGGAACAATACTCAGCGTATGCCCCTCGCGGATCACTCTTACCCTGCTGCCTTCCATGAGACCCACCGCGATCAAATCATTTTTGGGAATGACGATCTGCCGTTTGCTTGATATCGTAGTTGCCATCGCGCCCCCCATTCAGTAAGCGTCATTCAGTTTACCGCAAAACACTTACCGGGTAAAACCAAAGCCGCGACCAGCGCTTTTGTCGAATCAGTTTTCGGGTTCCGATCCATGTTTGGCGCTTACTGTGGCCCGCGGTGCTCATGCGCGGCTCGGGAGCGTCAGATACCGAGCGCCTTCAACTGCTTTTCCGGGTAACGCGTGCCGGCAGTGACATTCAACGGAAACGCGTCGCTCAAGCGTTTGACTTCATCAACACTGAGTTTGATATCCAGCGCTGCGCAATTTTGTTCCAGGTAGGCACGGCGCTTGGTGCCGGGAATCGGCACGATGTCCGCGCCTTGGGCCAGCAGCCACGCCAGCGCCACCTGTGCCGCCGTGCAATGGCGTGCGGCGGCGATACCCTCGACAGAATTCAGTAACTCTTTGTTTTTATTGATATTTTCTGGCAAGAATCGCGGATGATCGCGGCGCCGGTCGGAAGGCAGCAGCGCGTCCAGCGTTTTCATGGTGGCGGTCAAGAAGCCGCGTCCCAGCGGCGCATAGGGCATGAAACCGATGCCCAATTCGCGGCACGTGGGCAGGATATCGCGCTCGACATCGCGGCTCCACAACGAGTATTCGGTTTCGAGCGCAGCGATGGGATGAACCTTGTGCGCGCGGCGTATCGTTTCCGGCCCCGCTTCCGACAGTTGCAGATAACGCACCTTGCCCTGCTCGACCAGGCGCTTCATCGCGCCGACGGTGTCCTCGATCGGCACTGTGGCATCGACGCGATGCAGTCCATAGATGTCGATCACATCGACGCCCAGCATCTTCAGGCTTTTGTCGCACGCTTGCGGCACGTAGTCAGGATGTCCTCCGGTGAGCGCCGCCGCACCGCCGTCGCCGCCTCGCCCTGCCAGCGCGAGATTGCCGAACTTGGTGGCGACCAGCACCTTGTCGCGACGGCCCTTTACCGCGCGGCCCACCAGCGCCTCGTTGACCCCGCCGCCGTAGGGGGATTTTAAGTCCCATGCGTTTCATCCAGTTTCGCCACTGATGCATTTTTTATATGAATAGTTAGATTAGGAATGCTC
>CAWUUY010000489.1:0-5916 GCA_963924885.1 uncultured Burkholderiales bacterium | reverse complement strand
TCATCAACAGCGAACGCAACATGACCGCGATCGGCCGCAAGGCCGATGAGCTGCCGAAGCTGCGCACGCGGTTGAACGCGGAACTCGGGCGCGGCGCCACCGACGCAGAGCTTGCTGCCAAGCTGGGGGTCGCCGCCGCCGATATCCCTGAAGTCGATGCGCTCGCCAAGCGGCCTTATAACGAAGGCGGCTTCAAAGTGTGGGATATCTCGGACAAATCCAAACCCAAGCTTATCACGCATCACCGCACGCACGGGCGCGGCGTGCATCGCTTCGACATGGATGACAAGTACGCCTACATCTCCACCGAGATGCCGGGCTACATCGGCAACATCCTCGTGATCTATGACATGAAAAACCCCGCCAAGCCCGAAGAAGTTTCGCGCTGGCACATCCCGGGCCAACACATCGCCGGCGGTGAAAAACCCACCTGGCCGGGGCGCCAGCATCGGCTGCATCACACGGTGCGCGTGGCCAACACGCTGTATGCCGGATGCTGGCACGGCGGCGTGCGCATGGTTGATGTCACCGATATCCGCAAGCCCACCACCATCGGCGCGTATAACTATCACCCGCCGTTCCCCGAGCCGTCGCACACCTTCATGGGCCTCACGCGCAAGATCAACGGGCGCGATATCGCGGTCGCCATCGACGAAGAAGACCACGCGCACACCGCAGAGGAAATGGCCAAGCGCAAAGGCCGCCCGCACGGCGCGCTGTGGACGTTCGACATCACCAACCCCGCCGACATCAAGCCGCTGGCGATTTTTGAAGTCAGCGAACTTGAGTCTCCGTGGAGCCGCACCGCGCCCGGCCGCTTTGGCGCGCACCAGTTTCAGGAGAACTGGAAAGGCGGCGACACCATGATGTATTGTGCGTGGTTTGCAGGTGGGCTGCGCATCGTCGATATAGCCGATCCTTCCGCGCCGGAAGAAGTGGGCTGGTTCATACCAGAGCCGTGCGGCGGCCGGAACTGCCCGCAAACCAACGATATCGATGTCGATGACCGCGGCCTGATCTACGTGATGGATCGGTATTGCGGGATTGATATCGTGGAACACAAGCGCTAAGCAGGCCAAGCATCATGCTGCGCGCGGGCGTCGCGATTGCGTATTTGTGCGCGGTCGCATTCGCGCACGCGCAGCCTCGACCAGCAACGCCCGGCGCCTACCCCACCAAACCCATTCGCGTCATCGTCACCATCTCGCCGGGCGGCGGCCCGGACGTGGTGGTGCGCATGGTGAGCCAGATCGTTAACGAGAAACTCGGCCAACCCTTCGTGGTGGACAACCGCCCCGGCGGCGGCACGGTACTGGCGACCGACCTTGTGGCGAATGCCGCGCCCGACGGTTACACCTTGCTCAACAGCACCGATACGCTGCTCTTGGTGGGCGCGATGAAGCGCGTCAAGTACGATGTACGCACCGCGTTTGAACCCGTGGTGCAGATGACCGCGCAGTGGTACGTGATGGTGGTCAACCCCTCGCTGCCGATCAAATCCGTCAAAGACGTGATCGCCCACGCCAAGGCCCGGCCTGATGCGCTGAGCTACGGCTCGCAGGGCGTGGGCACCACCGGGCATTTGAGCATGGAGCGTTTTAAAACCCTGACGGGCACGAGCATGGTGCATGTGCCGTACAAGGGCGCCGCGCCCGCGCTGCTCGACATCATCGGCGGGCAGATACACACCATGTTCAGCAGCGCGGTATCCGCATTGCCGCACGTCAACAGCGGCAAGCTGCGCGGCATCGCCGTCACCAGCCCCAAGCGCTTGGGATTTTTGCCGGACATGCCGACGGTGGCCGAATCCGGCGTGGCGGATTTCCGCGCGTCCAACGCCTACAACCTCGTCGCACCCGCCGGCACGCCACGCGCGGTGGTGCTGGCGTTAAATCAAGCCATCAGCTCCGGACTGAATACGCCCGCGATGATGAAGCGCCTGACCGCCGACGGCGCGGAGCCCGTGCAACCCACCTCGCCGGATGAATTCAAGGCGATGATGGCGCGCGAGTATGTGCAGGTGGAGAAACAGGTGAAGGGCTTAAGCCTTAAAGATATGTAGGTCTTAAAGACCTGTAGCGCGCGCGGCAATCAAACCCCGGAGTTGGAAAGTCCGCCATTGATATGCAGCGTCTGCCCGGTCATGTAAGCGCCAGCCGGGCCGCACAGGCTGCGCACCATGCCGGCGATCTCGAAGGGTGCGCCTTTGCGGCCCAGCGGAATATCCTTCGACCGGTTCGGCTTTTCGTTCCCCGACGCGCGTAACGTGTCGATCTGTCCGGGCGATATGCAGTTCACGCGTATGCCAAACTCCGCCAAATCCTGCGCCAGCGCCTTGGTCAGCCCGACGATGCCATGTTTAGAAGCCGCGACATGCGCGCGATCCTTGAGGCCCAGCAACGCGGTGACGCCGGCGAAGGTGACAATACGGCCATCGCCCGCTTGTTTCAGCGCGGGCAGGCAGGCCTTGGTGAACACAAACGCACTGTCCAGGTTGGTGGCGAGTATGCGGCGCCAGTCTTCATAGCTGATGTCATCGAAATGCACGTGCTCGCGAACCGCCGCATTGAGCACGAGAATATCCAGACGGCCAAATCGTTTCAGCACCGCATCGACCATGGCCCGCACTTGCGCCGGCTCGGCGACATCGGCGGCAAACGCCTCGCCATCCGCGCCCAGCGCCTTGATCTCATCGACCACGCCGCGCGCCTCGGCCATGTTCGAGCGCGTATTCACCGCCACCGTGGCACCGCCCGAGGCCAGCGATAACGCGATCGCGCGTCCGATATTGCGCGCCGCGCCGGTGACCAGCGCTACTTTGCCGGCAAACTCGTTGTCTTTGTGCATGCCTGGTTCGGTCATGGTCTTGCTCCTTGTTGTTAGCGTTTAGGTATTGCCGATTGTAAATATGGCATTGCGGCTGTCACCGCCGCTGAATAATCCGCAATGTATTCCGCAACGATGTCATCCATTGACGCCGGGCCGCTCAATCCAAGCCCACGCGCGCGCGCCGTATCAAACCGCCACGGCCAGCCGCCGACGATGGTTGAAATCGATTCGTCTTTTTGCACGCGCACGCGCGCGGCAACCGCAGCGCCCGCGCGACGCCCCAGCGCGGCCAGCATGTCCGCCACCCACACCGACAACCCCGGCAAATTCATCGCCGTTCTGCCGCCCCACTGCTCGCGCGGGGTGTTGAACGCGGCAATCAAACCCGCCACCGCAAACCGCGGCGAGGTAATCCACACGCCTGTGTTCAGATCAACCGGACACACCGCCTCCACGCCCGCCAGCGGCTCGCGAATAATGCCGCTCATGAAACCGGAGGCCGCCTTGTTCGGTTTGCCGGGGCGCACGGTTACCGTCGGCAGACGCACGCTGCGCCCGTCGAGGTAACCCTTGCGCGTGTAGTCTGCAATCAATTGTTCGCAGATGAATTTTTGCGTGCCGTAGGAATTTTGCGGCATGGGCAGGGTGTTGTCGGAGATGACTTCCGGCATGTCACCGCCGTAGACCGCGAGCGAACTGGAGAACACCAAGCGCGGCGGTTGCGTCAACTTGCGGCACGCATCAAGCAGCGTGCGCGTGTTGTCGAGATTCGCGGCAAGGCCCACATCGATGTCCGCCTCGCACTCGCCACTGACCGCCGCGGCCAGATGAAACACGCCCTCCACGCCGCTCATCACATCATTGTCGAGCAGTTGCCGCAGATCGCCGGTGACGCTGCGCACGCACCGATCCGCCAGCAACGCCGCATCGCGTAGCGGCGCGATGTCCGCCAGCACCAATTCCGTAACTATTTGTTTTTGTTGAGTTTTTATCAACGCATGCGCGAGGCGTTGACCGAGGAATCCGGCGCCGCCGGTGATCAGAATCTTCATCGGATCAGCAGCGCGTTAATCGATGCCGGTCGCTGCGAACACTTTCTTCGCTGCATCCGACGTGAGTTCACGCACCAACGCCACGGCATCCGGCGCAGCGCTGACTGCGGCAGCGTAGTACGTCGACACATTCTGTATCGCATCCGGCAGCGGCGCGACGAACTTCGCGGCCACACCTTTATCGATCATCACGCGGATTTCGGAAATTTGTCCCATGCCGATTGCACCGAGCCCGCGTTCGGCGACTGTAGTAATGATCGCCGCACCACTGTTGACGACCATCACGCGCTCGCCGAGCGCCGCCTTCAGCCCCAACTTCTCCAATAACGCCGCGATATAAACGCCGCTCGACGCATCGTTATGCACCACCGCCGTTGCCGCCAGCAATGCGCGCTTAAACGCCTCGGTGTCCGACACATCGGGTGCTACCGCATCCCTATGCACCACCACGCCTACCCGTGAGCGGCCGAGCAGCGCGCGCGTCGCTGGAACAATTTTTTCGGCAGCGGCAAACTCGTCCATCGCCCCGCCCGTCGCCACCAGCACGTCGGCTCGCTCGCCCGCCGCGATGCGCTTTTTCATCTTCGGCACTTGAGTGAATTCGACTTCCACCTTGCAATCCGACGAACGCTCATACGCCGCGCACAACCGCGCCACGCCGCCTTTAACCGCGCCGGCCGACAACACCTTCAGCGTGCCGGCCATCGCTATTCAACGCCCGCTTTGACAAAGATAGCTTTTGACGCGGGCGCCGCTATGATCTTCAACACCTGGCGCGCGGCATCGGCGGCAGCCGCGCCTGTCATCAACACGGCATCGTAGTTGGTGTAGTTCTGCACCTCGGCGGGCAGCAGGCCGACATACTTCAGTCCCTTTGATTCATACATGCGAATCTCAGTGATCGCGCCAAAGCCGATCTCGTTGCCCTTGCCTTTGATCACGTGCTCCAGCACCGACGCGCCATTGGCGTAGCGCGTGCTCTTGGGTTTGATCTGCTCAAGGATGCCCATCTCGCCGAACAGCTTGTCGAGATAGAGGCCGGTGGACGCTGTGTTGTACACCACGGATTCCGCCGCCAGCACCGCCTGCTTTAGCGCCTCGGCGGTGGCGATGTTCGGCGATGGCGCATTGGCGCGCACATGCACACCACCGTCCACACGCCCGACGCGCACGCGGCCCTCCGCCACCACCTTGCCGCCCTTCAACGCTTGATCCACCGCCGCCGGCGGCGAAATCAGAATGTCGTAGACCTCGCCCGCCGCCAGCCGCTTGGCGATCTGCGGCGCGGTGTTAAACAAAATTTTCAGATCGAGTCCGGTGTCGCGCTTTAATTGATGCGCGAAGGCTTCGATGCCGGGCTCGACCGCGCCCACGCCCGCGCTCAGGACTTTGATTTCGGCCGCTTGCGCCGCAGTGCCAAGACACAGCGTGGCGGCCATCAGGGTCAGACATTTATACATATTGGTTTCTTTGAAAAAATTGCAATTCTGTCATGTTCGCGTGAGAGCTAACCTTAATCAATTCCCGTCGACGCCAGCAGCTTTCTCCCTGCCTCTGACGCCAGCGCGCGCACAAACTCAGCCGCAGCCTCCCGCGAAGGGCTCGCGCTTGCCACCGCGGCCTCGTAGGAAGTCTGGCTTTGTATTGCATCGGGCAGCGCCGCCGCCAGCACGATCGCCACGCCCTTGTCAGCCAACTCGCTGATCTCGGCCAACTGTCCCGCGCCGAGCGCGTTGCGTGGTGACGCGGCGACATGATCCGTCACTTTCACCGTGTCACCGAGTTGCAGCACTTTGGGTTTTGTCGCCTCGCCGATGCCAAGCTTGCCCAGCAGTTTAACTACATAGTTGCCACTGTTGGCGACGGTGCACACGATCTCATCGGCATTGAGCATGGCATGTTTGAATGCATTCACCGTGGCCATATCCGGCAGCGTCGCGCCGCGCTTGACCACCATACCGATGCGCGAACGCCCGAGCAGGCCGCGCGCGGCAGCAATGGTTTTGCCTGCCTTTTCAAAATCCTTCATGGTGCC
>CAWUUY010000488.1:0-7078 GCA_963924885.1 uncultured Burkholderiales bacterium | reverse complement strand
GGTGCTGTGTCTCAAATGGCGCTGTGTTATGGGTTCCCGCCTGCGCGGGAACGACAGTGGGGTTGTTTGTTTTGCAGGGTAGCTCAATCCACCTTCGCGCCAATCACTTTGACGATCTTCGCGTATTTATCATTTTCCGCGCGGATGTAGGCGGTGAACTCCTCGGGGGTGCTGCCCACCACGTCGTAGCCCAGGGTTTCAAACTGCGCCTTGGTTTCGGGGTTGTGCGTCACCTTGACCAGTGCCTCGTGCAGGCGGGCGATGATGTCCTTCGGCGTGCCGGTGGGCACGAGCATGCCGAACCATGTGCTCAGTTCATAGCCGGGCACGCCGCCTTCGTTCAGCGTGGGCAAGTCGGGCAATTGCGGTGAGCGGCGCGCGCTGGTAATGCCGAGCAGGCGCACGCGGCCGGATTTGACGTGTTGCATCACCGGCGGAATGGAGTTCAACATCAGGTGTACGCCGTTGCCGCCGATCACGTCGGTGACTGCCTGCGGCGCGCCTTTGTAGGGCACGTGCGTGATGTTGACGCCGGCCATGTTCTTGAAAAGTTCCATCGCGAGGTGATTGATCGCGCCGTTTCCCGCCGAAGCGTAATTCCATTTACCGGGTTGTGATTTGGCGAGTGCGAGCAGGTCTTTCACCGTTTTGACCGGCATCGATGGATGCACGATCAGCAAAAACGGCCCCACACACGTGAGGCTCACCGGCATAAAATCGCGCAGCGTGTTGTAAGTCACCTGCTTTTGCAGATGCGGCAGGATGGTTAGCGAGCCTGGGCTGCTGAAAAACAGCGTGTAGCCATCGGGCGTGGCGCGCGCGGCCAGCTCCGCGCCAATCAGCCCGCCCGCGCCGCCGCGATTGTCTACCACCAGTTGCTGGCCGAGCAGGGCCGAGAGGCCGGGCGTCACCATGCGTGCCACCACGTCGGGCGTGCCGCCGGCGGGCACCGGCACGAGCACGCGTATGGGTTTGTTGGGCCACGATTGAGCGTGGGATGCTGCTGCTGCGCCAACGAGCAGCAGGGTGAGGATGGAAGTGTGTATTTTCATATTGGCGGATCGTAACCCAAAACCCTGCGCACACGAGCGTGTCCATGTGTTGGGTGTTGGACGCGCAGCCGTGTTTCGCCTTAAGATTTGCGCCCCGGCAACCCGCGCGAATCACACATCACAAGCGATCCTCAGGAGTCATCATGAACGCCCCTAACGAACTCACCATCACCCGCAGCCAGCAAATCGCCGCCTACGCCGCCGGTGCGCTGACGCGCGAATTCCCCGCCGACATCCTTGCCGCCGCCAAGGTCGCGCTAATCGACGTGATGGGCTGCGCCATCGGCGCGTGGGACGACGATTGCGTGCGTCCGGTGCGGCGCGTGGTCGAGGGTTGGGGCGCCAAGGGCGATGCGCAGGTGTTCATGGGCGGCCGCACTGCGCCTGCGTTTGCCGCGCTCGCCAACGGCACCATGGCCCACGCGATGGATTACGATGACTCGCACCAGATGGGCGCGGGCCATATCAGTTGCGTGGTCGGTACGGCCACGCTCGCATTGGCCGGGCAACTGAAGGCCGGTGAAAAAGAAACGCTGTCGGCCTTCATCACCGGCTTTGAAGTGATGGCGCGCCTCGCGGGTGGCGGCCCGCCGGGCGTGGGGCGCAGCCTGCACCGGCGCGGCCTGCATCCGACCTCGGTGTTCGGGCGCGTGGGTGCGGCGGTGGCGGCGTCGGTGCTGATGCGTTTGACGCCGCAGCAAACCGAATACGCCGTGGGTGTGGCCACCACTACGGCAGGCGGTTTGGTGGGTTCGTTCGGCACGCACAGCAAACCGTTTCACGGCGGCAAGGCGGCGATGGACGGCATTCTCGCCGCGGAGCTGGCGCGTGAGGGGTTTCAATCCTCGACCAAATTGCTGGAACTGGAAAAGGGATTGCTCGATGCTTTTATTCAGGATCGCAAGGTCGAAGTGCCGCCGATGGATTTCAGCTACTGGGAATTAAAGCGCAACGGTTTCAAACCCTACGCCAGTTGCCGCGCCACGCACGCGGCGATACAAACCTCGCGCAAGCTGGCAGCGGCGGTGGGCGGTCGCAAAATCACCAAGGTGCATGCCAAGGTGCATCCGAATGTGGTGGTGGTGGCCAACCAGTTGAATCCGCAAACGCCGCTGGCGCATAAATTCAGCGTGCGTTATTGCATGGCGATGGGGCTCACGGGTTACCGGCTGGTCGCGTCGGATTTCACCGACAAGCTCCCGCAGGATGCGCGCTTGAAAGCCATCGCCGACGTCACCGAATTGGAAGTCGTTGCCGATCAGCCGCAATACGAAGCGCATCTGGATGTGTACGTCGAAGGCGAGGCCAAGCCGCTGCATGCCGATACGAACATCGTGCTGGGCCACGCGGATAACCCGATGTCCGAAGACGAAGTGTGGGGCAAGTTTGATGGGCTGGTGACGCCGGTGCTGGGCGCGGACAAGGCGCGCACGTTGTATGATTTGCTGAAGCACTTTGAGACGCTGGGGAATCTCAATAAAATTATTGCGCTGGTGGCGAAGTGATGCGACGGCAGTGCATCGCGGCGTGCGCGCTGATGACGGCTGTTGCCGCCGCCGGTGCGCAGTCCACTTCGACAAGCTCAGGACAGGCCTACCCCACCAAACCCATCCGCCTGATCTCTCCCTATGCCGCGGGCGGCGGTAGCGACACGCTGGCGCGCATCATCGGGCAAAAATTGCTCGAAAGCTGGGGCCAGCCGGTGGTGGTGGATAACCGTCCGAGCGCCGGCGGCAACCTCGGTGCGGAACTGGTGGCCAAGGCCGCGCCCGATGGCTATACGCTGTTCGTCACGCCCAGCGCGGTGATGACCATCAATCCGCACCTCTATGCCAAGCTGCGCTACGACACCTTCAAGGATTTCACGCCGGTGATCGCGGCCACCAACTCGCCGTACTTTCTGGTGGTGCATCCCAAAATCCCGGCCACCAGCGTCAAGGAGTTGATCGTGTACGCCAAGGTGAACCCCGGCAAAATGAATTACAGCTCGTCGGGCAACGGCTCATCGACGCATCTGGCGGGCGTGTTGTTCAACGGCATGGCTGGCATTGATGTCGTGCATATCCCGTACAAAGGGGCGGCGCCAGCAATTGTCGATTTGCTCGCGGGCAATATCCAGTTGCGCTTTTCGAGCGTGGTGCCGGTGCTGCCGCACGTGCGCGGCGGCCGGCTGCGCGGCCTGGGCATGAGCAGCGCCAAACGCTACACCCCCATGCCCGAGGTGCCGACGATTGCCGAATCAGGGCTGCCGGGCTACGTGGTGGAGTCGTTCTATATCATCATGGCGCCCGCTGCCACGCCCAAAGCCATTGTCGCGAAACTCAATGCCGAAATCGCGCGCAAACTCAAAGACCCGGAAGTGAATACGCGCATGGCGGCCGACGGTGCGGAAGTGATCGCGGCTTCGATGGAGGAAAGTGCCAAAATGTTGAGTGACGATTTTAATCGCTGGGCGAAGCCAGTGAAGGATTCCGGCGCGCGCGCGGACTAATGAGGTTCAGTATTTTTCAAGGAGAACGAAATGGGTAAGCGTATCGCAATGATGGGCACGGGTGCACTGGGTGGCTATGTCGGCGGTTATTTCGCGCACCATGGCGAGGATGTCACGCTGATTGACTTCTGGCCGGAGCACATTGAGACCATCCGCGCCAAGGGGCTGGACCTCGACGGCGTGACCGATCCGGAAAAATTCATCGTCAAGACCGCCAAGACGCTGCACTACAAAGACCTCGACACGCTAAAGGGCCAGCCGCTGTTCGACATTGTGTTTATTTCGGTCAAGTCGTACGACACCGAGCGCGTAACCAGGGCGATTGCGCCGTATCTGGCGAAGGACGGTTTTGCCGTGTCGCTGCAAAACTGCTGGAACGAAGACACCATCGCGGGCGTGCTGGGCGCGGAACGCGTGGTGGGCACGATTGCTTCGATGATCTCCGTGGAGCTGTACGGGCCGGGGCGCATACGCCGCATGGCCGAAAAAGGCGGCGACAAGCACACGGTGTTTCGCGTCGGCGAAATTCATGGCCGCAGCACCGACCGCGTGACCGATCTGGTGAAAATGTTCTCGTTGATCGACAGCGCCAAGGCCACCACCAATCTGCAGGGTGAGCGTTGGACCAAGCTCACGCAAAACGGCATGAGCAACGGCATTTGCGCGGCCACCGGTTTGACCGGGCACGGTTGCGACAACAACGACGCCATCCGGCGCTTTGCGATTCAGGTGGCCGGTGAATCGATACGCGTGGGCCGCGCGCTGGGTCTGAAGCTCGAAAAAATGGGTAAGCTGATGCCAGATCAATTGGAGAAAGCAAGCGCGGGCGACGCCGCCGTGCTGGCGGAAGTCGAGCACATCATGAAGAACCGCAAAGCCGACAACCCGCGCGCGAATATTCAGCGTCCGTCGATGGCGCAGGACATGGCAAAGGGCCGCAAGACCGAAATTGAATTCATGAACGGCCTGATCGTGCGCAAGGGCAAAGAGGTCGGCGTTCCGACACCGGCGAATGAAAAGCTGGTGAATGCGGTGCTGAGCGTGGAGTCGGGGAAGGTTAAGCCGTCGGCGGCGGTGTTGGGCGGTTAGTCACGGGGCGGTATCTCGCCTCAGATTCCCTCGGCAGCCATCAACTTTGATTTTGCAGTGCGCGTCCGAATCGCAATCAGCGGCGCGTATTCAGGCGAGGCGTACCACGTTTTGAGTTGCACCATGCTCGGAAACTCAAGCACCACGCTGCGTTTGGGCGACCCTGCGCCTTCGAGCACCTCGGTGGCGCCGCCGCGCACCAGATAACGGCCACCGTACTGCGCGATGGTCGCGGGCACTTTCTGTTGATACTCGGCAAAACCCGCCGGGTCCAGCACTTTGACGTCTACGATGAGATACGCTGCCATGGGGATCCTCGGCGAAACGCGGTTAACGTGCTAAACGGGTTTTTCCGGCCCCACCGTCAGTCGCCGCATTTCGCGCCGCGTGCCGTGGTAGTCGTTGATCGCGTTGTGCATGGTGACGCGGTTATCCCAGATGGTGAGTTGGCCCGGCTCCCAGTGCACGCGGCAGGTGAATTCCGGTGTGATCGCGTGATCGTTCAGCATGTTGATGATGGAGCGGCTTTCGCGCTCGGTCATGTCATCGAGGCGTAGTGTGTGCAGCGAGCTGCAATACAGCGCTTTTTTGCCTGTCTGCGGGTGCGTGCGCACGATGGGATGCCTGGATTCAAAACGGTCGGCATTTTCGGAGTTGGTCACCGGCATGGTGCTCATGCGTTTGTGGTGTGCGGCGCGGTCGCCGCCTGGCTTGTGCTTCAGGCTCGCGCTGAAAACGCCGAGCACGCCGTCGATCATGCGTTTGGCGCCGGCTGAAAGTTCCTCATAGGCTGCCTGCGTGTTGGCGTAGAGCGTATCGCCGCCCTTGGGCGGGGTTTCTATCGCATAGAGAGTGGTGATACGAGGCGGTTCGGCGAGGTACGGCGTGTCGGAGTGCCAGTCGTTGCCGAAAGCTTCGCGTTCGTGCGGCTCCTTGATGACGTGCGTCATCTGCGGAATTTCTTCCATGCCCTTGGCGAATGGATAAAAATTCGGCTCGCCAAAATGTCTGGCGGCAGCCAGTTGCTCGTGCGGATTCAAACGCTGTCCGCGCACGGCGATGACCTTGAACTCCAGCAGCGCCTGCTGCAACTCGTTCCACAAATCTTTGTTGTTGTGATCCTTGAGATTGACGCCGTAGATTTCAGCGCCGATGCAGCCCGCGATGGGGCGTGCTTCCAGGGTTTTGTAGGCCATGATGCATCCTCGATGTGGTGCGGGTAATGAGCAGAGGCGCATAGTATAGTCCGGTTGCTGGCGTTGCGAAATTGACGCGAATTTGCGGGTGAATTTACCCACTTTGTGGAACACCATTGAAGGAGAAACCCATGACGGACAACACTAAAGAACTAACGGGAAAAGTTGCCGTAATCACCGGTGCGGCAAAAAACATCGGGCGTGCCACCGCGCTGGAATTGGCGAAAGGCGGCGCCGCCGTGGCGATCAACACGCGGCATTCGGTGGATGACGCCAAAAAAGTCGCCGAGGAAATCCGCGCTGCGGGCGGACAGGCCGAGGTGTATGTGGCCGATATCGCCGACCCCAAACAGGTTAAAGGTATCGTCGATGGCGTGATGCAAAAATTCGGCCGCGTGGATTTTCTGGTGTTGAATGCCTCGGTGCGCACCGAAAAACCGTTTCTGGAATTGAGCTACGACGAATGGCGTGTGCCGCTCGCAATCACGCTCGACGGCGCGTTTTATCTGGCGCAAGCGTGCATCCCGTCGATGATCGCCAACGGCGGCGGCAGCATCGTCACGCTGGGCGGCATGATGAGCCTGTCAGGCGCGAAAAAACGCATCCACGGCTCGGTGGCGAAACACGGCTTGGTGGGCTTCACCCGCGGCCTCGCACGCGAGTTCGGTGATCGCAACATCCGCGTCAACTGCATCGCGCCGGGACAGATGAACACCGTGCGCGCGGCGGGGCGCACCGCGGCAGTGGGCGCTGAAATGGTGCCGTTGGGGCGCAAAGGCGACGCCGAAGAAATCGCCACCGTGGTGCGGTTTTTGTGCAGTTCGGCGTCGAGTTACGTGAGTGGGCAGTCGTTGCAGATCAACGGCGGGCAGATGATGTTTTAGGGTAGGCAACAGCGAAACCGTAGGGTGGGTGAAGCGAAGCGCAACCCACCATTCGTCACTTGCCATGTCGCGTACGGTGGGCTACGGCGCAAAGTGCGCGCCTAACCCAACCTACAAATTCCGTAGTTTGCTTTCCCAATCCTTCGGCAGTTGAACCTTCTTCCCCGTCGGAAATCCCAAAAACCCGTTGTGCGCGAACACATACATATTGTTGCGCAGCGGGTCGCCCGACACCGCGATCATAAAATCTTCCGGTTTCCACACAATCGGCACCAGACGATTTTCATCATCCGATTCATAAAACACTTTCGGGATGCGGCCGTTGCGCACGTCGTCCTTCAAATCCCACACGCCGCGAATATTCCA
>CAWUUY010000487.1:0-10295 GCA_963924885.1 uncultured Burkholderiales bacterium | reverse complement strand
TGCCGTTCTACCATTGAACTACACCCGCAGCGCTGCGCATTTTACCACCCGGCACATGGCCTGAGGGCTGCTTCACACCCACCGGCGGGGAGAAAACCCTGCCGCAGGACAGCACCACAGCACACACCGCCACGTAGATACTTGTTAAGATAAAGTTACAAGATACAATAAACCCAGCGGTTTTAGGTTGGGCCTTGTGTTTATGTATTCAGATGCCCTCCGAGCCGGAACGCCCACGAATCCAAGGTTTATTTAGGTTTTTATGCATAGTTTGAATATCATTAGAATTCTTGTCGGCATGGCGCTCGCGTCCGTCGCCTTTAGCGCTGCTGCGTTGGGCATGGGACGGCTGACCGTGCTGTCCTCGCTGGGGCACCCGCTGAACGTTGAAATCGAACTCATATCCGTGACCAAGGAAGAGCGCGGCACGCTCAGTGCGAAACTCGGCACGGCAAGCGACTATGAACGTTCGAATCTGCACATAGGCGCCGCCGGGGGTGGCAGCATTCGCGTTTCGATCGAGCAGCGCACCAATGGCGTGCCTTACCTGCGGGTGACTTCGGCGAAACCCATCAACGAGCCGTTCGTCAATCTGCTGATTGAACTCACGTCGCAGTCGGGCCCCATCACACGCCAGTTTGCCGTTCTTCTGGACCCGCCCGAGATCACACCTGCAAGATCGCTGGAACCCGATACCCCCCCGCCGACCGCGCCGACCGAAACATCCTCTGCGCCCACGCCCACGCGCGTGACCGATGGTGATGCGTCAGCTCAGTACGGCCCGGTGCGACGTGGCGAAACGCTTTCACGTATTGCAGCCAAAGTGCGCCCACGGAATGCATCGCTTCAACAAACCATGCTGGCGATTTTCCGCAATAATCCATCGGCATTCATTAACAACAACATGAATTTGCTGAAAGAAGGGCATCGGCTGCGCATACCCGCGCCAGATCAAGTATCAGCGGCGCCGACAGCGGAGTCTGCGCAAACGGCGCAAACGCAAACCGGTGTCTCGGTTCCGAATCGCGCGGACGTCGCCGCGGAAGAAAGTAAAACCAAGCCTCGCCCCCCCATCAGTGAAAGCAGACCCGCGGCGGCGGCAAAAAAGGGCGACGGCGGCAAGCCTGTCGTCAGGCTGTCACGTGGCGCTGCTCCGGGCAAAAGCTCGTCGGTCGAGGAACGACTACGCATGCTTGAGGAAGACCTGGCGGCACGCGAGCGCGCGCTGAATGACGCTAACGAACGCATCAAAAGACTGGAAAAAGCCGCAGCGGGCGCTCCCGCCGCCACGGGAGACCGCCAGAAGTAACGCGTTTGCTCCCTCCCGCCGCCCCTTGGGGGTGCCCGACATCAGACTCGGGAGCGGCGTTTCCGATCCATCTACACAAACTTTAATGCAACCCGTTCGGTATGCGCGTTACGTTCCACCACCTCGACCTGTTTCAGATGCAATCGCTTGTTGCGCAATACCACCTCGATGTGCCCTCTGTTGGCGAATACCCCGCTAGCCACCAGAACCTCCAGACCGTCACTTTCCTCGGTAAGCATGATGGCGGGTTCATAACTATCCGTTTTATGGCTCAGCGTAACTAATTCCGCACCCGTTCCCAGCAACTGCACGCCAACGCGCTGTTGATCGCCCTCAAGCCGGTTGACGCGGCGTATCACGCCTATGCGCCACTCATGGATGGACTTGCCTTCAATACCCACCAAGCTGCCGACCTCCACCCAATCGCCGGCGATTGCGGGTATCACCGCGCCGTAACCTCCGGCACTGATGTCCTCCACCACCCAACTCTCCGCCGTGGGCTGGTCGGTAAAATCGAGGGAGTCGTTCACTGCAAAATCCAGTGCGCGGAGTATGTCCGTAAACCCTGGCACGACAGTAACGCGCGAGTGCCCTTTCTTGCGTTCACCACCTCGAGCCTGGGTTTTTCCGGCCCAGTCCAGTTCCAGATGCGCGAGCGCCTCCATCAACAACTGATCGTTCTGCTTCTCGTAGAATCGCAACGCATGTGGCACCACCCCCGTACGCGCCATTTCCGCGCGCACCGCGCGCAGATCGGCCAAGGCAGCTCCCGCCCCCAGATACCGTACCGTATTGTCTTGAGGCGGGGCCTTGGTCTTCCGCAACGGCAAGCGCGGATCGCGCAGATCGAACCAGTGCGTGCATCCCTCAAAGGGTTGGTCAGCCAAGACAAAATGCTGGGCATAATAATCGGCCAAGCGAGTAGCCAGATCCAGTTCTGCCGGTCGCAGGGTGTCGTTTGAACACGAAGCGATCATCAATCCTTTAACGAACTCCTCCCTGACGGTAATTTTTCGGCCTGGATAAAACGGCACTTGATCCTCGGCGATGCCGTGCGACAGCGCAAAGGTGTACAGCCCGGCCATGTCCCTCCATAGAGTTTGTTCCGGTGTGCTATAGCGCAGCAACGCCCACTTCAGCTGTAAGCGCAGGGCACGCAATGCGCGGGCGGTGGCGATCGGCAACTTCGGCCGAAAATGGAGCGATCCCTGCAGATCAGATTCATAGCGCTGCAGACAGAATTGGTAAGCTCGATAAAGCTCTTGCAGATAGCCATAGGCGCCTTTCCACAACTCCCTTTCGCGGGCCTTTTTGGGGCGTGCCGCTGCAAGATACTCCCTGATCATTTCAAACAAACGCGGCTCACCCGCGCTGTCCAGTGCATGGATTTCGTCGAAACGGTCCTCCAGCAGCACGTAGCCATTTTCGGTAAGCACCTGCAATGCAGAAGTTACCACAGCCAAGTCTCCAACGCTGTCAAGGACAGTAAGCCCGGCGACCACATCACGCGCCGGACGGTAGTCACGCGCAAGTCGACTTGCCGAATTAATATCCGGCTTGGCAGCCCGCTTGGCGCCGAGCTTGATGCGATTGAACCAATTGGCCATTCTGGGACAGTTACATATTTTACAATCCAGCATTGTAGCGAAAAATGGTTGCCGTAGGCCATGTCTGTTGAATTGCACATAGCGTAGCATCATCTCGGAACAACCCGCTACCAAGGCCGCACCCATATGCCGCACCCCAACACCGCTTCGATAAGGCATTGATTTATAAATCACTCAGGCTAGGCGAACCGCGCCCACACCTAGCCTTGATTATTCATGAACACGACGAAATAATTCGACAGGGTGTTTGCAATCCTTAGAGGCGTAGAAAATGTTCGGGTGCCATCCAACAAAACACCTTCACCGCAAAGGCGCAAAGATGCAGAGAACCCCCGCAAAGAAAGGCCTTTCTTTTCGTTTCCATTGCGCCTTTGCGGTAAAGGATTTCAGAGCGGCTGAATAGTTACTGTTTTTAAACACTTTTTATTTAACCGCCTGCATCGCACCCCAAATCCGCGCCGGCGTCAGCGGCATATCCAGATGCTTCACCCCCACCGTGCCCAGCGCGTCCAGCGTTGCGCTTACCAGCGACGGAATCGACGCAGTGCAGCCTGATTCGCCCACGCCCTTCACGCCCAGCGGGCTGACCTTGCTGGTGGTGGCATGTTCTTCGCCGCGAAATTCGGGCACGAGGCCAGCGCGCGGCATGATGTAGTCCATGAAACTCGCGGCGAGCGGCTGGCCGGATTGCAGGTCATACACAATTTGTTCGCCGAACACTTGCCCCGCGCCCTGCACCACGCCGCCGTGCATCTGGCCTTCGACGATGGCGTGGTTGATGACGACACCGCAATCATCCACCGCACAATACGAGACGATTTTCGGCGCACCGGTGTCGCGGTCGATTTCAACTTCGGTGATGTGGCAGCCGTTGGGAAACGTTGATCCAAACTTGCCATCGGCCATGGCGCTGATGGTTTTGGTCCCGGCAAATTCCGCGAGTTCGGCGAGTTTGATCACGCGCTTCGATTCACTGGATTTGAATTCGCCCTTGGCGTATTGCACCTGCGACGGTTCGAGTTTTAATTCGAGCGCAGCGAGCGCCTTGCCTTCCTCGATCAGTTTTTGCGCCGCGATATGGCTTACGCTGCCCACACCCACGGTGGTGCGCGAACCGCCGGTGTGGTTGCCTTCGAGCTTGCTGCCCGGCGCGCATTGGACGACTTTTACTTTGTCGAGCGAGATGCCCAGCGCGTTGGCGACGATCGTGCCCAGCGTGGTTTCGTGGCCGTGGCCCTGGGATTTGGATACGGTGTAAAGCGTGACCGTGCCGCTGGCATCGAGTTGAATTTCGACTTCATCCTTGGGTGCGTTGCCCGCGCCGGAGCCTTCGATCACCGTTGAGATACCGATGCCGCGCAGCTTGCCGGCCTTAGCGGATTGCGCGCGGCGCGCGGCAAAGCCCGCGTAGTCCGCCAGCGCCAGCGCCTTCGACAGCACCGTCGGAAAATCACCGTTCTCATAAACCGAACCGGTGGGCGTTTTGTACGGAAACGCATTCGGCGGAATAAAATTTCGCCGCCGCAAGTCCGCTTTGTCCATACCGATTTCGATGGCGGCCTGATCGACAAAACGCTCGATCACATACGCGATGTCAGGTCGCCCCGCGCCGCGATACGAGCCCATCGGCGTGGTGTTGGTGAGCGGCACGCGAAACAACGCATACAGCGCCGGTATTTGATACACGCCCGTCAAACAGGTGGTGGTGTTGCGGATATGCCCCACCGAACCAGGCGAGAGATATGCGCCCATGTCGGCAATCCAGTCGAGCTTGAACGCGACAAAGCGGCCATCCTTGTCGAGCGCCAATTCGCCGGTGGCGATGTTGCCGCGGCCGTGGTTGTCGGTGAGAAACGATTCGAAACGGGTGGACACCCACTTCACCGGCTTACCCAACGCCTTGGCCGCGATCATCAGCGCGATGTATTCTGGATACGCCGGTGTGCGCTGGCCGAAGCCGCCGCCCACATCGCGCGCTTCGAAAATCAGTTTGTCTTCGGGCACCTTGGTCCACGAGGTCATCATCTTGCGCAGCGTGGTCACGCCCTGCGTGCAGACGTTGAAGCGATACTCACCCGTCGCCGCGTCGTACTGCACCAGACAGGCGCGCGGCTCCATCGGGCATGGCGTCACTCGCGTGCTGTCAACTCGCAGCCGCGTCACATGCGCGGCGTTCTTGATCGCCTCGGCCGCCGCGGCCTCGTTGCCGGCTTCGCATTCGTACACCAGATTATTCGGCACCGCCTCGTCCAGTTGCGGCGCGCCTGCCGCCAGCGCCTGCTCGGGGTCAACAATCGGTTGCAATGTTTTGTATTCCACCTCTACCAGTTCTGCGGCATCGGCGGCAATGGCCGCGCTCTCCGCCACTACCAGCGCCACGGCCTCGCCGACAAAGCGCACCTTGCCGTGCGCCAGCACCGGACGATCCAGCGCGCGGGCCTTCATGCCGTTTTTGCCCGGCGCGGCCAGCACGTGCCCCGCGCGCAAGTATCCGGCGGCCACCGCATCCTCGCCGGTGTAAACCGCTTTGACGCCGGGATGTGTCAGTGCGCGGGCAGCGTTCACCGAAACGATTTGTGCATGCGCATGATCCGAGCGCACAAAAACGCCATACAGTTGTCCCGGCACATGCCAGTCGGCGGCATACGTGCCGGCGCCGGTGATGAGGCGGTGGTCTTCCACGCGTTTGCCGTCGTGGTGGTGCGCGTCGTGTGTCGCGTGGGTGTCCATGTTGATTTTGTTCCTTGAACTGGATTGGAGAGTATGGAATAGAGGAATTGTGCATGTTAAACCGGGCGGTCGCTAGCCGCCAGTGCGCCTTGACCGTTGCGGGCAAGCGCCCAATTAGCAAGAAAGGAGCCGAAAAGTAATACCGTCACCCCGTGGGCGGAATTCCTGCATAATAAATTGCAGTATGGTTCGTAGTTCGGCAAGCTCATCGCGAACGGCATGGCATGACTGTCCGCTTCATCCCGAGGAGGAGCACATGATGAGAGTCTGGAACAGTACCGCGCTCGTGTTACTCGCGACCGCGCTGGCCAGTCTTGCGGGCGCTGTTGCGGCGCAGACCCCTTCGACCGAGCACGCCCCAAGCCCTTCGACAAGCTCAGGACAGACCTTGTCGAAGGGATCAGGCCCGGTCTATCCGATAAAACCGCTGCGCATGATTGTGCCGTTTCCGCCGGGTGGCGCGACAGACATCGTGGGGCGCTACATAGCATTCAAGCTCGGTGAGACTTTCGGGCAGCAGGTAATCGTCGATAACCGGAGCGGCGCAAACGGAACGCTGGGGCTCGAACTCGCCTCCAAGGCGCCGCCGGACGGCCACACGCTGGTGATCGGGCAGACCGGCAATCTCAGCATCAGCGTCAGCCTGACCAAGGTGGGATACGACACGGTGCGCGATTTCGCGCCGATCACGCTGGTGGTCGCGTCGCCGCATGTCATCGCGACGTATCCCGCACTGCCGGTGCGCTCGGTGAAAGAGCTGGTCGCGCTCGCGAAGTCCAGGCCCGGTCAGCTCAACTACGCTTCCACCGGCGCCGGCAGCGGGGGACATCTGGGCGTCGAGTTGTTCAAGAAAATGACGCAAACCGATCTCACGCACGTTCCCTACAAGGGCGCGGTGCAGGGTTTCACTGATCTCGTGGCAGGTCAGGTGGCGCTGATTTTCACCTCCGTGTTATCGACGCAAAGTTTCGCCAGGAGCGGAAGAGTGCGCATGCTGGCCGTGGCCAGCGCGCAACGTTCGCCCTCCGCGCCCGATACCCCAACGCTCGCCGAATCCGGTTTTCCAGGCATTGAATTGACGTCGTGGTGGGGCGTGCTGGGTCCCGCGGCCACGCCCAAGGAAATCGTCGCGCGGCTCAACACGGAAATCGTGAAGATCATGGCCACATCGGATGCGCGCGAACGCATCGCGGCTTTGGGCGCCGACATCATCACCAGCACTCCAGCGCAGTTTGCCGACTATATCAAAGCCGAAAACGTGAAATGGGGGCAACTGATCAAGGAAACGGGCGCGCGTGTCGATTAAACGCGACGTAAAATCCGGAAACGCCATCAACGTTGAGCTTATGATTCAACGACCGCAGAACCTGTACTCCCAGTACCATGCGCATGTCTATTTTGAAGAGACATCAACAGAGCAGGCGCGCGCGCTTTGCCAAACCGCCGCAACGCTGTTCGGCGTAATCATGGGTCGCGTCCATCAGAAACTCGTGGGGCCTCATCCGCACTGGAGCTGCCAACTCGCGTTCGATTCGTCGCAGTTCGACGCGCTGATCCAGTGGCTAGAGACAAACCGTAACGGCCTGAACATCCTGGTCCACGCGCAGACCGGCAACAACATCGAGGATCACACGACGCATGCGTCATGGCTGGGAGAGCCTGCCACGCTAAATCTTTCGCACTTCAATGCTGACCATGCCTGACAGAATGAAACGCCGCAAGCCTCCACCAGCCGCCACCAAGAGGAGAACACCCATGCATACCCTCATCAAACGTCAAACGTTCGCACGCCTGCTCACGGGCGCCGGTCTCGCGGTGTGTACGGCTTGCGCGCTGGCGCAGCAAGCCTGGCCGAATCGGCCGATACGTCTCATCGTACCTTTGGCGCCGGGCGGCACCACCGACATACTCGCGCGCACCATGGGGCCGCTGCTCACGGCGGGACTGGGCCAGCCGGTGGTAGTGGAAAATCGCGGCGGCGCGGGCGGCGTGGTCGGCGTCGAGGTGGCTGCAAAGGCGCCGCCCGACGGCTACACCCTGCTGCTGCTTTCCAGCGACACCTACACTGTCAACGCAGGCTTATTTGCCAAGCTGCCTTACGATGCGCGCAAGGATTTGAAGTCCATAGCCATCCTCGCGGCCTCCCCCACCATGCTGAGCGTACATCCGTCGCTGCCGGTGCATTCCGTGCGCGAGCTGGTGGCGTTGTCGAAGCAGCGTCCCAATGACCTGAGCTACGGCGTCGGCGGCGCGGGCGGGCAGGTGCGCATGGAGATGATCAAAATGCAGACTGGTCTGCAAATCACGAACATTCCCTACAAAGGCTCGGGTCCTGCGCTCATCGATCTGGTGGCGGGGCATATACAGGCGGGCTTTTTCAATCTGGTCGCAACCGCGCCGTTTGTCGACTCCGGCCGCGTGCGCGGCATCATCATCACCGGCAGCAAACGTGCGGACCGACTGCCGAAAGTGCCCTATGCAGCCGAAGCCGGCATCAAGGGTTTCGAGGAAAACGCGGGCTACATCATGATGGTGCCGAGCGCGACGCCGGCGGATATCATTGCGCGTCTGCATCGCGAGATCATCAGGACACTGGGCGCGCCGGAAGTCAAAAGTCGGCTTGCGGCTGAAGGCTCGGAAGTCATCGGCAGTTCGATCGAACAGGCTACGGCGACGCTGCTGCGTGACATCGACGTCATGGCGGATCTGATCCGCCGCACGGGAATGAAACAACAGTAACCATCACAGGGAGCACGGCAAAATGCAAAAGCAAAACAGTTGCAGCAGGAAATCGTCACCGGTGGTCTTCACCGGCTGCGAGATGACCAATGGCATGCAGGCAGCCGCGGGCGGGCAACGGCGGCACGTATCGGTCAACGGCAAGCGTGTGAAAACCATCGATGTCCACGCGCACTGCATCGTGCCGGAGGCATTCGCGCTTGCCGGTAAAAGCGCCGCCGACCATCAGTTTCCCGACCTCGACGAAGTGGGGGCCAAGCGTATGGCCGCGATGGACCAGCAAGGCATTGACATCGAGGCGTTGAGCATCAACCCGTTCTGGTATCGAGAAAAGCGCGATCTCGCCGCCGAAATCTGCCGCATCCAGAACGAAAAGCTTGCCGAGATATGCGCCCTGTATCCCGACCGGCTGGTCGCTTTCGCGTCGGTGACGCTGCAAGACCCGGCACTGGCGGTCGAGCAACTCACGCACGGCGTGAAGAAACTCGGCCTGCGCGGCGCGGCAGTCGGCGCAAGCTGTGCCGATCATGAATTCTCTGACCCGAAGTTTCACCCGTTCTGGGCCAAGGCCGAGGAACTTGGCGTGCTGATTTTCATCCACCCGCAAAGCACGCCTGAGCTGAACCGGCGCTTCAAGGGCAACGGTTGGCTCGCCAACACCATCGGCAATCCGCTCGACACCACCATCTGCCTGTCGCACCTGATTTTCGACGGCACGCTGGATAAATTCCCGAACCTGAAACTGTGCTCCGCGCATGGCGGCGGCTACTTGCCCTCCTACGCGCCGCGCTCGGATCACCCGTGCCGCGTGGCGCCGTGGCATTGCGACCCCAGCGTCAAGCTGAAAAAGAAACCGACCGAATATCTTAAGACGATGTACTACGACACGCTGGTGTTCACGCCCGAGATGCTGCGCCACCTCGCGGCCATGGTGGGTGTGAGCCAGCTAGTCATAGGTACTGACCACCCGATTCCGTGGCACGAGGACCCGGTGACGCACATCATGAATACGCCCGGTTTCACCGACGATGAGCGTATCGCCATGCTCGGCGGGACTGCGGCAAAACTGCTGGGGATCAAGCCGTAGCGCGAAGCGCATTCCGAGAATGGCGAGCCCCTTAGATCTCCCCGTCAGCGTAAATGAGGGTCATGTGACGAATTTCTAAAGGGATTGTTGTCGGGTGTTACCGTACGCGGTATTCCTTGTATATCAGTGGTAGCGGCCCAATAAGAGCGAAAGCTGACTCACATGTTACTGGACGAACTACGCGTAAAAAGAGACGCCATTGTCGCCTTGGGCAACCAATATGGCGCGCGGCATATTCGCGTATTCGGATCGGTTGCCAGGGGCGAGGAACGGCCTGCAGCGATATTGATTTCCTGGTGGAATTGCCACGGGGTTACGATCTGTTTGCACAGCGGCTCCCGCTCACCGAACGATTGCAAAACTTGCTGCAGCGCCGCGTAGAGTTAGTGCCGGAACATGAATTGAACCGGCATATCCGTGATCAGGTTCTCAGGGAATCTGTGGCGCTATGAGCAAACCCTGGCAACCCTATGCACGACATATCCTCGATGCCATAGACAGAATCAGGGTCATCCGGGCGCGAGGCAATCTCACGCATGATCAAGTGCTGTACGACGCGGCGTTGCGCAATTTGCAAACCTTGTCCGAGGCGACACAGTTACTTCCCGCAGATAAAAAAGCGAATTGGCCTGCCATTCCCTAGCATGAAATCAGCGGCTTTCGTAATATTCTTGTGCATAACTATGCCACGATGGGCGAACTGATGATTGGTCTGACCAAATATTTCCCGTTTTACAACACCGGGCGCCTGCATCAGTCGCTGGATCAAGAGACGCCAGCCGTCGTGTATCAAACTGCTGTTGGCGGCGGTGCCCTGATCGTG
>CAWUUY010000486.1:0-2877 GCA_963924885.1 uncultured Burkholderiales bacterium | reverse complement strand
AGATGGTGCGCATTGTCGTGCCGTTCGCGGTGGGCGGCAGCAGCGATGCCAATGGCCGCGTCATCGCGCCGGCGCTGACCGAACGCTGGAAACAGCAAGTCATCATCGATCCGCGTCCCGGTGCGGCCACCATCCTCGGCACCGATATCGTTGCCAAGAGTGCGCCCGACGGCCATACGCTGCTCATCAACTCGACCCAGTTTCCGCAGGCCCCGGCGATGTGGGCGAAGCTGCCTTATGATGTGCTCACCGACATCACCGCGATCACGCGCATCACGCGTTCGCCGCAGGCCATCGTCGCGCACCCGTCGCTGCCGGTGAAGAATATTCGCGAGCTGGTTAATCTTGCGCGCGCGCGTCCCGGCCAGATCAACATGGCCAACGCCGGCACGCCGCTCACCAGTCATTTGTTCAACCTGCTGGCCAAGGTGAAAATCGAGACCGTGAACTACAAGGGCGCGGGGCCAATGATGATCGACGCAATGGGTGGGCACGTGCATCTTGCGATCGGGGCGGTCAGCTCGGTGCAGGCGGGGTTGCGTACCAACCGGGTGCGCCTGCTGGGCGTCTCTTCGCCGTCGCTGGCGTTTCCCGATGCGCTGCTCATTACCGACGTGGTGCCCGGTTTCGAGGCCGCCGACACCTGGTTTGCGCTGTTCGGCCCGCGCGGCATGCCCAGGGAACTCGTGCAACGCATACGCGACGACGTGGCGGCCGTGCTGCAAATTCCGGACGTGCGCCAGCGCCTGCTCGACATCGGTGGCGAGCCCGTGGGCGAGCCGCCGGAAGAACTCGCCGCGCGCATGCGCGCCGATGTGGCGCGGTGGCTGGAAGTGGCGAAGGCGGCGGGCATTAAGCCGCAGTAAATGGTGTTGCGGTAATGTCGGCCTGCGTCGTATCAAGAAAAGAAACCCAAAATGGGAGGTACGGTGCAGACGCCGACAACGGGTGTTATATAAGCACATGTTTTTATTGAATTTATTTAAAATTTCCACAGATCGTCGGCGTGATTCCCAACTATGCAATAATCCGGATTTCCGGATTACCGGAATGCGGGGAATGTCATGGAAATCATCAAGCTAGGCAAGAAGGGCCAGGTTTCATTGCCGTCGGCGATTTTGCGCAAGCTGGGGCTGGAAGGTTCGGCAACGCTGCTGGTCGATACCACCGACGATGGCGCGGTTATCTTGCGTCCCGCTGCCGTGTATCCCATCGAGATGTATAGCGAAGCGCGCATTGCCGAGTTCGAGCGGGAGAACGCGATACCCGGCGAATTGACCGAGCGCGTTGAACAACTGGTCAAGAAACGTAGCAAGAAGCCGCGCTGAATGCGGATTTTTCTCGACGCAAACGTGCTGTTCAGCGCGGCACTCGGCGTGAACAGCGGGTTGCGCGGTTTTTTCAGTCTTGCCAGCGTGGGCCTGTGCGAATTGGTGAGTTCTCCTTTTGCGCTCGACGAGGCGCGACGCAACACCGCGCGTAAACAACCTGCAAAATCGCCTGATCTTGAGCAACTGATCTCGCTGATGACGATTTGCCGGGAGGCCATGCCCGCCACGTCGGAATGGGCGCGCTCGTGCGGACTGCCCGACAAGGATGCGCCGATCCTGGCGGCGGCGGTTCAGGCCGCCGCCGACATCCTTGTCACCGGCGATCGCGCGCATTTCGGCATGCTCTATGAACGCAAGTGGCGCGGCGTTGAAGTGTTGACCCCGCGCGCCGCGCTTGAGCGCATCGTGAACTTGGCGGGAAAATAGCGTGTTCTGCGGCGTGCAAAGGTCGCAGTTCACCCGGATGGACACGACAACAGGAGAAGCAAAATGCAGCGATTACTCATTCCACTGCTGATGGCGTCTTGGTTCGCTACACCCGCATTCGCACAAGAAACCTACCCCGCAAAACCCATCCGCTTCATCGTGCCGTACCCGCCCGGCGGCTCCAGCGATGTGCTGGCGCGGGTGATCGCGCAGAAGCTCACCGAGGCGTTGGGGCGGAACGTGATTGTGGAGAATCGCCCCGGCGCCACCGGCAATATCGGTCACGAGCTGGCGGCCAAATCGGCGCCGGACGGTTACACGCTGCTGCTCACCACCAAATCGCAATTGGTCAACAACCCGTATCTTTTTCGCAGGCTGCCGTTTGATCCGCTGAATGATTTTTCGCTGCTGACGCTGATCGCCAACGCGGGGCATGTGCTGGTGGTGCATCCGGCGGTGCCGGCGCGCAACGTGAAGGAACTCATTGCGCTGGCGAAAGCGCGTCCCGGCAAAATGAGTTATGGCTCGGCCGGTACCGGCAGCACCGTGGGCATCGTCGCCGAAGTGTTCAAGTCGGTCACCAAAACCGATATTGTTCACGTGCCGTATAAAGGCGTGGTGCTGGCAGTGTCCGACGTGGTGGGCGGCCAGATCGAAATGGTGTTCGCCGACATGGTGCCCGCCGTGCCGCAGATACGCGGTGGCCGGCTGCGCGCGCTGGCGGTGACCACCACGGAGCGCTCGCCCGCGTTGCCCGAGACGCCGACGATGATCGAGTCGGGCATCCGGGACGCCATACCCACGCAGTGGTGGGGCGTGGCCGGGCCGAAGGGGATGCCGCCCGCGATTATCGCGCGGTTGAATAGCGAGATCGGGCGCATTGTGGCGCTGCCAGACGTGCGCGCGCGTTACGGTGATCTGGGCATTGTTGGGGCCACCAGCACGCCAGAGCGCATGCTGGAGATCGTGCGCACCGAGATTCCGCAGACGGCGAAAATGCTGGCGGCGATAGGTATCAAGCCGGAGTAACCCTTGCGTCCAGGTTTTTCGGCGCCGGGGCCATGACCTCTCTCGCTCTTCGGTTCACGCGCAAAACCATCCTCGTCATTCCCGCGAAGGC
>CAWUUY010000485.1:0-6005 GCA_963924885.1 uncultured Burkholderiales bacterium | reverse complement strand
CTTTGCGGAAATCAAGCGCGGCATCGCGGGGCGCGATGAAAAAATCGCGTTTCTGCAAACCGTGCTTCAGGCAATGGGCGCGGCGGGCATTCCGATCATGGCCTACAACTTCAAGCTGATTGTGTCGAAGTATCTGCGCTCGGCGCCCACAAAGGGGCGGGGCGCTTCAACGTACATCTCGTTCGATTACGAGGATTACCTGAAAAACCCCGCGCCGCCGATCAGCCCGCCCGTGTCCGAGGCAAAAATGTGGGACAACATCTCTTACTTTCTCAAGGCGGTGATTCCGGTGGCGGAACAACACGGCGTGCGCCTCGCGCTGCACCCGGACGATCCGCCGATGCCGGCGGGGCTGCCGCCGCTGGCGGACGCGGCGCATATTGCGTCGAACTTCGAGCAATATCAAAAGATTTTCGATATCGCGCCGTCGCGCTCGAACGGCATGTTGTTTTGTCAGGGTTGTGTGACCGAGATGCAGGGGGTCAACGTCTACGACGCGATACGCCACATGGGCTCGCGCGACAAAATCGTGATGGTGCATTTTCGCAATGTGCGCGGCGAGTTTCCGAAGTTTCAGGAAACCTTTGTCGATAACGGCGACGTGGATATGTTCCGCGCAATGCAGACGTATCGCGACATCGGTTTCAAGGGGCCGTTTTCGCTGGATCATTCGCCGATGTTCCCCAGCGCGCAGGTGGCGAATCAGGCGTTTGTGGTGGGCTATATGCGGGCGCTGATACAGGCCGTGTATCGCTAGACCTATACATAAATTATTGTTTAAAAACAAATACTTAAAATATTTACACGCCTTGCGGCTTTGATGCTTACGCCAGCGGCTCCAGCCCGCTTTGCGTAATCGCCGCCACCGCTTCCCGCGACGCGAGAAAGCGGATCACCTCGCGCGCCAGCGCCGCATCCGCTGAACTCGCGGCAATACCGGCGGAAAACACCGACACTTTCTGCAACTCCGGCGGCAACGGCGTGATGTGCGCAATGCCCGGCACCGGCAGCAACTCGCTGATCTGCTGAAAACCGATGTCCAGTTCGCCGCGTGCCACCACCGCGCCCACACGCTCGCCGCCGCCGACCAGGCGGCACTTGCCGAGCACCTGATCGGCGATGCCCAGGCGCTGCACCAGCTCAGTGGTGAGATACTGGCCGCTGACGCTGGCGGAATAGCCGATGGATATTGCCTGTAGCAGCGTGCGCTTCAACGCCTCGGCGGAACCGATGTCGGGCTTGGGCGCGCCGGCGCGCACCGCCATGCCGATCACTGAACGGGCGACAGGCAAGCAGCCGTCGGCCAGCACCAAGCCATCGGCGATGAATTCACGCTGCAAACCATCGGCCACGATCACGATGTCCACCACCTCGCCGCGCTTCAAGCGATTCGCCAGCGAGTTCTCGCCCGTCCCCACCGAGGTGGACGCGGTGATCACGGTTTTTTTTGTCAGGCGTTGCAGTTGCGGTATCAACGCCAGATGCGCGGCGGTAAATGCGCCGGAAGTCATTACTCTGAATTCGCTGGTGGTTGTGGTCATGATGGTATGAATTTCTCGCTGAGGTTCATCGAATTGTCGCTTGAATCATAAACCAACAGAGCGGCTGTTCCGGAATATGCGGAAAACCGTGCCATCGTGCGGCCTGCCCCCCTGCCAGCGCCCAGTGGTGATACGATTCCATACACTCAGTCACGAGAGCAAGGGGAGTCTACGCCATGCTTGAAATCCGCCGCATGACGCCGCAAGTCGGCGCGATCGCCGAAGGGGTCGATGTGCGAAGCATCGATGACGAGATGTTTAACACGCTCTACCGCACCTGGCTGGATTGCAATGTGCTGGTAATACGCGGACAGCATCTTGAGTTGCACGAGTTTCTCGCCTACAGCAAACGCTTCGGGCGCATTGATCCGCATCCGTCGAAAAGCACGCGCCATCCGGATTGCCCCGAGATCACGCTGCTGGGCGTGAACAAATTTAACGCCGACGGCACGCTCAATAGGGCGATTTACGGGCGCGGCGCGTCGGGCTGGCATACCGACGGCGCGTACGACGATGTGCCGTTCAAGGCGACGCAGCTTTACGGCGTGGCGATTCCGAGCCGGGGCGGCAATACGTTATTTGCCAGCATGTACGCGGCGTACGATGCGCTGCCGGAATCGCTCAAGCAGCGCATCGACGGGCGCATGGGTGCGTATGTGTATGGCGGGCGTCGCCGCGCAGTGGCGCTGCTGAACCCAGAAGATCAAAACAAAAAACCCGCGCTGCATCTGTTAGTGCGCACCCATCCTGAAACGGGTCGCCGCGGCCTCTATTTCGATCCGGGGAAAATTCTGCGTGTTGAAGGGATACCGGCGGAGGAAAGCGATGCGCTAATCGATGAACTCACCGGCTACATGGTGCAACCCGGCGCGGAATATCACCACCAGTGGCAAAAAGGCGATATCGTGATTTGGGATAACCGCTGCTCGTATCACAAGGCCGCCGGCGATTACCCGCCGGAGGAAGACCGCATTCACTGGCGTGTGTCGATCAAGGAGTCTGCGGCGGCGTGACCGCGGGCACACCGAAGTCAGCAGCCGTCAACCTCGACAGCGCCGGCTCCACCAGCAATGCGAGCTTGCTGTACAAACTCGGATTGATAGTGTGCGCGGTGGATAGACCAAACAGCGTGTAACCATCGGGCGGCGACTTGGCTGCGACTTCCGCGCCGATGTTCGCGCCCGCGCCGGGCCGGTTGTCGACGACGACCTGCTGCTTCCATTGCTCGGTGAGTTTTTGGCCGATGGCGCTCGCGAGGATGTCGGCGATGCCGCCGGCGGGGAACGGCACGATGATGCGTATGGATTTTTGTGGATAACCCTGGCCGAACACCGGGAAGGCGACAAAGGCAGCAAAGGGGAGAAACGCAAGCACGGTGAGCCATAACGAGCGCGGATTCATCGCGACATTCCCTCGGTTGTGATTCGTGGCAAGCCTAAAGTATCTGCTATCCTCCGCGCAAGCGATTACAGAAGAATGGCCATAGAAACTTGGCAACAAAAAATCGGCCTCATCGTACCCTCATGGAACACGGTGATGGAGTACGAAACACAACGCCTTGCCGCCATGGGTGACACCGGCGCATCCGTGCATTCAATGCGCATTGCGCATACCGCCGACACCGAAGAAAAACTGATGGGGCTGTCGGTGCAGGCGCCCGAAGCCGCCAAGCTGCTGGCGCACGCCAAGGTCAACGTGATCGGCTACGGCTGCACCGCCAGCGGTTTTTTGCACACGCCCTCCGAGGATAAGGCGCTGGCCGAGCGCATCAAAGCCGAAACCGGCATCCCCTGCGCCACCTCGTCGCGCGCGATCGTCGATGGGCTGCGCACGCTGGGCGCAAAACGTCTGAGCCTCGCCTCGCCCTACGCGCCATGGCTCAACGAGCGGCTGAAACAATACCTCACCGCCGACGGCTTTGAGGTGCTGGCGATGCAGGGACTCTCGACCGAGGCGCACTCCACCATCACGCGCGAACGCATCCTCGCGCTGGCGGACGAAGTGATGCGCCCGGAAACCGAAGCGATTTTTATCAGTTGCTCGAACTTCCGCACCCTCGACATCATCGACGGCATCGAACAAAAATACGGCACGCCGGTGGTCACCAGCAACGCCTCGATGATGTGGGCTATGCTGCGGTTGATGAACGACAAACGCGATGTGCCGGGCGCGGGACGGTTGTTCAAGCTATGATAGCCGGGAGCTGGCAACCCGACCGCGAGATCGACATCCTCGCGGGCACGCCGCCCGGCGGCGGGCTGGATCGCACAGCGCGCACACTCTCGGCCGTGTTGCAGGTGCCCAACCAAGTCGTCAACATCCCCGGCGATGGCGCGCGCAAAGTGTGGGCCGGCGTGGATGCGCGCGCGGGTGATGCGCATCTGCTGTGCATCAGTTCGCCCAATCTCACCACGGATTACCTGACCGGCATCGCCTCTTTCAATCACGGCAGCTACACGCCGCTGGCGATTCTGTATAACGAATACATCGCGTTCGTCACGCGCGGCGATTCCTCGTATCGCAGCGCCGGCGATTTGCTCAAGCGTTTGCGCACCGATACCGCCAAAGTCACGGTCGCGCTGTCCACCGCCGCCGGCAACCCCAATCACATCGCGCTGGCGCAAGTCACGCGTCACGCCGGCGGCAACGTGCGCGCGCCGGTAATCCGCGTGTTTGATTCCGCGCTGGATGCGGTGGCTGATGTGGTGGCGGGCAACGCCGATATCGCCGCCGTCACCGCCGCCAGCGCGGTGAAGGAAATCGAAGCCGGTGTCTGCCGCGCACTCGCCGTGTCGTCACCCGAGCGGCTCGCGGTCTGCTACGCGCAAACGCCCGCGTGGCTGGAACTCGGCGTGCCCTGTACGCTCGGCGCGTGGCGCGGCGTGCATGGCGCGCGCGGGCTTACGTCGGCACAAATCGCGTGGTGGGACGCGGCACTGACGGATGCGACGCGCGCCGCCTCGTGGGCCGATGAACTCGCGCGGCACTACTGGACGCCGATGCTGGTCACCGGCGCGGCATTGCGCGATCATCTCGCGCAAGAGCAGGCGCAGATGCGTACCGCGCTCGTGGCGCTAGATTTCATAAATACCTAAGTATATGTTTTTATTGAATTTATTGTATATGCGTTATAATGCCCGCACGGTGCGCGGCTCGCGCGGGCCGTTCATATTGGAAATGTTATGAGAACGGAAGTACACGTACACGGTTCGATTTTTTTGTGCAAGGGCGTGCGTCTTAAGCAAGTGGAGCACGCCCTGCGACCGTGGCTCGAATATCTCGATGTCGAAACGCTGGCCGATGCGCACAGTCTTGAGCGCGAAGAACCCGGCCTCGCCTTCGATGCGGGCGAGCGCACTCTGAACATCTGCTGGACCGGCGAAGTCGGTCGCAATTTTCAGGAGAAACTCGGCGCCGCCATCCAGAACATCGGCCCGCTCACCGAATACGCCTCCGAGGTCGAAGTAACCTACTACCCCGATCACGGCGACGACGAGTTTTATCAGGTGTTCGTCGGCCCCACGCCCGAGGCCATCCACGAGTTTCGCCGCCAGTGCGTGGTGGAAGACGCGACACAACTGCTGTCACGCCACCTCGGCAAAGCCGAAGTCGATCAGGTCGCCACGCTGATCAGCGACTTGTTCGGTAAATCGCAACCGCCCAAGCAGCCGGCGTCGGAACAAAGCGGCTCATCGACAGTGATACCGCTACATCCGCGCAACAAGCATTTGCATTAGTCGCGGTAGCCGCGGCTACATGCCCGATTTTCTGGCCGGCATGGATTCAAACGGCAGCTTCGATTTCGACAATTCGATCAGCGGCGCGAGCTCAACCACGTTGCGATAGCCGTAGTTGTAGAGCGCGATATAGGTCGAGATATTCAGCGACGCGCTCGCCAGCTTGGCAGAAAACGGCTGCGGCGCGCCGGCGAAGTTGTTGTTGCAGTAGATCAGGATGCGCGTGTTTTTGTCGGGAATCATTTTCACCAGACTTTCCACCGCGATATCCGAAAACGGCAGGCTCAACGCGCCTTTCACATGCAACTCGTCGTATTTGTCGCGGCTGCGCGCGTCGAGCACGATAGTGTTCGGCTCGCGCGCGAGACGCATGAACTCTTCTTCCGACAAACGGCGCGTGGCGCGATGTTGCGCGGCCTCGCGCGACACCTTGAGATAACCTTCCATGTCGATGGCAGGGTTCGCCGCGGCCTCCGCTGCCGGCGTGCGCGGATTGGCGCCCACCAGCGTCACCAGCGGCAAGCTCAGCAGGGCAGCATACGTCAGTAAGAGAAAATGTTTGCGCATGGCGGCGTCCTTTCGCGGTTGCTGGAGAATGGACAACGCCTGCACCACGGCGTTCAAGGCCGCTGATGAGCGGTAACCCGTTGTTTTAGAGACAGTCTCGTCCGACTTTTGTACGGGTGCATCAAACCCCAAGCCGTCATTCCCGCGAAGGCGGGAATCC
>CAWUUY010000484.1:0-3164 GCA_963924885.1 uncultured Burkholderiales bacterium | reverse complement strand
CGCGGCGTGGTGGTGCTCGACGCCAACAACCAGGTGCTGCATGCCGAGCTAGTGCCAGAAATCAAGCAGGAACCCAACTACGATGCTGCCTTGGCCTCGTTAAAATAACTATTAAAAACAAATAGTTATATGTATTCCCGGCTCGCGCGCCGGGATGTCATGCCCATGGCAGTTATCAGGAACGATTCATGATCGAGCCGGAAAAATCCCTGCCTGAGAATCCCGAAGCGGAAAGCGCGCACAAAGGCAAGACCGGTTTGCGGCGCGTCTGGAACGCGATGTTTTATTCGTTCGAGGGCTTGCGCGCGGCGTTTCGGCACGAAGATGCCTTTCGTCAGGAAGTGTTGCTGGCGGCGCTGCTGATTCCCGTTGCGTTATGGCTCAATGTGAGCGGCATCGGCAAGGCGCTGATGGTCGCCAGCGTGCTGTTGGTGCTGATCGTCGAACTGCTGAACTCTGCGGTGGAGGCGACCGTCGATCGCATCTCGCTGGAGAATCATCGTCTCGCCAAGCGCGCCAAAGACATCGGCAGCGCGGCGGTGATGATTTCACTGCTGAACGTGATGGCAGTGTGGTTGCTGGTATTGCTGGGGTAGCCGCCGCGCGGCGCCGGTTTCAGTGAAGTATGCGGGGTACATAATCCAAGCCATGTAACTGTCATAAAAACGCAACCAACGGCGGATAAAATTAGCCAATAATCAATAACTTATTGGCCCAAGTTGAAAATAATCCAAGCTGCGGCTGGTCGTTTTCACAACGCACTGTTTGGTGCGCTGTATAGCCGCTCGCTGGTCTACAACGCGTGCTGGGAAGACCCCGCGGTGGATCGCGCGGCGCTGCAATTAACGTCCCGCGATACCGTGCTGGTGATCACCAGCGCCGGCTGCAACGCGCTCGATTATGCGCTGGCGGGCGCAGGGCGCGTACACGCGGTGGATGCCAATCATCGCCAAACCGCGTTGCTGCAACTGAAACTCGCGGCGGCGACGGCGCTGAACTACGAAGATTTTTTCGCCTTGTTCGGCAATGGCTTTCATCCGCGTTTTGAATTCCTCTACCGGCGCGGCCTGCGCATGTTGCTGCCGCATGATGCGCGTGATTTCTGGGATGCGCACACCCACTGGTTTCAGGGTGATGCGCAGGGCGTGGGTTTTTATCATCGCGGCCTTGCCGGCACGGTGGCCAAGGCGTTTCAGATTTATTTCCGGCTGCGTCCACGGCTGAAATACGCGCTCGATGAACTGTTTACCGCGCCCGATTTGCGATCCCAGCGCGCGATGTATGACCGCGGTGTCAGTCCCCTGCTGTGGCGTCCGGGCGTGAACCGCGTGCTGTCCTCGTCCGTCACGCTGAGCATGCTGGGCGTGCCGCGCGAGCAACACGCCGAAGTGCGGCGCCAGCACGCGGGTGGCGTGGCGGGCTTTGTGCGCGAGTGCGTGGATTACATCGCGCGTGAATTGCCGCTGGCCGATAATTATTTTTGGCAGCTTTACCTGCGCGGGCGTTATACCCGCGACTGTTGTCCGGAGTATCTCAAGGCCGAAAACTTCGAGCGCCTGAGAACCGTTGCCGAGCAAACTGTGACTCCGTACACCGATACGGTGACCGGGTTTTTGTGTTCGCACGGCGAGCCGATTACCCGTTTCGTGTTGTTGGATCATATGGATTGGCTGGGCGCGCATGATGCTGCCGCGCTCGCCGAAGAGTGGGAAATGATCCTGGCGCGCGCCGCGCCATCGGCAAAGATACTTTTCCGCAGCGCGCATGCGCGTCCGTGGTTTCTCGATCGATTGACGATCACGGCGGACGGCGCCCAGCGCCCGCTGCGCGACGTGCTGCGGTTTGACGAAACGCTGGCGCGCAGGCTGCATCTGCGCGACCGCGTGCATACCTACGCCGGCTTTCATATCGCCGAGGCGATGGCGTGAACGCCGTAGAACTCAAATCGCTGTGGCGCATGGTGCGCGGCATGCCCGGCACGGGTACACATGCCGCCCGGCTGGATGCGTTTTACAAACCGCAGGCGGAGTACTACGACAGTTTGCGCCGCCGCATGCTGCATGGCCGCGAGCAACTGCTGGATGTGCTCGCGCCGCCGCCCGGCAGTCGCGTGGTGGAACTCGGCGCGGGTACCGGCGCCATGCTGGATCTGTGGGGCGCGCGGGCAGCGCGTTTTGCCTCGCTGGAGCTGGTGGATATTTGCCCGTCGCTGCTACAACAGGCGCGCCGCCGCGCGACGCACCTCTCCAACGTGCGCGTGATCGAGGCGGATGCCACGGACTATGCACCCGCGCAGCCGGTGGATTGTGTTTACTTTTCGTATGCGCTGACGATGATTCCCGACTGGCTGCGCGCGTTGACCAACGCCTTGACCATGCTCAAACCCGGCGGCACCTTGGGCGTGGTGGATTTCTACGTTGCGGGCGCCGACGACGGCGCCGCGCAGGCAACGCACACCGCGCTGGAGCGCTGGTTCTGGACGCATTGGTTCGGCCATGACCAGGTGTGTTTGTCGCCGTTGCACCTGACGGCCTTGCGCGCCACCACCGATCGCACGCATCAGCAGGAATCCCGCAGTTCGCTGCCGTATTTGCCGTGGATACGCGCGCCCTACTATGTTTTCGCCGGCGTCAAACCCGCGCGTTTGCGCAGCGGCGTCATCGCACAACTGTGGAAGCAGGGAGGAAGCCGATCATGAAGCGCGTGCGCGCCATATTTTTGTCGGATATCCATCTGGGTTCCCGCGCCTGTCAGGCCGAGCGCCTGCTGGCGTTCCTCAAGGAATACGAAGCCGAATATTTGTATCTGGTCGGCGACATCATCGATCTGTGGGCGATGAGCCGCGCCTTGTACTGGCCGCCCGCGCACAACACCATCGTGCAGAAGGTGCTGCGCAAGGCGCGCCACCATACCCAAGTTATTTTTGTGCCGGGTAATCATGACGAGGTGTTGCGCGAGTACCTCGGCATGTCGTTCGGCGCGGTGGATATCGTGGCGGAACATGTGCACGTCACCGCCGCCGGGAAAAGACTGCTGCTGGTGCATGGCGACGAATACGATCAGGTGACGACCTGCCACCGCTGGCTGTCGGTGCTGGGCGATGTGTCTTACACCGCGCTGGTGCATTTGAACCGCGTGCTGTCCTGGTCGCGGCGCAAGCTGGG
>CAWUUY010000483.1:0-11484 GCA_963924885.1 uncultured Burkholderiales bacterium | reverse complement strand
ATTGCCGGCCGCACCGGTGCGATTATCGACGATGACCTGCTGCCCCAGCACTTGTGTCAGGCCCCGCGCCGCGATTCGCCCGACGATATCCGCGCCGCTGCCCGCCGTCTGCGGCATGAGGTAACGCACGGGCTTTAGCGGATAGGGCTGCGCGGGCAGGATGCCTGGGTATGCGGCTAGCAGTATCGATATGACAACAAATCGCAGAAAGGGAGGTGGGTTCGGTCGCCTGTTCATCACTGCGCCCTCACTGCGCGAGGATCCGCGCCAGTTCCAGCAACTCCTGATTAACACCCTTGGCCTTGCCCGCGATATCGGCCAGCGGCGTGGTGATGAGGTCGTTGCCTATAATGCCCACCAGCACGCTGGTTGCGCCGCGCGCGAGTTGATCGACGGCCGCGGCGCCCAGGCGCGTGGCGAGGATGCGGTCGGCGGCGGTGGGCGCGCCGCCGCGCACCACGTGGCCCAGCGTGGTGACGCGCATTCCGAAACCCACTTCGGCGCGGTGTTCGGCGGCATATTGCACGATGGCGTGCGCGCCGTGTTTGGCGCCCTCGGCTACCACCACCAGCGCGTGGGTTTTGCCGCGCTGATAGGCGGCGCGCAGGCGGTCCACCACCTCTGCGGGCTCGACTTCGCATTCGGGAATCACAATCACTTCGGCGCCGCCGGCGATGCCCGCCATCAGCGCGATATAGCCGCAGTTGCGGCCCATGGTCTCGACCAGAAACGCGCGCCGGTGCGATGAGCCTGTGGTGCGCAGGCGGTCGATGGCTTCGACGGTGATGTTCACCGCGGTATCGACGCCGATGGTGATGTCGGTGCCCGCCAGATCGTTATCCACGGTGGACGCCACGCCCACTACCGCGAAACCGGCGGACGCCAGCACGCTGGCGCCGGACTGCGAGCCGTTGCCGCCGATCACGATCAGCGCGTCGATGCCGCGTTCATGCAGATTGGCCAAGGCGTGGGCGCGGCCTGCATCGGTGGCGAATTCAGCGGAGCGCGCGCTGCCGAGCACTGTGCCGCCGCGCTGGATGATGCCGCCCACGTCGCGCGCGTGCAGCGGCTCGATGGTGTTGTTAATCAGCCCGGCGTAGCCGTTGCGCACGCCGTGCATGTCCCAGCCGCGCGCGAGTGCCGCGCGGGTAGCGGCGCGCACCGCCGCGTTCATGCCCGGCGCGTCGCCGCCGCTGGTGAGAATGGCTATTCGTTGAATCGGTTTCATGTATGCCAGTGTAAGGTAAATCGCGCGCGCCGAAATTTCACGGCTTTGATTGTGCGCGGCGGGTGGTAAATCTACAATGCGCGCTCTCGTGAACTCAAGGCTAGACATGCAAAACCTGACTTCGGCCCCCTACTACTCGTCATTCTGGCGTACGCCAGAATCCAGTTTATTACGTTCGCCGCAGGCGCTTGATTCAAGGTGCCGCGCACGCAGGCACGCACTGGATTCTGGCTTGCGCCAGAATGACGGTTTGGGTATTTTCCGTTTCGTGATCTTGGTTGCGGCAGCAATTTTAGGCGCGACCGCTGCCCACGCCCAAGCGCAGGCCTACCCCGCCAAACCCATTCGCTACATCATTCCATTCCCACCGGGCGGCGGGCAAGATCTGGTCGGGCGCGCACTCGCGCCGCGTCTGACCGAGGCGCTGGGCCAGCAAGTGTTCATCGACAATCGTCCCGGCGGCGGCACCATTCTTGGTGCGGAACTGGCCGCGCGTTCGGCGCCCGACGGCTACACGATATTCATGGGATCGAATACCTCGCTGTCGATCAACCCGGTGCTGCACGCGAAGCTGCCCTACGACCCCGTGCGCGATTTCACGCCGATCACGCTCATTGCCATCGCCGCGAACATGCTGGTGGTGCATCCGTCGCTGCCGGTGCGCTCGGTGAAGGAGTTCGCCGCGTTTGCGCGCGCGCGGCCCGATCAACTGAATTACGGCTCGTCGGGCACCGGCACGCCGGCGCATCTGGCGGGCGTGTTGTTTAACGATATGGCCGGCGTGAAGCTCACGCATGTGCCGTACAAGGGCAGTTCCGGCGCGCTCACCGCCATTGTCAGCGGCGAGATGCAATTGATGTTCGGCACGCTGACCTCCAGCTTGTCGTTCGTGCGCAGCGGGCGTCTGCGCGCGCTGGCGGTGAGCAGCGCGAAACGTTCGCCGGTGCTGCCGGAATTGCCCACCGTCGCGGAGACGTTTCCCGGTTATGAAGCGATTACCTGGTACGGCGCGATGGCGCCCGCGGGCACGCCGCCCGCCGTGCTGAATCGTTTGCACAGCGAGTTCACCAAGGTGCTCAATAACGCTGAATTCAAAAGCTGGCTGCTGAATCAGGGCGCCGAAGCCGCGCCCTCCACGGCGGAAGAATTAACCGCGCAGATCAAACGCGAGCTGGCGATGTACGCGCCGATCATCAAAAAATCTGGTATGAAGGCCGACTGAGGAATAACTAAAATGTCAATTAAAACAAATAGTTACATATTACCCCTGCTGCTGGCCGCCGCACTGCCCGCCGCCGCGCAAACCTATCCCGCGCGTTCCATCCGTCTGGTGGTGCCGTCCGCGCCCGGCGGCGGCACCGACATCGTGGGCCGCGTGCTGGCCAACAAGCTGACCGAATATCTCGGCCAGCAAGTGGTGGTGGACAACCGCGCGGGCGCGGGCACCACCATCGGCATCGACCACGCGGCCAAAGCTGCACCCGATGGCTACACCGTGCTGGTGACGCCCTCGACGCTGGCGCTGAACCTGTGGATGTACGCGAAGCTGCCCTACGAAGCGATACGCGATCTTGCCCCGCTGACGCAAATCGCGGCGGTGCCCAACGCGCTGGTGGTGCATCCGTCGGTGCCCGCGCGCAGCACGACAGAATTTATCGCGCTCGCCAAAAAACAACCGGGCGAGATCAACGTCGGCTCGGCCGGCATCGGTACCAGCCCGCATTTGTCGCTGGAGCTGTTCAAGCATCTGGCCAAGGTGAGCCTGGTGCATGTGCCGTACAAAGGTTCGGGCGCGGCAGTGGTGGCGCATCTGTCCGGCGAAATCTCCGCGCAGATCCCCTCGTTACCCACCGCCATGAGTTACATCAAAACCAATCGCCTGCGCGCGCTCGGCGTCACCACCACCAAGCGCTCGCCGTATCTGCCCGAGCTGCCCGCCATCGGCGAATCCGTGCCGGGCTACGAGGCCACGCAATGGTTCGGATTTTTAGCACCCGCCGCCACGCCGCAGGCGATTCAGGATCGTTTGTCGCAGGAGGCAATACGTGCGCTGCGCTCAGCGGATGTCGCCAAACACATGGCCAACGAAGGCGCGGAAATCGTTGCCAGCTCCCCCGCGCAGTTCGCGGCTTACATCAAAAGCGAAACCGAGAAATGGGGGCGCGTGATTAAAGCGGCGGGGATCAAGCCGCAGTAAGGGCAAAAGGTTTTGTAGTTGCAGCTCAACTCGCCGCACGTTCGCGCAATTTCACCAACGCCAGTTCCAGCGCCGCCCACACGTGATGGCGCGCGGCATCTGCGTCGCCCAGGCGCTGCTGCAATTGCGCGGCGGCCAGATGCGTGACGTAGGTAGGCTCCATCGAAATGCTGGCGTCGAGATAGTTGCGCGCCTTGCCCCATAATTCCTGCCGCACGCACAGCCGCCCCAGCGTAAACAGCAGCATGGCGTCGAGCGGATGCGCCGCCAGCCAGAGCTCCGCGCGTTCGATTTGTTTGACCATTTCGGCGCCCTCGCAATCCGCGTACAGGCGGACCAGATCACTGTCCCAGGTTTGCTCCAGACTGTTTTCGAGTATCGCGGCGGCGCGCTGTCCCGCCTCATTGGAATTGCCAGACTTGTCCGATTGCAGCGCCAAAAACCCCCGCGCCGCCGCTTGGGCGACGACGGTATCGCGCCGCAGCGCCTCCGGCACTTTGCGCCAGGCGTCATCGAGCGTGGCAAGATCAATGGCGCACCGCTTGAGATGTTCCGCCAGCGCGTGACGGCGCAATTCCGCCGCCTGATCGCGGTCGTAGACCTTGCGCCGTTCGAGCAGATCGATCACGGCCAGCGATTTTTCCCATTCCTTCGCCAGTTGCAACGCCTTCAGTTCCAGCCGCAGTCCCGCCGTGTGTTTTTGCGGTTGCGTCTGCAACACCGCCAGCGCATCGGTGGCGCGGCGTTCGTCAAGCAGCAACTCCGCCTCGGTGATGACTTTCATGATGTCGTCGGGCGGCAGGTGCGTAGCCCCTTGCGCGAGATACGCATCACGCCGGTCATACGCGCGCCGCTCGTGCGCGGCGCGCGCCGCCAGCATCGCCGCCAGTCCGGGTTGCTCGCCTAGCTCGATGGCGCTTTTCGCGGCCTGTTCCGCGCGCGCGTAACGCCCAGAGAAAAATTCGTGCAGCGCCTCGGTCATCGCGTCATGCGCCTTGCGCTGCCGCCGCGTGTCACGGTACTCGCGCACCTGCCGCGGCATGCCCACCATCGCCGCGACGAGGCGCACCGATACATAAAGCAGCACGAACGCCGCCGCCAGCACGGCCAGCGCCAGCACCAGCGACAACTCCATGCGATACGGCGGCAGCACGATCTGCACGTAACTCGATCCGGTGCGCATAGCGGCCAGCACCACGCCCACCGCCAGCGCGATCGCCGCGATGATCCACAGCAGGGATTTCATAGGGTCATGTAGTTCATGTGGCCCGCACCGGCGCTGCGATGGATCCAAAATAATTCAATAAAAACATTTACTTATTGCTTTCCTCGATTGCGCGCCTGTGACGCCTCGCGCAAGGCATCCAGCGTCGCCGCGATATCGGGCAGTTCGATCTGGATGTCCGCGCCTTGCAGGCTCGTCAGCGCCGTCACCGCGGAGGCCACCGATTGATCGCGCGCATCGAAGTAGCGGCCCAGCCACTCGCGCGCCGCTTTCAGATCATTGCGAAACGTCGCCTGATCGCGCGTGAGCAGCGCCAGGCGCGCGGTGAGCAACCGCAGCTTGAGATTCTCGCGCAGAAAAAACGCCTGCGCTGGCGCGAGCAACGGCACATCGGTACGGTCGATGCGCTGCACGCGCACCAGTTGTTTGGTGTCTGCCCACAGTTCACGCCAGAAGCGCCCCGCCGCGCCCGTGCCCGTCGTCGCACCGGCGGCGGCAGGCGGGCTTTCCGGCGCGGGCCGCGATTCCGCCGCCAGCGCCAGCTTGTCCACCTGCGCCAGCACAGTGTCGATGCGCACCGACAATCCCAGCGTGTCGGTCACCGGCGCCGCCTTGAGCCGCGCGATGTCCTGCATGATCGCCTTGCGCAGCGCGGTGAGTTGCGGCCGGTTCATCGCCTGCAAGCGCGCGTCCGTCGCCTGCAATGCGATCAGCGCGGCCTTGACGTTGCCCGCCAACTGCAACTGCTGACTGGCGATGAGCAGCGTTTGTTCGATCTCGGCATACGCCCACTCGTCGCGGTTGCGCGACAACTCCTGATACAGCGCCTCCAGTGCGATTTGCTGGCTTTGCGATTCGGCGAGCTTCGCTTCGAGCACGCCGAGTTTCACCGTGGCCTCGCGCGTGGCTTCGCGCAATTGATCGTGGGCGAGACGGCTTGCCTTGGTCTGCGCGTCCACTTCACTCAGCCTGCGCGCGAGTTCCTGGCGCAGACCGTCGACTTCCTGCCGGCTGCTATGCATGTGCCACAGCGCGATGCCGAGGGCACACAACGCCAGCAGCGCGGCCACGCCAAAATAACCGGCGAGCGAGCGCAATGTGGCCGGCTGGGGCGCGGGTTGCACGGCGGGCGGAGCGAGCTGGGTGGGAGGATCAATCATGTGGTGCGATCAGGCCGAAAATGTAAATGCCATGGAAGATAGATAAGACAAGTATGCAACGCGCCGCATGAATGGTTCAAGCACAAACGCTCAGGAGGGCGCTGACCAGCGCGTCGTCTCCGGATACCGATTCGACCACCTGCGTCACCCCCAGTTCGCGCGCCACGGCGGCGATGCGCGGGTGCGGCACGATCACCGGTGTATTGCGCAACCACGACAGGCCCACAGCGCCGCCATGCGTGCTGATATGTTCGCTGAAATTGCGCAGCCCCTCGCTGCTGGTGAAAATCACCGCTGCCACGTGGTTGTTTTCCCATGCGCGCAGCAAGGTTTGCACATCAAACGAGGGCTTGCCGCGCCGGTAACACACGGCGTACTCAACCGTCGCGCCACGCGCCGCCAGCGTGGCGCCGAGCAACTCGCGGCCGCCATCGCCGCGAAACATCACCACGCGCCGGCCACGCACATCGCGCAGATACGCGGAGGCCAGCAACGACTCGCTGTCGTGCCGCTCGCCCTCGGGGGCAATCACCTCGTTGATGCCAAAGCGCCGCAACGCGCGCACGCCGCCCGGCCCTATCGCGGCACAGCGCAGTGTTGCAGGCAACGCGCGCCGCGCGGTGATACGCGTCATTGCCTTATCCACCGCGCTGGGGCTGACGAATATCGCCAGATCAAAGTCGTCGAGCCGGTCTATTACCGCATCGAGCGCCCGCGGATCGGGCGCGTCGAGAATCTCCACCACCGGATACAACAGCGGCTCGCCGCCGGCCTCACGTATCAAGGCGGACAGCCGCTGTGATTCGCCGGCGGGGCGCGTGATAACCACGCCGCGTCCGTCGAGCGTTGCGCTCACGAATGATCCAGCGTCGACAGTATCTCGCCGGCACCTTGCAATTTGAGTTGTCCACCCAGCGCCGTGCCCAATGACTCGGCCTCTGTCATCGCCCCCTCGGTCGCGGCGCTGACATGGCGAGTGCCGTCGGGCGCGCCCACGTAACCGCGCAGCCGCAACCGCGTGCCGCTGATCTCGGCATACCCCGCCAGCGGCACATTGCAACTGCCCGCAAGCGAGCGCGACAAGGCGCGCTCGGCCAACACGCAAGCCGCCGTGGTCTCGTCGTGCAGCCGCTTCAGCAGCGCCAGCACGTCGGCACGGTCGGCGCGGCATTCAATCGCCAGCGCGCCCTGCCCGACGGCGGGCAACATTTCTTCGGGCGCCAGCGTGGCCGCGATGCGGTGTTCGAGTCCCAGCCGCTGCAATCCGGCGGCGGCGAGAATAATCGCCTCATACGCGCCTTCGTCGAGTTTGCGCAGACGCGTCTGCACGTTGCCGCGCAGCGGCTCGATCGCGAGGTGCGGAAACTTCGCGCGCAACTGACTTTCGCGCCGCAGACTGGAGGTGCCGACGCGCGCGCCCGGCGGCAGCGACGCCAGCGTGGCAAATCGGTTCGACACCAGCGCATCGCGCGGATCGGCGCGCGCAAGGATCGCGCCCAGCGTAAATCCATCGGGCAAATGCATCGGCACGTCTTTCAGCGAATGCACCGCGATATCGGCGCGGCCCTCGGCTAGCGCGTCTTCGAGTTCTTTCACGAACAAACCCTTGCCGCCGATTTTCGCGAGCGAGGTGCCGAGCTTGCGGTCGCCCTCGGTGGTCATGCCGAGTATGCTCACCGCCATGCGCGGATATAATCCGGCGAGACGTGATTCGACATGCCGCGCCTGCCACAACGCCAGCGCGGACTCGCGCGTGGCGATCACGATGCGTGCTGGAAGCCCAGCAGAGGAGTTAGGTAACATATTGTTTATAAATAAATTTTTGTCAGTCTTGCGCGGTACGGCATGGCGAACGATTCTAGCATGCGCCCTCGTCGCGACCGCCGCGCCGGCACTGGCCGCCCAGCCGCTGCCGATGGCCACCGACCTCGCCGAAGCCGCGGTCGCAGCACGCGAGGAAAAAATACCCATCCTGATTTTTTTCACGCTCCGCACCTGCCCGTATTGCAACACCGCGCGCCGTGATTACCTCGCGCCCATGCGCGCCAGCGAAAAATGGCGCGATAAGGCCATCATGCTGGAGCTGCAACTCGACGGCCCGCAGCCGCTGCGCGACTTTGCCGGCAAAGCCACCACCGCGCGCGACTTCGCGCGTAGCTTCGCGGTACGCAGCGTGCCGACGGTGATCGTGTTCGACGCCAACGGCAAACCCGCGGCCACGCCGCTGGTCGGATTATCATCCGGCGATTTTTATGGGCTATACCTGGAACAGGCGGTGGAGTCGGGGCTGATTCAGATGCGTTATCCGATGCGTTGAAAACGCGGTTGAGCTAAGCCGGGTGATACTACTTTTTTCGAGGGACGTTCATGAAATTGCCTTTGCACACGGCGCCTGGCGCCGCCATGATACTGGCCGCCTTGCTGCCGTCTGCCGCCCCGGGTTTGGCCGCCGACGCGAAATTCCCTACGCGCCCCATCCGCATGATCGTCGCGTCGTCCGCCGGCACCGGCGCCGACATTTTCGCGCGCGTGGTCGCACAGGGACTCACTGATGTTTACAAGGAACAGGTAGTGGTGGAAAACCGCGTCGGCGCGGGTGGCCTGATCGGCGGCGTGTATGCTGCCAACGCCACGCCGGATGGACATACGCTGTTCATGGCATCGACCTCCACCTATGTGTCGCCGCTGATGCAGGCGAAGCCCGCGTATCAGCCGATACAGGATTTCGCCGCCGTGGCGCAGGTCACCGCCGTCACCAGCGTGGTGATGGTCAGCGCCAGCATGCCGGTGAAATCGGTGAAGGAACTGGTCGCGCTTGCCAAGGCGAAACCCGGCGCGCTCAACTACGGCTCGGTGGGCGCGGGCACGGCGGCGCATCTGTCGGCAGAAATTTTCAAGCGCGCCGGCGGCATGGATATCGTGCACGTACCGTTCAAGGCAGTAGCCGACATGTACACCGAAGTCGCTTCGGCCCGTGTGCATGTGCTGGTGTTCGTGGTCACCAGCTCGCTCGGATTTTTGAAAGACGGCAAAGTGCGTGGCCTCGCCGTCACCAGCCACCAGCGCAGCTTTAACTTGCCCTACCTGCCCACCGTGGCAGAAGCCGGCCTGCCCGGCGCGGAATCCGAAACCCCGTACGGTTTTCTGGTGCCGGTGAAAACCCCGCGCGCCACGGTCAACCGCCTCGGCGCGGATATCGTCACCGTGCTGAAAAAGCCGGAGATCAAGGACCGCTTCGAAAAACTCGGCGCGCAACCCTATGTCGATACCAGCCCCGAAGCGTACGAGAAATACGTGCGGCGCGAGTACGAGAATTTCCGCAAGCTGATACCCGAGATTGGGTTGAAACCGCAGTAACCGATTCAGCCAGTAATTTTCGGATTGCTACAACGAGAATCGCAAAGCAAGCGCTCGCGCAGGTGTGGCGAACGAATCCCCCTGAGAGCCGCCGAGCAGCGCAGGGAAGCCCGAAGGGCCGGCGAACCGGGTGCCGCCTTTCTTTGGTTACTTTCTTTGGCGTAGCAAAGAAAGTAACTTGCCGCCGGGCAACCCCCGGCAAACTTGTTGTAAAAAGGTTTTCGGAGCCACCGCATGCAACTTGCCGCAAAATACCTCGCACTACTGACCGCCCTAAGCGCCTTCCCAACCCAAGCGCAGAACATCAACTACCCCTCCCGCGCCATCCGCTGGGTCATCCCCTACCCCGCTGGCGGAGGCGCTGACATCATCGCGCGCCCCATCGCGCTGGCGATGGGTGAAATGATCGGCCAGCCCATCGTCTATGACAATCGCGGCGGCGGCAGCGGCATCATCGCCGGCGAGATCGTCGCCCGCGCCGCGCCCGACGGCTATACGCTGCTGCTCGGCAACCCAGCGTTGATCACTACCAACCCCAGTCTCTATCCGAAAATGCCGTTCGACACGCTCAAGGATTTCACCGCGATTTCCAAATTTGCCAACGTGCCCAACCTGCTGGCGGCACACCCGTCACTACTCGCGCGTAACATGCAGGAACTGATCGATTTCGCCAAGGCGAATCCGGGCAAGGTCAACTGGGCCTCGTCCAGCGTCGGCTCCGGCGGGCATCTTGCGGTGGAACTGATACAGGCGAGAACCGGCATCAAGGTCGTACACGTCGCCTACAAGGGCGCGGGGCCCGCGCTGGTGGGACTCATCGGCGGCAACGTGCAACTGCTGTTTGCGGGGCCGGGTGTGCTGATACCGCATCTGAAAGCCGGGCGCGTGCGCGCGCTCGCCATCGGCAGCTCTCAGCGCACCCCGATCGCACCCGAAGTGCCGACGCTGCATGAATCCGGCCTGCCCGGTATGGAAACCGGCTCATGGCACGGCCTGATGGCGCCCTCGGGTACGCCCGCCACGGTGATCAAGTTCCTCCACGCCGCCACGGTCAAGGTGCTGGCCATGCCGGAGATCACGGCACGTCTTGCAGCCGACGGCGCTCTCGTGTCGGGCAATACACCGGAACAGTTCGGCAAGGACATCCGCGCTGAAACGGCGATGTGGGCGCGGGTGATTAAAGAGGCGAAGGTCAGGCTGGATTAAGCGCGTAGGGACACTACTCTCTCAAAACGCAAACTCCGGCCCATCGACATACTTGAATCGCTCCAGCGCATCTTTGCGCAGCGTAAAGCCCAGCCCTGGCCGATCCGGCGCGCACACATAACCATCGCGGATATCGTACGGCTCGTTGAAGAGTTCGTTCATCATCGGCATATAGCCCTGGCTGGTTTCGAGGATGTGGCAGTTGGCCGCCGACATCGCGACGTGAATGCTGGCCGCGAACAACACGCCGTTGCCCCAGGCGTGCGGCGCGAGACGTATGTCGTGAGCGCGGCGATGCGGCGGATTTCGGTAAGACCACCCGCGCGCGCGACATCGGGCTGGGCGATATCGATGGCCTTGTGATCGAGCATACTCTTGAAGCCGTAACGCGAAAACTCGCGCTCGCCGGACGCAATCGGGATACGGGTGGAGGCGCGCACTTCGGCCATGCCTGAGTGGTTGTCGGGCGACACCGGTTCTTCAAGCCACGCGATGTTGTACGGCTCCAGCGCCTTGGCGAGGCGTACGCATCCACCATCAGCTCGACATTGGGGCCGATGCCGCGCCGCGAGGCTTCGACACGGCGCCCGCAATTCTCGATTGAAAATCCGTCGCGGTCCACCACGCGCATTTTCACGGCGGTGAAGCCTTTCACCGCGTAGCCGCCGAGTTCCGCTTCGGCTTCGTTGCCCGGCGCCCAACCGCCGCTGCCGTAGGCGCGCACGGATGAGCGCACCGCGCCGAGCGCTTGATAAATCAGTATGCCCAGTGCACGGGCTTTAACATCCCACACCGCGATATCCAATCCGGAGATCGCCTCCATTACCATGCCGCTGCGGCGGCTGGTCTCGGCCTGCGGCACGCCGCGTTCAAGAACGGGTTTGGCGCGCGAGCTGTTGTACATTTTTTCGAAAATGCGCTCGGAGAACATCGGGTCTTCGCCGATCAGTTCGAGCGCCAGTTCGTGCTCGACGACGACGGCAATCACTGGCGGCGTGCCAAGCGCCGCACCCATGCCGATCAGGCCGTTGTCGGTTTCGATCAGTATCAGCGTGGCGTCGCTCTTCATCTTGGTACCGAGGTCGGTGCGATGGCGGCGCTCCGGCGGCAC
>CAWUUY010000482.1:0-7339 GCA_963924885.1 uncultured Burkholderiales bacterium | reverse complement strand
CGTGTCGCCGACGTTTGACCGCGATGCGTTTTTAGCCGGCAAACAGACGCCGCTGTTTTTTGGATCGGCGATCAATAATTTTGGCGTGCAGGAAGTGCTGGACGCGCTGGTGCAGTTCGCCCCGCCGCCGCGCGCGCGCCGCGCGATTGAGCGCGTGGTCGAGCCGATGGAACCCAAGTTCACCGGCGTGGTGTTCAAGATTCAGGCCAACATGGACCCCGGCCACCGCGACCGCATCGCCTTCATCCGCGTGTGCTCCGGCCATTTTGAGCGCAGCATGAAGCTGAAAAACTGCCGCACCGGCAAGGATTTCAGGCCCAATACCGTGGTGTCGTTTTTGTCGCAGCGGCGCGATATCGTCGAAGATGCTTACGCCGGCGACATTATTGGCATTCCGAATCACGGCGTGCTGCAACTGGGCGACACGCTGACCGAAGGCGAGGAGTTGCAATTCACCGGCCTGCCGTTTTTTGCGCCGGAGTTGTTTCAGACGGTGGAAATCGCCGACCCGCTGCGCAGCAAGCAGTTACGCACGGGCCTTGCACAACTCGGCGAGGAAGGCGCAATTCAGGTGTTCAAGCCCGTCGCGGGCGGCATGCTGCTCTTGGGCGCCATCGGGCAACTGCAATTTGAAGTGGTCGCGCATCGCCTGAAACACGAATACGGCTGCGAAGCACGCATGGCGCCCGCGCGCTACAACAGCGCGCGCTGGGTCACGGCGGACGACCCCAAGGAGATGAAACGCTTCATCGAAGCCAACGCGCACCGCGTGGCCTACGACGCGGTGGAAGCGCCGACGTTCTTAGCGGCCTACGACGCCGAAATCAAGGTCGCGCACGAGCATTGGCCGAACATTCGGTTTCATGCGCTGCGCGAACACGCGGGGCTGGTGTTTCACTCGAACACCGGCGACTGATTACGCCGCGAATTACTCCGCGCGCAGGCCCGCCCGCTTCACCACCACCGCCCAGCGCGCAATATCGGAAGCGATCAGGCGCGTAAATTCCTCCGGCGTGGCGGAACGCGCTTCAACGCCCTGACTCAGCAAACGCTCTCGAATATCAGGCAGCGCCAGCACCGCGACGATTTCGGTGTTGAGCCGCTTCACGATGTCGGCAGGAATGCGTGCGGGGCCGACAAAACCGTACCACAGCCCTGCTTCATAGCCGGTGACGCCCAGTTCCGCCACGGTCGGCACATCAGACAAGGCGAGCATGCGCGCGGCGCCGGTGGTGGCCAGCGCGCGCAGTCTGCCGCTGCGCACATGCGGCACCACCGACAGGCTGGTGCCAAACGTGGTGGACACTTGCCCGCCGATGAGATCGGTGACGGCAATCGACATACCCTTGTACGGGATGTGCGTGAGGCTGGTGCCGGTCAGACTGTCGAATAACACGCCGGCCAGATGGCCGGATGAGCCAACGCCCGCCGAACCATACGTCACCTGACCGGGACGCACCTTGGCGAAGGCAATCAGTTCCTTGATATTTTTCACCGGCAGCGACGGATGCACCGCGACCACCAGCGGGCTTGAACCGGCGAGCGACACCGGGGTGAAATCCTTGATCGAATCGTACGGTAGCTTGGCGTAGAGGCTGGCGTTGACTGTGTGATTAGTCGGAATCAGGATGAGGGTGTAGCCATCGGGTGCTGCGCGCGCGGCGATTTCCGTGCCGACAATGCCATTCGCGCCGGCGCGGGTGTCGATGATGATTTGCTGCTTCAAATTCTCGGTGAGTTTGGGCGCGAGGGTGCGCAGAAACGCATCGTTACCGCCGCCCGCGGCAAACGGCGAGATGATGCGGATCGGTTTTTGCGGATACGCGGACTGTGCCGCGCCCTGCGTGTGCCAGCCCGCAACGAGAATAGCCAGCAGCGCAACCGCCGTCAGTGGAAATTTCATCATGAAAATGCCGCGTTACTTGACGCGTGTCGCGTTCCAGCCGGCGCCCGCCATGGCGTCGCCGCTGACCTGGCCTTTGTATTCCTTGCCGCCGATGGTGAAGGTGATTTGTTCGCCCAGCAAACGCCCACCTTCCACCCCGGTGCTAACGCCATTCAGGTTAAACGTGCCGGTGAGCATTTGGTATTTCTGCTCAAGATCAAGCTCACCTTTCTGGAAACGCCAGCGGCCATCGGCTTTTGCGGGCACGATGTAGAGCAGCCAGTTGCACCAACTGCCGCAGTCGCCTTCGGCGCGGCCGGACTCGTCGGGCTCCCAGCCGCTAACGGCAAAATGGTTGGCGACGATACGCGAGCCAGGTTTGAGCGCCAGGAACTTCTGCGCAAGCTTGTTGAGATTTTCCGGCAACAAAAACAGCGCGAGCACGGTCGCCTGCGAAATATCGGCCTCATACATGTCGCCCTGCACGAATTGCACCTTGTCGGCGACACCGGCTTTTTCGGCGACACGCTTGGATAGCTCAACCATGTCGGGGTTGTATTCGACGCCGAGCGCGCGCGCGCCGCGCTTGGCGGCGGCGATGATGTTGCGCCCATCGCCCGAGCCGAGGTCCATCACGTAATCCTTCGGCGTGACTTTGGCGACATCAAGCATTTTTTCCACCAGCACGTCGGGCGTGGGCACCCACACCACGTCGCGGCCGGATTGACCGACGACCGGCTCAAAAGGCTTGTCGCCCTCCGCAGCCCATGCGCCACCGATCAGTATGGATGAGAAGAACAACATCAAAATCGTTTGCATTACGCGACTTACAGTTCTCAACAGAATCTCCATGACAGAATGACTTAACAACACAATTTGAACTTGGGGTTTATCGGGTAGAGCGTTAGCATAGCGCAAACCATCGTCCACTCCCAAACTCTCGGCATCATGAAAAAAGACACCCTGCTCGGCCGCGCCGGTCGCGATCCGTCAAAACACCACGGCACAATCAACACACCGGTGTTTCGCGCATCCACCATCGTGTTCCCGGATCTTGAAACCTACAGCACGCGCCCTGCCGACGATTATCAGACGCCGCGCTACGGCCTGCATGGCACACCCACGTCATGGGCGCTGGAAGAAGCAGTGGCCAAAATGGAAGGCGGTTACAACGCGGTAGCCGTGTGTTCCGGGCTTGCCGCCATCGTCGCCGCGGTGTGCGCATTCGTGAAGGCGGGTGACCATCTGCTGGTGACCGATTCGGCGTACGGGCCGACGCGCACCTTTTGTGACAAGCAGCTAAAGGGTTTCGGGGTGGAGGTGGAATACTACGATCCGCTCATTGGCGCTGGCATAAAAAACCTAATAAAAACAAATACTAAGGCGGTATTCTGCGAAGCGCCGGGATCGCTCAGCTTTGAAATGCAGGACATCCCCTCAATTGCGCGCGAGGCGCACGCGCGGAACATTCCAGTGCTCGCGGACACCACCTGGGGAACGCCGTATTTTTATCACTCGTTTGATTCGGGTGTGGATGTATCGATCCACGCCGGCACCAAGTACATCGTGGGTCACTCGGATGTGATGCTGGGCATGATCGTCACCAACGAAAAATATTGGCTGCCGGTGCGGCGCACCGTGGCCGAGTATGGCTATTGCTCCAGTGCGGATGATTGTTATCTGGCGCTGCGCGGCTTTCGTACCATCGGCGTGCGTATGAAGCAGCAGATGGCGAATGCGATTACCATCGCGCGCTGGCTGCAAACCCGCGCCGAAGTAAAGCGAGTGTTGTATCCGGCGCTGGAAAACGACCCCGGCCACCCCATCTGGAAGCGAGATTTTCAGGGCGCGGCATCGTTGTTTGCGTTTGTACTCAATCCCGTGAATCAAAAGCAGATCACGGCGTTTGTAAACGCGCTGAAACTCTTCGGCATCGGCTCCAGTTGGGGCGGCTACGAGTCGCTGGTGACCGCGCCGAACATTGCGCCGCTGCGTACCGCGACGGCATGGCCCGCCGATGACCCGGTGATCCGTTTGCATATCGGGCTGGAAGACCCGGAAGATTTGATCGCCGATGTGGAACAGGCGTTCGGCCAAATGGCGAAGCCGGCCTGATCGCTGGCCACTAAATAGAGACGGGTTTGCCTGATTCCGCCGAAGCGACTATCGCCTCGATCACCGCAATACCGTTGACCGCCTGATCCGGCGGCACCATGTAAGCCTGCTTGGCCGCCACGGCGTCGGCAAAAGCTTCCAGCTCGGCGCGTTCCTTGTCCACCACGGGCAGCGCGATCGGTTGCGGACTGCTTTCCAGTCCGCGCGCCAGAAGCTCGGTATCGCCACGCAGTTCCAGCCAGCCCTTGGTGCCGAACGCATGCACACGATACAACTCGCCGGTAATAAACAGCGTGGCGAAATAACCCGTCATGCCGTTCTTGAATTTCAACAGCATCGACGTGGTGTCATCCATGTCGATCGGCGGCTGCAACTTGCGTCTATCGCTGTGCGCATACACTTCGCCGACCAGCCCGCCCAGATTAATCATGGCATCGACCGTGTGTATGCCGCGCGGCGACATGCCGCCCGCCGGTGATTCGGCGCGGGTGGATCGCCAATAACCCGGCTTCAAGGTAAAGCCGGTCGGGCTGGAATGGTGGCCCTCGATGTGAACCAGATCGCCGATCTCGCCGGCAAGAATGCGGCGTTTCATCTCGACAAACGACGGCGCATAGCGGCGGTTAAAGCCCAATCCGAGCGTAACGCCGGCGGCCTTGGTCGCGTCCACGGCCTGCCGCGCGGTGGCGGCGGTGAGCGTTATCGGCTTTTCGGCGAACACGTGTTTGCCCGCGCGCGCGGCTTCGCAAATGTGCTGGCAATGCAGGGAATGCGGCGTGGCGATTAACACCGCGTCGATGGCCGGATTGCGCAAGGCGTCGGCATAGCTGCTGGTCAGCGTCATGCCGAATTTGTCCGCCGTGGCGCGATGCGCCGCCGGATCGCGCGTGATGCCGCAAGTAAATTTTATTTTGCTGCTCTTGCCCTGCACCGACGAGATAAGTCGCGAACCCCAATTGCCCATGCCATAAATCGCTACGTTCAGCATCTTGCGCTCCTGTAAAAAGCATTTTGCAGATTGTTACCGATGGGCGCGCCGAATACAATGCCCGTATCGCAATGCGCGCCGCCCATGAAGAGGTGAACCCTTGGATATGCTGATTGTCATTTCACTGATTCTGCTTAACGGCCTGTTTGCCATGTCGGAGGTTGCGTTGCTCACCGCGCGCAGATCGCGGCTGCAAACGCTGTCCGCGAACGGCGACGCGCTAGCCGCCGCCGCGATCAAGTTGAGCGCGGACCCCACCCGCTTTCTGTCTACCATCCAGATCGGCATCACGTCCATCGGCCTGCTGAACGGCATTTTTGGCGAGGCCGTGTTTGCCCCGCCGCTGTCAGCATGGCTGCAGTCCTTCGGATTCGAATCGCAAACCAGCAACATCGCCGCCACGACGTTGATCGTGGTGTCCATCACCTACGTGTCGATCGTGATCGGCGAACTGGTGCCCAAACGTCTCGGCCAGCACAACGCGGAATGCATTGCGCGGCTGGTGGCCTGGCCCATGCGCGTGCTGGCGGCGTTGTCGGGGCCGTTTGTTCATTTGCTCTCCGTTTCGACCAACGGCATTCTCAAGCCGCTGCTAAAAGTGCTGCGCATACAAACACAGGAAAGCGGCCCGCAAGCGCTGTCAACGGAGGAATTGCGCACCATCGTGCTCGAATCCTCGAACATACTGCCGAAGAAGCACGGCACCATCCTGCTGAATCTGTTCGAGCTCGAGGACATCACGGTGGACGATGTGATGGTGCCGCGCAGCCAGATCGAGGCGATCAATCTTTCCGCGCCGCTGGAGGAAATCACCCAGCAATTGACGACCTCGCATCACCGGCGCGTGGTCGCCCATACCGGCAAACTGGATGAGGTCGCCGGCACGCTGCGCATACGTCACGCGCTGAACCTGCTGCACCGCGATGAGCTGTCGCATGAATCGCTGCGCAAGCTGGCGCGCGAGCCGTACTTCGTGTTGTCGGGCACGCCTCTTTTCACGCAACTGCAACATTTCCAGGAAGGGCGCGACCGCCTTGGGCTGATCGTGGACGAGTACGGCGAATTACAAGGACTGGTCACGCTGGAAGACATTCTGGAAGAGATCATCGGCGAATTCACCACCAACTCGCCCATGCGCACCGGCGGCTACACCCGGCAGGACGACGGCAGTTACCTGATCGAGGGCAGCACCCCGCTGCGCGAATTGAACCGCAAGCTCGGATTTCAGTTTCCGCTGGACGGCCCCAAGACGCTCAATGGACTGATACTGGAATATTTTCAGGACATCCCCGAACCCAATACCAGTATCCGGATTGCGGGCTACCCGCTGGAAATCGTGCAAACGCAGGACAAAGTGGTAAAAATCGTGCGTTCCCAGCCATTGGACGCGCCACAACAACAGCAGGATAGTGAGGCTGAAACGCGTGACAAAACGCGTCGATGACCTTTACAAAGCGCCGCAACAGGCGCATTATTAAGAGATTAAGATAACCTATTGGTTATATTGATAAAATTTGAGCGGGATTGAGCAGGTTTTACCGATTAAGGGAGTTCAATGGCAACTGCAGCGGCAGCGAGAAAAGGCGCGGTAGTCCAGGAATTCAACTATAACTGGACCGGCAAAGACAAGGGCGGCAAGACCATTCGCGGCGAAATGCGCGCCACTGGAGAGGCACAAGTCAATGCCACGTTGCGCCGTCAGGGCATCAAGATTGATTCCGTCAAAAAGCAGCGCATGGGTGGCGGCGGCAGCGTGTCCGACAAAGACATCACGCTGTTCACGCGTCAACTGGCGACCATGATGAAGTCGGGCGTGCCACTGCTACAGGCGTTTGACATCGTCGGCAAGGGCCATGCCAATCCAGCCGTAGGCCGGTTGATCATGGACATCAAGACCGACGTTGAAACCGGCGCGAACCTGAAACAGGCATTTGAAAAACATCCGCTTTACTTCGATGCGCTGTTCTGCAATCTGGTGGGCGCGGGCGAGCAAGCCGGTATTCTGGATACTCTGCTGGACCGGTTGGCGACCTACAAGGAAAAGATTCTTGCGATAAAGAGCAAGATCAAGTCTGCGCTGTTCTATCCGCTATCAATTATCGTGGTGGCGTTTGTGATTACCGCGATTATCATGATTTTTGTTATTCCTTCATTCAAGGCCGTATTTTCCAGCTTTGGCGCGGATCTGCCGGCCCCGACATTGATCGTGATGGCCATATCAGAATATTTTGTGCAATATTGGTGGGCCATATTCGGAAGCGTCGGTTTTGGTGGTTGGTTTTTCTTTTATACTTGGAAGCGCTCGGAAAAAATGCAGATCATCATGGATCGCGTCATGCTGCGCATCCCGG
>CAWUUY010000481.1:0-5789 GCA_963924885.1 uncultured Burkholderiales bacterium | reverse complement strand
CGGTGATCGCCAGCGACGTGCCTTTGTACGGCACATGCAGAAAATCTACTTTGGCCAGCACCTTTAGCATTTCGCAGCCGAGATGATTGGACGTGCCGGTGCCGGGCGAGGCGCAATTTAATTGCCCCGGTCGCGCGCGCGCCAGCGCCATCAGTTCGTTCACGTTATTGGCGGGCAGCCCAGGATGGCTCACCAGCATCTGCGGGCTGATGACCACCAACGACACCGGGGCAAAATCGCGCTCCGAGTCATACGGCGCGCGGGTCAGCATCGGCGTAATCACCAGGCCCGCCGAGGTGGACATCAACAGCGTGTAGCCGTCGGGCGCGGCGCGCGCGGTCAACTCGTGGCCGATCATGCCGCTGGCGCCGGCGCGATTATCCACCACGATCTGATAGCCCCACGCATCGGTGAGACGCTGCCCCACCATGCGCGCCACCATGTCGGTGGCGCTGCCCGCGAGGTTCGGCACGATCATGCGCACCTGGCGCGTGGGGTAGTTGGGCTGGGCCTTCGGCTGCGCCAGCGCGCTGCCGGACAGAAGCGCTTCCGCAGCCATGCCGGCGTAAAAAACAGTTAGGCGCATGATGAACCTCCGTGTAAACACCGCGAGTGCAATGTAGCGCCTGCTTTCCGCGCGGTCAACCGCACCGTGCGCCGCACCACGCTTTGGGGTTGTACAATCGGCAACGAATTTTCAATTTTAACCACCAAGGACAACACCATGCGCATCAATCGTGTGAAAAAACTCTGGCGTGACGGCAAACCGGCGGTCGGCGGCTGGCTGTCGATCCCTCATTGCGTGCAGGCCGAGGTGATGGCCCATACCGGCCTCGACTGGCTGTGCGTGGACATGCAGCACGGCTGCATCGACTACTCCGACGTGGTGCCGATGCTGACGGCGATTTCCACCACCAGCGTGATGCCCTTTGTGCGCGTGCCCTGGAACGAACCGTCGATGATTATGAAAGTGCTCGACGCGGGCGCCTACGGCGTGATCGTGCCGATGGTGAGCAACCGCAAGGAGGCCGAACAAGCGGTCGCCGCCTGCCGTTACCCGCCGGTGGGCATCCGCAGCAACGGGCCGAACCGCGTGATGCAATACGCGGGGCCAGACTATCAAAAGTATGCCAACGATGAAATCGTCTGCGCGGTGATGATCGAGACCGCCGAAGGCATTGAGAAGATGGACGAAATCATTTCCACGCCCGGCGTGGACGCGGCCTACATCGGGCCGACCGATCTGGCGCTGGCGCTGGGGTTGCCGCCGGTGATGGACAACGACGAGCCGAAGCACATCGCCACCGTCAATCGCATACTGGAGACCTGCAAACGCCACAAAAGAATCGCCGGCATGCACACCGCCAGTTCCAAATTCACGCAGCGTTATCTGGAGCAGGGTTTTCAGATGGTGATGCTAGGCACCGATCGCTCGGCGATGTCGAATTATATGAAGGCGGAGGTCGGCCGACTGACCGGCTGGACGCCGCTCAATCCTCTCGCGCCGGCGGACAAAGGCGGGTATTGATGCGGCAGCGGCGCCTGCGTTTCTGAGACGCCGCTGAGCACCTGACTGAACGCCACATCGACCGTTGTCGCAGGCCGCGACAACGGTTCATTCGCCTGCTCGTCGGGGCGAATGACACTGCCTGTTTCCCCATCGCGCCGCTCCAACACTGACGCCTGCAATGCAATGGCGCCACGGATATCCACGCGCCTCCACGTCCCTCCAAGCCCCCCATTCATCGAAAAAACGGAGCAATAAATAAATTATATTCGATTTGTTGGATGCTTCTTACTTTCCTACAATGGACTTTGCATCGCGCTTACGCACTTGCGATTCAAACCAACCGATCCCCAGTCACACAGGAACGTCGAATGGAGCCACTGACGACAATCGAAACACTGCGAAGCAACATCACCACGCTGGCCTGCGTGGAGGAGACGGACTTACCCTTCGTCAGTTGTTACCTGAACCTTGAACAAGGCGAGGATGGTTACCACAAACGGCTCGACGAGCGGGCGGCGGAGCTGCGCAGCGCGCTTGCCAAGTATACGCAAGCAGACTTCGACACCTCTCTGCGGCAGATCAAGGCTTACCTCGCGGAAAAAATACGCCCGGACGCCAAAGGCGTGGCCCTTTTCTGCCGCCAGCCCGGCGCAGGCGCCTTCTTCTTGCCAATGCAGTTTGCCGCGCCCTTGCCGGACTGGATGGCGGTGTATGACACGCCCAATCTGTTTCACCTGATGGCGATCAAAATTACCTATCACCGCTATGTCGTGCTGCTGGCAACCTGCAACTGGGTGCGCATTCTTGAAGTCAATCTGGGCGCCGCGACCGTACAGGTCTGAACCGAGCAGCCGGAACTGCGCGAGCGCGTGGGCAGGGAGTGGGCCAAGGAGCACTACGAAAGCCACCGCCGCGAGCACACATCGCGTTTTCTCGAGGAGCAAGTCGACTTGCTCGGCGAGCTGATGAAATCAGGCAAGCATACCCACCGGATCCTCGCCGGCGATCCCCGCCTGACCGGGGAGATCCGCCGCGCGCTGCCTAAGTCCGTGGTATCCAAGCTGATCGACACCATTCCGGCGGCAAGCCGCGACGCACAGGCCGATGTCGTTACCGCCACGCTGTCGTCTTTTGTCGGATATGAAGAGCGGGAATCGCATGAGGTGGCCGCACGCTTCATCAAGGGCATACGCACGCAGGGACGAGCGGTGGCGGGCTACCACCCGTTGCGCAAGCTGCGCGTCCCTGGGATCCGCTGCACGTTGAGATGGGTTACGCGCGCGACACCAGCACGGTGACCATCTTTCCGGGTCAGTGTCCGGTGAATTCCTTCGAGCATGTCGCCAAAACGCCGCAATGTTATCTGGGCACCGTTGCTTCCACCATGGCGCATCTGGGTAATAACGGCATCTACCGTCCGGGTGAAAACATGATCGTGTTTGCGCCCGAGGGCGCGCGCTTCATGGCCTCGTTCGGCTGGTCCAAGCAGGACATCAAGCAAGCGCTGTTTGAATACGCGCGGCAAAAAGTCAAAGACGCGCGCGACCGCGGCGGCTGGTTTCACGCCACGGAGCCAAAAGTGTGGATCGACATCGGCAACGACGAAGCCACCATGCCGGTGGTCAAATCGCCGGACAGCATTTTCATTGTCGTAGCGGGCGGCCCCGGCCGACACAATTTGGTGATCCCCACCACCGGCGACCTCACCGAATGCGTCACCAGGCCCATCACCTTTAAAGATGGCAGGCCCATTCAATCAGTTTACGATTTTGTGAAATAACGCGATGGATGCGTGGCGGCGCGCTCAAGCCGGCCTTATTCCAGTACTTCCCAGCGCTTGTTGCGCCACACGAACAGCAGCTTGGAGATGGCGCGAGCGCCGGCTTCTTTGTGCGCGCGCTCGGTGTTGATGCGCAGATTCACCACGTTGTCGGCGGGCTTAATCGCGGAGAACCAGCACACATCGCGCACGGGCACGGCGCAGATGATCTCGCCTCCGGCATAGAGCGGGCGGGTTTTCTCTTTTTCCCAGAACTCGAAATCCAGCATTTTGGCGGGCTCCAGTTCGCCGCCGTTGGCAAACATGCCCACCGCCAGCGCCGGGCGCTCAACGGTGAGCTTGGGATACCGTTTCCGCTGGTTCGCCACCGCTAACGACAGTAGTTGGTCGCGCGTGAGCTTCAGCGTTTTCATGTCACGCTCGGTGAGATAACGAAAGCCGCTGTCGGCATCGAACGCATAACGGATATCCAGATCACCGACAAAGGTGTCGATAAACGCCAGCATGTCGGGTTGATTCTCCAGCCCCTGCACCTTTATGCCGGTCAAGGGCTTGATGTCCTGAAACTTGCGTATCGGCCCCTCAAACCGCCGCACCAGCGCGACGATAGTGTCACGCGTGCCGGACGGCGGCGCCATCGCGGGCGCTTCGGCGGGCTTGGCCTGTTGCGCGCGGGTGGGCAGGCTCGCTGCGCCGGAAATACCGGCCAGCAGGGTGAGGGTTAGTTTGCGTCGTTGTTGTTGCATGTTGCCCCTTGAATACGGTTTATCCTTCGTTGGCGGCGTTCAACACCACCCACGTCATTCCCGCGCAGGCGGGAATCCATGCAATGTGCCATATGGCGCGGCGTTATGGATTACCGCCTGCGCGGGAATGACGCTTGTGGGTTTGCTCAACCGCGCCAGTTATCCGCCACGCCATGTTTATCGATATGCGCTTCCACCGCCGGCATGGATTTCACGCCCGCGTGCCGCACAGATTGGGTCACTGTCCAGCGGTACGATGCGCCGCGCGGTATCTGTATCACATCGCCTTCGACCACGTGTTTTTTCTCGCCGTTCACTTCGGCATCCATTTCGCCTTGAATCACGTAGGTGAAATATTCATGTGGCGCTTTATCCACCGCATCGACGTGGCCCTTGGGTGACTCCACAAAGCCGAACGCGAGGTTCGTGCCTTCGACCCATTGCTCATGATGGCCTGACGACGCAGGCGCGTCGAGTACGTCTATCATCGGGTAGTAGCAGCGGCCCAAGCCATCGAGTATGGCCTGTGATTTCTCCGCCTCTTTTTTCTCGCCGGGGTATTTGCCGGCGGCAAAGTCACGCGCGACCTCGGTGGCCGAGCGTGCTTGATCGGGCAGCGCCTCATCCTGCGCCGCGCCGATCAGAGTCCAGGTGCGATCCTTGATGTAGAGGTAGGTGAGGTTGCCGTCCTCGCACGCGGTAAAGCCGTGCCGCGCATACGGCGGCATATGAACGAAAGTGCCGGGCTCTACGATGCGCCGTTCGCGCCCGACCACGGCATTAATCTTGCCAGTCAGCGGAAACGCCATCAGCTCGTTCGGATGATAGTGCAACGTGGAGCCAGTGCCCGCTTTTTTGGTGACGATGCGAAAGTACATGTACTCGCCCTCGATCACCGGGCCTTCGCCGGTGGACAGATGCGGGTTCAGGTGATGCACCTTGAAATTTTCAAAACGATGGAAGGGCATGAGGAAATCCGGAAGGTTGCGTGGGGTCGGTGAGAATTTTATCCGCGCGTTGTGGGTCGAATGTACCGCATCGCCTAAAATAATATAAGTACCTGTTTTTATTGACTTTTTATTTCGTCGCTAGATGAGCGAATCGACGCCCTGTGATATGCTCACGCCCGGTTCAACCTTCCTGTAAATCCCATATCCATGAACACCGTCACACCCGGCGCGCCGCCGTGCGCGCCACCGGATTTTAATCCGCGCAAACCCAAAATCACCCTGCCGAAACTCGCTTGCGACACGCATGCGCACATCCTCGGCCCCATTGCCAAGTACGCCTATTCGCCCGCGCGTGTGTACACACCGCCCGATTGTTTGTTGACCGAGTATCAAAAAATGCTAGCCACACTGGGGGTCGAGCGCGCGGTGCTGGTGCAACCCAGCGTCTACGGCAGCGACAACACAGTGATGCTCGAAGCCATGCGCGTGGGTGGCGGCGCGTTCAGAGGGGTTGCCGTGGTCGATGACGACATCGCCGACGCCGAGCTTGCCACGCTCAACGCCGCCGGCGTGCGCGGCGTGCGCGTGAACATCGTTGATGTCAAAGACCGCAAGCCCGGTACGCTGCCGATGGCACAATTGACCGCGCTCGCCAAACGCATTGCGCCGTTGGACTGGCACATGGAGTTCCTCATGCACTGCGATGAATTCCCCGACATGGATCGCACGTTTGCGGATTTCCCCGTGGACATCGTGCTGGGCCATCTCGGCTACATGAAAACGGATAAGGGCCTGAACGACCC
>CAWUUY010000480.1:0-5852 GCA_963924885.1 uncultured Burkholderiales bacterium | reverse complement strand
ATGGGCGATAAATTCACTCACCGATTTCACCGGCACCGCCGGGTTGACCACCAGTACGTTGGGCGTGGTGCCGATCGTCGACACCGGCGCGAAATCCTTGTAGTGATCGTACGGCAGCTTTTTGTAGAGCGAGGGTGCAATGCCATGCGACCAGATGCCGCAAAACAGCAGCGTGTAGCCGTCGGCCGGCGCCTTGGAAGCGATGTCGCTGCCGATGGTACCGCCCGCGCCCCCGCGATTGTCCACCACCATGGTTTGCCCCCACAGCTCGCTCATTTTCTGCGCGACCACGCGTCCGGTAATATCCACGCCCCCGCCGGGCGCGAAGCCTACGATGAAGCGCACCGGCTTGGTGGGGTAGGGTTGTGCGTGCGCCGTGCCGGTCGCAATAAAAAACAGGCTAGCCAACGCAATCAAACGTGATGCTGGTATCGGCATGAATACTCCTCCGTTGATGCTGGCGTCTAATTGTCAAACCATGGCGCCACGCGCCAGCGAAGCGCATCATGCCACAGTGCCATGAGCCCCACGGCAAGTGGCTACTTCGCGGCACCCTTCGCCAGATCCAGATCCGTCAGCAAGGCCTTGAGTTGCGCATACAGCGCGTCCAGTCCCTGCGCGAGCTCGCGGCCCGCCATGAATTCGTCGGTCTGGTGATTCGTTTCTAGATCACGCTTCCACTCCGGCGTTTCAGTGGTCCTGCGCAGCGCGTCCTGCCAGAACGCCAGTTGCGCCGGGGTCAGTCCGGGCGGCATGGTGATCATGCGCCACACCGACACCACTGCGTCCGCGCCCTGTTCGCGCCAGGTCTGCACACCCGCGAACTGACCGCTCATGCGCTTGGGTGACGTCACGGCAATCAACCTTACCTGCCCCGCCTTGACCGGATTCACCCACAGCCCGACCGACGCGGGCGTGACCTGCACATGGCCGCCCAGTAGCGCGGTGATGGCGTTGGCGCCCGACTGAAACACCACCACTTTGGCTTTCGCCGGATGCACGCCGTCCATCTTGAGCGCCAGCGCGATTGCCTGATGATTGGCGTTGCCCAGACTGTTGGCTACACCAAAGGTAGCGGCATTGACATCTTTTTTCAGCGCATCGAGCAACGCGCGCCCGCTGCCGAACGGCGACTCCGGCTTGACCGCGATACCGACATACTCCGCCGCCATCATCGCCACCGGCGTGATGTCTTTGTAACCGACGCCGCGCCCCCTGATGGAATTCACCACCGCGCCCGCGCCCGACAACACCATGGCGTGCGCGTCGCCGGGCTTTTGCTGAATGTACGAATACGCCACCGCGCCGCCGCCGCCGGCCTTGTTCACCACCACCGTGGGCGCCTGTACGATTTTGTGGTCCTGCCAAATTTTTTGAAAAGTGCGCGCCGCAATGTCCGGCCCGCAGCCGGGCTGACAGGTGACGATGATTTCCACCGGGCGATCGGGCTTCCATGTGCCTTGCGCTTGCGCGCCGACGCAAGCAACCAGGGCGCAGGCCGCCACGAGACTTTTATGCTTGGGGTAATGCCGCATCGGTATTCCTCCATCTGCTTCGGGCCAACACATACAGCGATTATGGTGACACAATACAAGCCGTTAAAATGGCGTGTATCGCCGCATCGTTTTGTTCACGCAGACCCATAAATATTATTCAATGAAAACAAATACTTACATACTATCCACCATGACAGCCTGCGGCATGATCGCCGGCACGGCTGCCGCGCAATCCTTCCCCTCCCGCAATATGCAAGCCGTGGTGCCGTACGCGGCGGGCGGGTCTATCGACGTGATGACGCGCGCGGTAATGGCGCGTCTGTCCGAAGCGCTGGGCCGCAACATCGTGATCGATAATCGTCCGGGCGCCTCCGGCATGATCGGCACCGAGCAAATCACCAAGGTCGAACCCGACGGGCATACGTTGCTCGGCCACACGTCGTCGTACACCGGCACGGCGGCGATCCGCGCGAAGCTGCCGTTTGATCCGGCGCGCGCCATCGTGCCGGTGGCGGGAATCGGCAAGTCGGCGCTGGTGCTGGTGGTGCATCCGTCGCTGCCGGTAAAAACCGTGCGCGAGTTCGTCGATCTTGCGAAAAAAAATCCGGGCAAACTGAATTATGGTTCATCGGGCATCGGCGGCAACAATCACTTTTCCGGCGCGTTGTTCGATCTCGCCGCCGGCACCAAGATGATCCACGTGCCGTACAAAGGCATCTCGCTGGCTATGACGGCGGTGGCATCGGGCGAAGTCGAAGTGGTGATTGCCAGCCCCGCCGCGGTCAATCCGCAGTTGCGCGCCGGTCGCGTGCGCGCGCTGGGCATGAGCGGCGCCAAGCCGTCGCCGCTGCTGCCGGGCATGCCCGCCATCGCGCAATCGGGCCTGCCCGGTTATGAATATGAATTGTGGTGGGCGATCTTCGCGCCGGCGGGCATCCCCGCCGACCGCCTGAATTTGCTTAACACTGCCATCAACAAAGTGCTGGCGGGTCCGGAGATGAAAAAATTTCTCGAACAGGAAAGCGCGGAAGCCTGGATCGCCACGCCGCAGCAACTCGCCGATCTGTTGCCGAGGGAAATCGAGCGTTACCGCAAGGTGGCCAAGGCCGCCGGCATGGAGCCGCAGTAACCAACGACAAGGAGAGCCATCGTGGATCAAAACACCAAGCCCGCCGCACTGCCGCCCGGCGTCGAGTTAACACCGCTATCGGAAATGAAATGGGAAACCAATAACTCCGGCCGCCAGAACGCCTATCTGCTGGGGCACCCGAACAAGCCAGGGCCGTACATCTACGCCACCAAATGGCCGCCGCACAGCCAGGCGCTCGCGCACAAGCATCCCGATGCGCGTTACGCCATGGTGATCGAAGGCGTGCATTACATCGGCTATGGCGAAAAATACGACGAAACCAAGCTGCATCGCCACACGGCGGGCACGTGGTTCACCGAACCGGCGAATCAAGGACACTTCGGCCTGACGAAGGAAGAAGGCACGGTGCTCTATTTTTATGGCATGGGGCCGAGCAAGTTCGAGCCGCTGGAGTAAGTAGAGCAGACACGCCGCCCGGAGCAAGGCCGATGCGGATCATGGGGTTGTTGTTTCCAGGGTTACTCGCCGCGGCAGCGACAGCCGCCGCGCAGACGTTCCCCCATCGTCCAATACGCATCGTCATACCTTTCGCCGTCGGCGGCAGCCCGGACGTGATCGCGCGCGGCATCGCCGCCCAGCTTGACGGACAGCTCGGCAAAAACGTCATCATCGATAACCGCGCCGGCGCCAACGGCATTATCGGCGCGGAAATCGTCGCCAAGGCGTCACCCGACGGGCATACGCTCTTGCATACACCGCCCGCCTTTGTGATCAACCCGCTGGTGTACAAAAATCTGCCCTACGACGTGCTGCGCGATTTTATGCCGGTAATCCAGATCGGCAATTCGGGCGGCTATCTGCTGCTGGTGTCGCCCACGCTGGGCGTTGCCAGCGTCAAGGAGTTCATTGCCCTGGCAAAATCAAAACCGCTGTCGTACGGCTCGCCGCCCGCCGGCAACACGCTGCATCTTGCCTCTGAAATGTTCCGCCAACGTATCGGCATCCCGCTACAGCACGTACCGTACAAAGGCGGCAACGAAACCTATACCGGCCTCATCACCGGCGAGGTGCAGATGCTGCTGGTGCCGCCGCCGTCGGCGATGCCCTATGTCAAATCAGGCCGGCTGCGCGCCATCGGCTTCACCGGGCAAACACGGCTGGCGGCGGCGCCCGACGTGCCCACCTTCACCGAATCGGGCATCGCCGACATGGTGGTGGATTTCACCTGGCACGGCTGGTTCGCCCCGGCCAAAACGCCGATGGACATCGTGCGGCGCCTCAACACCGAGGCGCGCAAAGCCTTGCAGGCGCCGAAAATGCGCGCGCTGATGGAGGCCGTCAGTTTTCAGCCGGTGGCGAATTCACCGGAGGAGTTCCGCGCCTTCGTGCAAGGCGAAATGAAGCGCTACGCCGAGATCGTGCGCGCGGCGAATATTCGTGCCGAGTAGCGTACGTAGTACGCGCCTTGAGCTCACCCGGCCGGCTAAATTCGTTATGATGCCGGTTACTTTCAACCGGAGAACCCCGCCATGATCCCCGTCAAAACCGCCCGCATGCTCACGCGCTACAACACCTGGTCGAACAAGGTATGGCACGACGCCCTCGCCGCGCTGCCGCCCGGCGAGGCCTTGAAGGAGCGCAAGAGCCTGTTCAAGAACATGGTGCATACGATGAATCATATTTACATCATCGATCTCATCTGGCAGGCGCACCTGGAATGCCGCGATCACGGCATGAGCGCGCGCAACTCGCCCGACTCGCCCGCGCTGGACGCCTGGTGGAAACAACAGCAGGACATCGACCAATGGTACGAACAATGGAGCGACAAACAAACCGACGTAACCCTCGCCGATCGTCGGCCCATCACGCTGATCGGCGGCAACGTGGTCAGCATGTCGCAAGCCGAGATGCTGCTGCATCTGTATCACCACACCGCGTATCACCGCGGCTTTGTCGGCGACATGATGTACGCCGTGCCGGGCTGTCGCCCGCCGGTGACCGACCTGCCGGTGTTTCTGCGCGAGGCGCCGCAGAGTTACTGAGAGCGATTGAGGGTCATAAAATACCAATTAAAAACAAATAGTTACGTAATATTACATGGCGCAGGCTGTGCGTAATCAACAACTCGCCGATTACATCGCTGGCGCCGCCACGCGCAAATTTCCCGGCGAGATTATCGATGCCGCCAAGCGCGCGTTGGTGGATTTTCTGGGTGTCGCTGTTGGCGCGCATAACGATGCGCCGGTGCAACCGGTGCGCGCCACCATCAAACGCTGGAACGCGGCGGGCAACGCACGCATCTTCATCGGCACGCAAACCACGCCCGCGCTCGCCGCACTCGCCAACGGCACCATGGCGCACGCGATGGATTACGACGACACACATCCCGGTGGCGCGGGGCACCCAAGCGCCTGCTGCTGGTCTGCCGCGCTGGCGCTGGCAGAACATCACGACATTGACGAGCGAACTACACTGGCGGCGTTTGTCACCGGCTACGAGGTGATGTGCAAACTCGGCGGCGGCTATACGACAGGCGTCGGGCGCAGCCTGCAACGGCGCGGCCTGCATCCGACCTCGGTAGTGGGCCGCGCGGGGGCGGCAGCGGCAGCGTGCGTACTGATGCGTTTAAACGAAACACAAATCAGCCACGCGCTTGGCGTGGCCGCCACTACGGCAGGCGGGCTGGTCGGCTCATTCGGCACGCACGGCAAGCCGCTTCACGCGGGCAAGGCCGCGATGGACGGCATCCTCGCCGCGCAACTGGCGGCGGATGGTTTTGTCGCGGCGACGCATTTGTATGAGTTGGGCGAACTGGATAAAACCCCGCGTCAGAAACAAGCCCACGGCGCCACGCTGCTCGATGTGTTCATACAGAATCACGAGGTCGAACCGCTGCCGCTAAATTTTGAACGAAGCTGGGAAATCCTCACCAACGGCTTCAAACCCTACGCCAGTTGCCGCGCGACGCAGGCTTCCACGCAGGCCGCCCGCGCACTGGCCGCGAAAATCGCGGGGCGCGCGATCAAACGTGTGCGAGCGAAGGTGCATCCCAACGCGCTCATTACCGCCGGCAAGCTGGCACCGCGCACACCGCTCGAAGGCAAATTCAGCTTGCCATTTTGCATCGCGCTGGCGCTGCGCGGGCACGCGGTGGTGGCGTCCGACTTTACCGACAGCAAAATGCACGACGTATCGGTGATGAACATTGTGCCGCTGGTCGAACTCGAAGCCGTGCAGGGCCAGCCGCCGCATTCAGCGCATCTCGA
>CAWUUY010000479.1:0-2553 GCA_963924885.1 uncultured Burkholderiales bacterium | reverse complement strand
GTCACCAGTTGGTACGGCGTGCTCGCGCCCGCCAACACGCCGCGCGACGTCATCACGCGGCTCAACGCGGAAATCGCCAAGGCCGTCACCGCACCCGACGCGCGCGATCGTCTAGTCGGCGGCGGCTTCGAGCCGAAAACCACCACGCCGGAGCAATTCGGCGATTTCATAAAGAGCGAAATCGCGCGTTACGGCAAGGTTATTCGCGAAGCCAAGCTGGAAATGCAGCCATAAAAATTCAATAAAAACCAATACTTACGTAGCAACACTTCCACGCGATGATGGCGTTGCGTATGTCCAGCATCATGACGTGATCTCTTTGAGCGAACCGACCGGCGTGCCGTCGCGACGCGTGATCGCGCGCGTCACGCTCAGGTTGTAACCCGATGTCGGTATGAAATTCATATGCCGCTGATGTCCGCCGGCCACCACGATGATGAGGTCGTTCGCGCTGGGCACTATGGGCACCATGGCATTGCCGTCGGTCATATCGACGAATTTCGGCAGCGGCGACATGTCCCAGCCGCCGCGGTCGCGCATTTTGTGCACGGGTTGGCGCGCTTGTTCAAAGAGGCACTGTTTCACGTCAGCCTTCGACCAGCCGTGATCGTGCAGCCACTGCGCGGTTTCCGTCGGGATCACCAGCATCTGCTCGCTTTTCAGGCCGGAGCGATACAGTCCGTTCGCGCCCAGATGCGACATCGCCGACGCTGCCGAGCCCAGATACAAGTGCGGCGTTTTGCTTTTTTGATCGTTGATGTTGTGCGGCGCTTCTGCGCAAAGCATGGTCACGGCGCTCACCTCGCGCGCGTGGCCGCGTTCCACATGCAGCGGCGCCCACGGACTGTTTTCTTCGTCCTCGCCCATCGTGTAAGTGAATTTACCGGGGTGGCCGTGCGTGGCCATGTCGGTGACGTCGGGCTTGTTGCCGCCGATGTTAATCATGATGAGCCGCAGCGCGCGCCCCAGGGTGGCGTTGGCGCGCCAGCCGTGGCCCAACACGCCCGCGCGGCAGTTCACGTCCAGCTCCTTGCGCACGGGGCCATGCACGATCAGAAGATGTGCGCCGGGATGCGTGGTGGTCTGCCGCCCATACAGGTTGTAGTCGGGATGCACCATTGCCTCTATCGCGGTAATAATCACCGGCAGATATTCCGGCCGGCAGCCCGCCATGATGGCGTTGATGGCGATTTTTTCGACTGTCGCCGCGCCGTTCAGCGGCGGGATCACGCCAACCACCTCGTCACGCGCGCGGTCGGTGCAGGCGAGCATGCGTTCGAGCATGCGCTTGGTCGGTGGATACACCGGCAGGCCATCGGTCCAGCCCTTGTCGTAGCAGTCGTCGAAAAATTCGAAGATGTGTTCGAGCGTATCCTCGACTTCAAACGGCTGGGCGGGTCGTGGTTTGGGCGTGGCGGACATGCGGTTCAACCCTGAATCAGCAGCGCCGCTTTCACCTCGGCGTGTACCTTGCGCACTTTTTCGCGCAGCTCATCGGTGGGGCGCGCGGCAATCGGATGCGGAATCACCACCTCGGGCAACGCTTCCATTTTTTGCATGCGCGCCAGCCCGCGCGCGTAGGTGGCGAACGCATCCGTGATAAAGGTGGCGGTGGGCACGCCTTTTCTTTCCAGTGCCATGCTGTCGCGGACACTCCACGACGAACACGACCCTCAATCGCCGACGGCGGTGATCACCGCGTTGCACGCGGCGACCTGTTCCATCAGGCCTGGCGGCGCGCCGCTCACCGAATCCTTGCGAAAATATTTGAATCGTGCGGTCGGGAAATCCTTCGCCAGCAACACCCTCACCTCGTCGAGCAGCACATCGACCAGATCCTTGGTGTTGTCGAGCAGGCCGATCAGTTTGCCGTCGAGTGTTTCCATACGCGGCGCGAGCCTGTCCTGCGTGATGCCTTCGGCGGCGATCGGCTCATACACGGTGATAGTGAATTTTTGCAGTTGGGCAGTGGTCATTCCCGTTCTCCTTCAGGCTCACATTCAATTCGGGCGGAGGCAGTCTAGCATGCGAAAATGCGCCGTGTTACGGTTGCGGCCAGCATGCTGCAACCGCGAATGCATCCGCGAACTCACGGAGACGACCGATGCGTCAATCACCGAATCCCCTGCTGGCGACCGCCGCCTTGGCGGTGTTTTGTCATGGCCATGTGGGCGCGCAAGCGCCAACGTATCCCGCCAAACCCGTGCGCGTCATCGTCGCCGGCGGCGCGGGTTCCGGTGACGATTTCTACGCACGGCTGGTGACCATAAAGGTTGGCGAGCTGCTGGGGCAGCAGTTCATCGTGGATAACCGGCCCGGCGCGGGCGGCTTGATCGGGCATCAGTTCGTCATCAAATCACCGGCGGACGGCTACACCCTGATGCTCGCGGGCAGTTCAGTCACCGGCGCACGTTTTGTCAACGCGAATGTCACCTACGACGTGACGCGCGACTTCACGTCGGTGTCGCTGATCGAAACCTCGCCTTTCGTGCTACTGATCCATCCGTCGCTGCCGGCGCGCAACGTGAAGGAATTCATCGCGCTCGCAAGGAC
>CAWUUY010000478.1:0-8341 GCA_963924885.1 uncultured Burkholderiales bacterium | reverse complement strand
GCCTGCGATGGTGGATCTCATCGCCGGACAGTTGCAGGTGGTGTTTTCGTCAGCGGCGACCGCAGTGCCGCAGGTGAAGGCGGGAAAGATACGCGCGCTGGCGGTCACCACGGCGCGACGCTCCAGTGCGCTGCCTGATCTGCCGACGGTCGCCGAGACCGGATTAAAAGGCTATGAGGCGGACAACTGGTACGGCTTTGTCACCGTCGCCGGCACGCCGCCCGCGATCATCAAGCGATTGCATACCGAGATTGTCAAAGCGCTGCAAGCCGCCGATGTCAAACAGGCGCTGTCGAATCAGGGCCTCGATTTGCGCACCAGCACGCCGGAGGAGTTCGGCCAATACCTGAAGTCCGAATTCGACAAGTGGGCGAAAGTGATTAAGGACGCGGGTATCGCGGCAAACTGATTTGAATAGCGAAGGCGTCAACCCGGCGCCCTCAAGCAGGACATCAGCCGCAGCGATACCGCCGCAGCCGGCCCGCTGATATTAGAGGGAGATTTCGATGTGGAGCATGCGCAGACTGCCCGCTACGCTGTTGCTCGCTTTCACCGCATCCGCGGCCCAAGGCCAGCCGGCCTGGCGCCCTGACAAGCCGGTGGAATTCACCGTGCCGACCGTGGCGGGCGGCAACAGTGACCGCATCACCCGGCTCGCGCAGAAAATCCTGCAAGACCGGAAGTGGTTGCCGGTGCCCGCGACCGTGATGAACCGCACCGGCGGCAATCAGACGCTGGCGGCGCTGCATGTTCATCAGCAGGCGGGCGACGGGCATTTTGTGCTGCTCGGTAATCCGGCGCTTTTCACCAACGAGCTGAACGGCATCAGCAAGCTGCGCTACACGGAGTTCACGCCGTTGGCGCTGCTGGTAATCGAGAGCAGCGTACTCGCGGTGCGGACCGCATCGCCGATCAAAAACATGGCCGATCTTGCCGAGCGCATGAAAGCCGACCCGGAATCCATTTCGTTTGCCATGCCCGCGCGCGGCGGCCAGCCGCATCTCACCGCGGCGGCGGCGGTGCGCGCGGCGGGCGTCGATCCGCGTCGGATGAAAGTGGTGGTGTTCAAGGGCAGCGGCGAATCCATCGCCGCCATGCTCGGCGGTCACGTGGAGGTGATGGTGTCGTCGGCGGGCTCGGTGCTACCGCTGCTGCAATCGGGGCAGGTGCGCGTCATCGGCATCGCCGCCGCACAGCGCATGACCGGCGTACTTTCCAACGTGCCGACATTCCGCGAGCAGGGCATTAGCAGCGCGGGCATCGCCGCGTGGCGGGGTTTTGTCGCGCCACGCGGGTTGACGCCAGCGCAAGTCGCCTTCTGGGACGACGCGCTGGAAAAAATGAGCGACAGCGCGGAGTGGAAAAAAGGCATAGACGACGGCGATGTCACCCGCCTGCATTTGCGCAGCCGCGAGTTCGGCAAATACCTTGAAGGCGAATACGCGCTGGCGAAAACGGTGCTGGGGGAGTTGGGGGTGGCGAAGTAGTGAAGTCTGCTACCTCAGAAAAGCCTCGATCTCAGACTTGCCCATCTTGCGCGGATGGCATAGCTTATGAAATGAATAAATGCCTTGATCCAATGAACATATGTGTTCCGTGCTGAGGCTGTAATGTCTGTAGCGGATGCGTGTGCGACCTGATCTATTAGTCGCACGGAGGTAAGGCGGCAAGCAAGTATAACTTGTACATCGAGGTCGATGTCGCTATGACGAGGTCGTGGATTACGTAACGATAATCGAAGCAAAGTATCAAGCGCTGAGCAGGCGCCTGGACGAAGCGACGCTGCGCTTGTGGGCTGCGACCGAGGCGCGCAGCTTGGGGCACGGGGGTGTGAGCACTGTAGCCAAGGCAACCGGCATGTCCCGTACGACGATATACGCGGGTCTTGCTGAGCTGAAAGTTGCGTTGTCCGCGAGCCAACAGGAAAGCCCTGTACGTATTCGTGCCGCAGGAGGCGGTCGAAAGAAACTCACGGAAAAAGATACCAACCTGTTGCGCGACCTTGACGCCTTGGTCGAGCCAACATCGCGTGGCGATCCGATGTCTGCGCTGCGCTGGACTTGCAAGAGCACCTACCGCTTGGCGGAAGAACTCAAGCAGCAGGGGCACGAAGTCAGCCAGCGCACGGTGTGTGATCTGCTGAGCCAGATGGACTACAGCTTGCAATCGACTCGAAAGACGCGGGAAGGTAAGCAGCATGAAGATCGAGATGCGCAATTTCGCTTTATCGCGCAAAGCGTCAGCGAATTTCAGGCGGCAGGTGATCCGGTGATTTCCGTCGATACCAAGAAGAAAGAACTGATCGGTGACTTCAAGAACGCTGGGCGCGAATGGCAACCCAAGGGCGCACCGGAGAAAGTGCGGGTTCATGATTTCATCGATCCTGAATTGGGTAAGGTTGCGCCCTACGGAGTTTATGATCTGACGGCCAACACGGGCTGGGTGAATATCGGCATTGATCACGACACGGCCGAGTTTGCCGTGCAAAGCATACGGCGCTGGTGGCGTGAAATGGGCCAAGCAAACTACCCGCGTGCGCGTCGTCTGCTGATCACGGCGGACTGCGGTCGCAGCAATGGCTACCGAATACGGCTGTGGCACAGAGAATTGCAGAAACTCGCTGACGAGTTGCAGCTAACGATCCAGGTTTGTCATTTCCCGTCGGGTACCAGCAAGTAGAACAAGATCGAGCACCGTATGTTCTGCCACATCACCGCCAATTGGCGCGGCCGCCTCTTGATCAGCCAGCAGGTCATCGTCAATCTGATTGGTAGCACAACCACGCGACACGGCTTGCGCATCAAAGCGGGCATTGATGAAAACACTTACGCAAAGGGGATCAAAATCTCTGACGAGGAACACGCCGCTCTTGCCATCAAGCGCGATGCGTTTCACGGCGAATGGAATTACCGCTTGCCGCCGCGAATGATTGCGGTCCAATGAATTTGTTCATGTTATTATTGTTTGGTTCCAAAGGGTAATTCATGGATTAGTAGTATTTGCTGCCGTGCTGATCTTTTCGGCGCAAACGGCGGACGCGCAAAGCGTCGATCCCAACGCAGCGCTGACGAACGAGGTGATTGTCGCGCAGCTGCCGGGCCGCTCGATCTCGGCGCTCGTCACGCACCAGCCGGGCGCGACGAAGTTCACCCACGCCATCGCGCTGTTCCCGGGTTCGCCTGGTTATATGAACCTGAGGGTGGAAGGCGGCGCAATCCGATTTGGTCTAGGCGGAAACTTTCTGGTCAGAGTGCGTCGGCAATTCATCGAGGACGGTTTTCTCACGTTGATAATTGATGCCCCGAGCGACCACCAGTTGAATTTCTGGCATTCGTACCACACCTCCGATCGCTACGGGGGGGCGATGTCAGGGCGGTCGTTGATGCAGTCTCAAAGAAGTTCGGTGCGCTCGACTGTACTTTCATCGGCAACAGCGAGGGTTCGGTGAGCGCTGTAAACGCGGCACGAATGGTATCGCCACCCGCAAATCGGGTCGCGCTCACCGCCTCCGTGATCACGCCATCATCCGCAGGGTCCGGAGTGCGCGTCGCCGACGTCAGGCAAGTCGACATCCCTGTCCTGTGGGTGCATCATCGGAACGAGCCCCGCTCCTACACGCAGTACTCTAGGGTAAAGCAATACGCGGAAGAAACGAAGACTCCACTCTTGACAGTCACCGGCGCAAGCGGAATCCGCTGGGACTCATGCATGGCGTTCACCCAGCACGGCTTCGTCGGCATGGAAATCATGGCCATCAAGGCCTCCTCTCCTGGATACGCACCGGTCATATGCCGCCAGATGTATCGGAGTGACGTTCCGCGATAAGGACGGAGTGTGTCTAAGGGCGGGATGGTCGGATGTTTCACTATCCCATTGCACCTCAGCTTTCTCGCATCCGCAATCTTCAATTCAACAAAAACGCCGGCGGCGTATTGCCCACCACGGCCTGCCGGTAGATCTGCTGCGCGTAAGCCAGATCCAGCGCCACGCGATTGTGCGCATCGGTAATGATTTTTCCGCCGGCGAATAGTTCAGGCGTGAGTTTCATCGGAGCTGCGAGCATGTCCCACAGGGTGCTTTCGTGGCGGGTGGGCATGTCGTCCATATTGACTTTGACGAGGGCTGGCAGCGGGGTGGCGCTGGCGACGATGAAGCTGTTGGTGTGGGTCGCGCCGACGGAAGCAGGACGGTAAATCGTCAGGTGGGGCAGCTCCGAGCGCAGCGTGACCAGCAGATGCGCGTAGCTCACCGGGTTTTCCAGATCAGCGAAGGTGTTGAATACGGCAATACCCTTGTCGCCGATGCAGCGCTTCAGGTCACGAAAAAAATCGCGGGTAATCAAATAGTCTGGTGTGCCGTCGCCGTGAAACAGGTCGATCACCGCCACGTCGTAGGTGCGCGGGCAGGCATGGACGAAGGTGCGCGCGTCGGCGTGATGCACTGGGGTTTTCTTTTCATCCAGCTTGAAAAAGCGCCGTGCGGCCTGTAAAGACGCCGGATCGATTTCGACGATTTCGGTGGCGATACCACGCGCGGCCAGCCGCGCCGGGGTCATGCCCGCACCGAGGCCGAGCACGACAGCGCTGCGCGCGTGGGGCGCGCTGGCCGCTGCCAGCGCATCCAGCGCGTAGTTGTAGAACGAGCGGGCGCGACCGCTGGATTCGACGGCATTTTGCGTCAGGCCATCCTGAAAATAAATGCGCCAGTATTGGCCGTCGGGATCAGGCTCGTGTTTGAGAATTTTTATGGTGCCGAATAACGAACGTAGCTCTGCCTCAACATACCATTGTTTGCCGAAGTGGCTGATCGGGCCTTTGCGTCCGGTGTAGGCGTCGGCCTGCCACAGCAGCAGCAGGGCCGCGATTAACGCGAACCCGGCGGCGGCGCCGATCACTCCGCGCCGTTTGAGTTCGGGCGGCGGCATCGCCACGATGGCGATACTGAGCAGCGCCAGCACGGCGGCCACGATCAACACGGAATCGTAGTTGCTGAAAAACGGAATCAGTCCGAAGGCAGTGATCAGCACGCCGGCGACGGAACCCAGGGTGCTGACGAAAAAAACCTGTCCCGCGCCGCTATCACCACTATGGCCCGGCGAGCGGCTTTGCTGAACGCGTATCGCCACCAGCAGCGGATTCATCGACGAGGCCGCGACCAGTGGTATGGCCAGCAGCAGCAGGCAGGCGATGAACGATCCGCCGACGAGGCTCCAGCCGGCCAGTGGCACGAACATGAATGGGTAGATCAGGCACGCCGCTACGATGCTGATGGCGGCCACGGCGGGCATCAATGCATACAGCTCGATCAGCGATGCGGCGGTGATGCCGCGTGCGTTCGCCAGTTTGCCGCCGGCCCAGTAGCCCGCCGAGAGTGCGATCAGGGTAATGGAGAGTATGCCGGTCCAGATGTAGAGGCTGACGCCGAAGTAGGGCGTCATCACGCGCGAGGCGAGCAATTCCAGCGCGAGGATCGCGCCGCCAGAGATGAAAATGATGGTTTGTAGCAGCATGGGTTGTCAGGGGTGTCGGGTATAATCGGTACCTTTGAATCTATCATAGCCGCTGCGCAATAAACGATAGGCGGGCGGCCATCGTGTCGGGGCCGAACCCTCATGGGAACGCTCGCTGCTGTTCACGGTCACAGCCGCAGTCGGCTCAGGAGGAAATTCCCATCATGTTCCATATCACTTCGCGCTTTAGGAGCGCAGGCTTGGCGTGCGCGTGGCTGGCGGCGATTTCGCTGCTTTCCGGCGCTGCGCGGGCGCAAGAGCCTCGGGTACCTTATGTGCCTATGCCGCAAGAGGTGGTGGATCGCATGCTGCAAATGGCGAAAGTCAGCACCAGCGACTATGTGATCGATCTGGGTTCGGGCGACGGGCGCATCGTGGTCACCGCCGCACAAAAACACGGGGCGCGCGGCTTCGGTGTGGACATCAATCCCAATCGCGTGGCCGAGGCCGTTGCCAACGCCGAAACAGCGGGCGTCAAGGACAAGGTGGCGTTTTACCAGCGCGATCTGTTCAAGACCGATTTATCGCAGGCGACGGTGATCACCATGTATCTGCTGCCGCGCGTGAATCTCGAATTGCGACAGAAGCTGCTCGATCTGAAACCCGGCACGCGGATCGTGTCGCATGATTTTTCTATGGACGAGTGGAAGCCGGATGCCTTCGTCAAACTGGATGTGAAGGAAAAATATGGCGGCACGGGCGGGCAGAGCGACGTGTATTTCTGGGTGGTGCCGGCGAAAGTGGGCGGCAATAGGCGCTGGGATATCCCGTTGCGCGGCAAACCATTGGCGTACACCGTGACGCTTGCGCAAACGTTTCAGGTGGTGAGCGGCAGTGCCACCGTCAATGGACGGGCCGCGCCGCTGCAAAACGTCAAATTGACGGGTGATGAAATCAGTTTTTCGTTGTCCGCCGATTGGGGTGAGGGGCCGGTCAAGCATGAGTTCAAAGGCCGGGTGGAAGGCCAGAGTATGAATGGCTCGGCCGCGCTGTCGGGCAGCCGCACGCATGGGCAATATGACTGGAGCGCGTCACGCGCACAACGGACCGGGGAAAGGTAAACAACGGATGCGCAATAAGCTGATTACGCTGATTCAAGGGGTTTGTATCGCGGCATGCCTGACGATGCCCACACGCGCCGCCGCGCAGGATTACGGCGACACACCCTATGTGCAGACGCCGCAGGTGGTGGTGGACAAAATGCTGGAAATCGCCAAGGTGACGGCGAAGGATTATCTGGTCGATCTGGGTTCGGGCGACGGCCGGCTGATCATTACCGCCGCCAAAAAATACGGCGCGCGCGGCTTCGGCGTCGATCTGAACAAAACCCTGGTGACGTTGAGCAACCGCAATGCGGCGAAAATGGGCGTGGCAAACCGCGCGGTGTTTTATGAACGCGATTTGCATGAAACCGATATTACGCAGGCTGACGTGCTGACGATTTATCTGCTGCCCGAAGTGAATCTGATGGTGCGTCCGCGCATCCTTGCGCTGAAGCCCGGCACTCGGCTGGTGTCGCACGACTACGGCTTTGGCGAATGGCCGCCAGACATCGAACTGGAAATGGATGCGCCGGGTAAGCCCGTGGGGCGCGATCAGAAAAGCAAGGTGTTGTATTACGTGGTGCCGGCGCGCACTGCGGGCAAGTGGGTGTGGCCGGACGGCAAAAGTGTAGAGCGGTCGTTCGAGTTGCAACTCGATCAGGCCTTTCAAAAAATCAGCGGCACGGTGTCGGTTGGAGGACGCAGCGCGAAGATTGAAGAGGCGGTGCTCACCGGCGAGCACATCCGCTTTACGGTGACGCTGGAGATGGGCGGCAAGCCGGTGCGTCATGAGTTCAATGGCAAGGTTTTTAATAACGCCATCAGCGGCGAGATGCGCCGCGGCGGCAGTGGTACCGCGGCGGAACTCTGGAACGCCACGCGCACCGAGCTGCGCGAAGCGCGCATGACGGATCTGAAGCCCGGCGTGACGGCGAGGTAGCGGGGTGCGCGTGCGCATCCTCGCAATGCTGTGCGCGTTCTGTGTGTTTGCATCCGCGCGCGCCGCCACGCTGGATGTGCCCACGCCCTATATTCCTTCCACACACGGCAACGTCGATGAGATGTTGCGGCTTGCGGGCGTGACGCCGCAGGACGTGGTTTATGATTTGGGTTCCGGCGATGGGCGTATCGTCATTTCGGCGGCGCGCGATTACGGCGCGAGCGGCGTCGGCATTGATATCGATGCAGCTCTGGTGCGCGACAGCACGCAGAACGCGCGCAAGGCGGGCGTGGCAAAGCGCACTGAATTTCGCCACAGCGATATTTTTGCCTTGGATTTGCGTCCCGCGACCGTGGTGACGATGTATCTGCTGACCTCGCTGGTGCATAAGCTGGAACCCAAGCTGCTCGCTGAATTGAGGCCCGGCACGCGCATCGTGACGCACGATTATGGTTTTGCGCAGTGGCAACCGGATCTCACGGTAAAGATTTCCAAAACCTACATGCTGTACGTGGTACCGGCGAAGGTGGGCGGCGCGTGGCGGATCGATGCGCCGATGACCAGGGGCCGCGAGTTCCTGCTGGACCTTACTCAGCGTTATCAGGTGCTTGGCGGCGGCGTGCGCGTGCAGGGTGGATTTTTGCCGGCGTTTGAAGCGAAGTTGTCGGGCGAACGTGTGAGTTTCGTTCTGATCGACGACGACGTGAGTTACCGTTTTGAGGGAGACGTGCGTGGCGATGTGATGGAAGGCGTGGTACGGTACGGCATCGGTCCGAAGCTTAACGAACAGCGCTGGCGCGCGGCGCGTGTGCCGTAAGCGCGGGTATCACGTAACTATATGTTTTTAAA